>JAIOJQ010000176.1 GCA_019911865.1 Thermoanaerobaculia bacterium
GTATCGATCCGCCCCCCGCCGCCGCCTGGAGTGACCTCATCGAGTGCGCCCTGGCCGAGGTCCTCGGCCAGGGCGCACTCGATGAGGTCACTCCAGGCGGCGGCGGGGGGCGGATCGATACGGCTCATCGCGGCACCTCCGGCGAAGCTGCGGGGGGCGGCGCGCCGTCGGCGAGCGGGGCGGCCGGGGTCTCGAAATGAGGCACCACGCCGTCGGCATCGACCGACGCGGTGAGGAACTGCCGGAAGCGCCAGGCCTCGCGCGGCGCCGGGAAGTCGCTGCGGAAATGGGCGCCGCGGCTCTCCTCGCGGTGTCGCGCCGCGGCGCCGACCAGCAGTGCGGCGGCGACCAGGCTGCGGGTCTCCGAAGCGCCCGCGGGCAGCTCGCGCCAGAGCGTCGCGAGGCGCGCCAGGGCGCCGCTCAGCCCGTAAGCGTCGCGCACCAGGCCGAGACTCGCCCAGGCGAGGTCGCGCACCTCGCGGTGCAGCTCGCCGCCGCCCCGCCAGTCGTCGGCGGCGGGCGGCAGCGGCAGCGAGGCGTCCGCGCTGACGGCGGGGGCGGGCGTGGAACGGAGCTCCGCCGCCACCCGGGCGCCGAAGACGAGCGCCTCGAGCAGCGAGTTGGAAGCCAGGCGGTTGGCGCCGTGGGCGCCGGTCGAAGAGACCTCGCCGCAGGCCCACAGCCCCGGCAGGCTGGCGCCGCCCGAGTCGTCGACCGCCACGCCCCCCATCATGAAGTGCGCTGCCGGCACCACCGGCAGCGGCTCGCGCCGCGGGTCGATGCCCGCCTCGCGGCAGGCGGCGAAGACCTGCGGAAAGCGCTCCGGGAAGCGCTCGCCGATCGCCTGCCGGGTGTCGAGGAAGGCGCGGTGGCCGTCCGCCAGGTGGCGCCAGATGGAGCGCGCCACCACGTCGCGCGGCGCCAGCTCGCCGTCCGGGTGCTCGGCGGCGACGAAGCGCTCGCCGCCCTCGTCGACCAGCACCGATCCCTCACCGCGCAGCGCCTCGGTGAGCAGCGGCAGCGGGTCGCGCGCCACCGCCAGGGCGGTCGGATGGAACTGCACGAACTCGACGTCCACCAGCCGCGCCCCGGCCGCCGCGGCGAGCAGCAGGCCGTCGCCGGTCGCCTCGCGCGGATTCGTCGTGTAGCGATAGAGCTGGCCGAGGCCGCCGGTGGCCAGCACGACGCGCGGCGCCACGTGCAGGCGCCGCCGGCCGTCGGGATGGCGCACCAGAACCCCGGCGATACGCCCCTGCTCGACCACCAGCTGCTCGGCGAAGGAACGATCGAAGATCGTCAACCCGGCGGCGGCGCGCACCCGCAGCGCCAGCGTGCGCACCAGCTCGGCGCCGGTGGCGTCGCCGCCGGCGTGCAGGATGCGCCGCCGGCTGTGCGCCGCCTCGCGCCCGAAAGCGAGCTCGCCGCGCACGCCGCGGTCGAACTCGGCGCCGATCTCGATCAGCCGGCGGATCGCCAGCACGCCGTCGCGGGTAACGATGTCGGCGACCTCCGGGTCGACCAGCCCGGCGCCGGCGGCCACCGTGTCGGCGGCGTGCAGCTCGGGAGAGTCCTCGTGCCCCAGGGCGACCGCGACTCCTCCCTGCGCCCACAGGCTCGAACCCGACTCGAGATCGGTCTTGGTGACCAGGTGGACGGCGAGCGGCGCGGCGCCGAGCGCCGCGGTCATCCCGGCGACGCCGGTGCCGACCACCACCACGTCGGCGACGAGTCGTTCGATCGCTTCGCTCACGCCCGCGCCGCGGGCCGCGCCACGGCGAGCATCCGCTCCACCGCCCGGCGCGCCCTGGCCGCCACCTCGGGCGCCACGTGCACCTCGTGGCGCAGCTCGACGAGCGAGCGGCGGATCTTGGGCAGCGAGATCCGCTTCATGTGCGGGCAGAGGTTGCACGGGCGCACGAAGTCGACGCCGGGGTGGGCCGCGGCGACGTTGTCGCTCATCGAGCACTCGGTGATCATCGCCACCTTGCGCGCCCCCGAGACGCCGACGTCGCGGATCATCGCCGCCGTCGAGCCGACGAAGTCGGCCTCCGCCAGCACCTCGGGCGGGCACTCGGGGTGAGCCAGCACGCGCACCGCCGGGTCGGCGGCGCGCAGCGCCCGGATATCGTCGGCGCCGAAGCGCTCGTGCACTTCGCAGTGCCCCTTCCAGAGCACGAGCTCGACGGAGGTCTGCGAAGCGACCCAGCGGCCGAGGTACTCGTCGGGCAGGAAGATCACCCGCTTCGCCCCCAGCGACTCGACTACCGCCACCGCGTTGGCCGAGGTGCAGCAGATGTCCGACGCCGCCTTCACCTCCGCCGTGGTGTTGACGTAGGTGACCACCGGCGCGTCCGGCCAGCGCTCGCGCAGCAGCGCCACGTCGGCGGCGGTGATCGAGGCGGCGAGCGAGCAGCCGGCCTCGAGGTCGGGGATGAGGACCGTCTTGTCGGGGCAGAGGATCTTCGACGTCTCGGCCATGAAGTGGACGCCGCACTGGACGATCACCTCGGCGTCGGTGCGCGCCGCCTCCTGCGCCAGGCCGAGCGAGTCGCCGACGTAGTCGGCCACCCCGAGGTAGATCTCCGGGGTCTGGTAGTTGTGGGCCAGAATGACGGCGTTGCGCTGGCGCTTGAGTCGCTCGATGTCGGCGATGTAGCGGGCGTGGATCGGCCACTCGATCTCCGGCACCGCGCCGCGCAGGCGCTCGCCGAACGCGGCGAGCGCCGCCTCGGCGGTGAGGGACTCAGGGGAAGCTGGGCTCGACATCGCGGAACTCCTCGCCCTTTCGCCGCGCCGCCGCGGCTGCGGTCCTGCCGGCGCGAGTTATCCTAGAAGTGAGCATAACTAGCTGTCAAGCCCCCTCAGCGCGGGAAGGGCCAGCCGTCCACCGTGCGCCAGCGGTGCATGCCGGCGGCCACCAGCCGGTCGAGTGCCGCCGCGGCTTCGTCGGTGAAGTCGGCGAGCCACTCGCCCGGGCGTGCCGGATCGGGCACCACGACCGACGACATGCCGTCCTCGAGAATCCAGGTCTTCGCCGCCAGCGCGCGCCCGGCGGCGCTGCCGCCGTCGAGCAGGTCCTCGAGCGTCGCGCGCACGCAGTGGCTCGCCGCCTCCCCTGCCACCAGCACGGCGTCGGCCGCCGCCAGCCGGGCGCGCAGCCCCGTCTCGAGCGGCGCCAGCGGGCGGCCGTCGAATGCCGTCCGCACCTCCGGCGCCAGCGCCGAGTAGCTCTCGGTCAGCGGCGACCTCCCCTTGAGCACCAGCTCGCCCGGCGCCCGGCGCGCCGCGGCGTGGAAGAGGCGCGCCTGCTCGAT
>JAIOJQ010000177.1 GCA_019911865.1 Thermoanaerobaculia bacterium
AGTTCGCGTCCGGGTTCGCGCCTACTCGGGTCCTACCATCCCGCCTTTCGCGGTAGCCCTGCCTGGATCGAGCTGTTTGTGGACGCGATCCTCGCCGATGCCCCGATGCTGAGTACTCGTATTCCGCTGTTCCGCGATCACTTCATCGCGCGCGTTCTCTTTCACGAAGTTGGACACCATCTCGAGAGGCGATCCCCGGTCCACACGAAGAAGCGAAGGGAGCGGTCCGCCGAGCAGTTCGGGAGAGCTCTGACAGCCAGGGCTCTGAAGAGTATTCATCCGGTCGGATGCCTGTTCTTGAAATGGTCTCGCCCGATGCTCCGTTCCCTGAGCCGTATCCGTGCGCGGCAGCAATCACCGCCAACGCCCTGACTTCCCGAAAGGTGGCCCGAAGGTGCCAGCCGATTCTCGCGGCGCTCCCGAATGAAGGTGCATGAAGGTGCCAGCCGAGCTTCGCGGACTTCCGCGGGGCTCACCGTGAGGAGGGCGTGTCGGAATTCGTCCTCTCGAGGGAGGGTGAGGGGTGATGGTGCCTCGGTGCCGGCAGGCAGTGGACCCCGCGGGTACAATGATCTGGCCGCTTGTTGAGAGGGGCGAGGAGGTCGTCGAGGTGAAGCCGGTGACGGCCTACGAGGGAGCGACCGGGGGCCGGAACCTGAGTGTTCCAGTTGCTCCGGCGACCGAAGGATCTCTGGAGGCGTTTCTGGCGGGGGAGAAGATGCAAGCCGCGTTCGTCGACCTTCGAGCCTGGCGTGCGGCCGGCAACGTGAAGCCCTTCCGGGCTCGCCCTTTTGGCTATCTGGAGATGACCGCTTCGTGGCCGGAGATTGCGGATGCCTTTCTTTTCGTCAGGAAGATGGAGCCTGGCGAGTTTCCGGAGCCTGTCCCGAAAGACCAATGAGCTTCACGGCATCTCCCGGGGCGGCGCAGCTGTACTCGTGAACCGCTCGCGCTTTTCCGTCACTTCTCCCGTGGCGGGGCGCCTTGTCGTGCGGTCCCGCAACGAGAGAAGAAATTTCAGCCGCTTGCGGAACACTCCTCGGACGCCATGTTGCGTCACTCATCAGCGACGATCGAGAGCGAAGCCGTGGCCCAGACTCCTGTGCTCTTCTCGATCACGAGCGCCCCGATGCCAGCTCGGCCTTCAGGCGCTTCCACTTCGATGCGGTGACTCCAGTAGTCCCCAAGTGCTCGCTCAAAATCCGCATGCGGAATGGAAATCTCGATGGCTTCTTCCGGGCCCCTGGTCAGAGCTCCAGCGGAATCGCTGACGGCGAGTTGGACGGTCAGCGCGCTGTCGTTGGAGCTGCGATCGACCGAGGATTGAAAGGTGAGCTGAGCGAGCGGGATGAGGAGACTGATGGGAACCCTCCTGCCCTGGCCACTGCGTGGCGGAGGAATCGCGTCGGCCCGGAGCTCGATCGGCAGAGCTGAACTGACGATTCCGCTGCGCGCCGCTGCCGCCAGAGCCGCTTGCCACTGCTCGAGCGGCGAGAGCCGGCGAAACGAGGTGCGGTATCGGAGCGACGTGCCTGCGCGAGATGTCGCGACCCGAATCCTGTGACTCTCGAAACCTGCCTCCGGGCCGGTCGTGAATCCGAGTGAATAGCTTGCCTGCCCGTCGAGCGTGATCGCTCCGATCCTCTCCTTCAGGTCCGAGAAAATGGGAATTCTCGAGCCGCCTGTTGCATCCCCGAGCCTGGCGACGTTCGCCGCTGATTCCGCGAGTGATTCATCCTCTCGCGGGGCTGCTCCGAGGAATCTTCCGGTGGTTCGGAACTCGGCGCTGGAGGGCCCGCCGAATCCCGAGAACGGACTCAGTGTATACGCGGTGACACGGTGCTCCTGGAGCGTCTTCGCGAGCCTGTCGAGCTCAGCAAGGAGGAGGGCGCTTCTCGAAGAAGTTGCGCCTTCCCTGGTCAGGAGCAATTGAGCGCCAGTTCCAGCGACGCTGCTCAAGAGCTCCCGCAGGAATCTCTCGGGCTCGGCAGAGAAGCCCTCGGTGGCGATCAGGAGTGTGTTCGGCTGCTCGGAATCCGCGCTCGTCGTCACGAGGTCCTGAATCGTCGCGACAAGCGAGGCCTGTCGCGAGACTTCCTGGTCCTCGATCGCCTGGATTCTGGAGATGAGGAGATCGACGCTCGCCTGGTTCGTCGAAAGGATCTCCTCCTGAAGTTGCCGCCTCTCGAGTCGACGAATCCCTCCTTGCGCTCCGGTCAGGACCACGTCATCCAGGGCGCGATTGACTTCGTCCGGGTTCGAAGTTCCCGGTGTGTGAAGGGTCAACGTGTCTGCGAACGACGCCACCAGGAAGGTCTTGCCTGAGGAGCTGGGTGCGGAAGCGAGCTCCCTGAGGCTTTCGACCACCTGTTTCAACACTCTTGCCTCGAGCGTCGCGTGATCCAGAACGAAAAACGTCGTTCCGCTCGAGCGTCGTGCGGCTCCCTCTGGTGGAATCCATCGAGGCTCTTCGTTCTCGAGTGCGAATCCTCGTGGGGGCGAGAAATAGTCGAGAGTCTGGGCCTTGCCGTCGACCTCCAGCCGGAATTCACCTCGCGCAAGATCCACGAGCCGACGACCGCGACTGTCCGCTACGACCACATCCACGTTGACTACTTCCACGCCGATCTGCTCGGCGATGGCTGGGGGATTGCGCGCGACGGCAACCGGTGCAGGAGGAGGGGGCGAGGATGAAATGGCTTGCACCTCTTCCTGCTGCGACTGTGCCGATTGATCCGCTGAGGATGCAGGTCGAGAGTGCTCGTGGACTTTCACTCGCACTTCGGAGCTCCGGACCGCCGCGGAGGTAGGTTCGAAGACGACGGTCCACTGGCGATCGAGGAGCGAGCGCGCGGATTCGATGCCTCGAGTCCACTCCGCAGCGGATCGGGCGACGATGAGGGCTCCACCGCCCGCCTCGAGCCGACCGACGAACTGGTCGCGGGCGATCGTGGCCGGCGATGTGAGGAACTCGCTTGGAATATCTATGGGCCCGCGGGTCGGGTCGCTGGCGTCCCGGTCCATGACGCGAACCGGGATGCCGGAGGGTGCTGCTTCGGAACAGTTCCATTCGCCGGATCGTGCCGGCTTGCAGGTGGCGCTTCGGCAGTCTCGCCGGCCAGGCGCGATCAGCACGACAGGAATGGCCATGTTCGCTGCCTTGTCCAGGATTCGCGCTCCCGCACCCTTCTCCTGCAAGGAGTCACAGGCGTCCGAAGCCACCAGAAGAACGGCACGAGCGGATGAATTCCGAAAGTGCGACAGAGCCTCTTCCACGCCGTCGAAGAATCTCGTGGGCCGAACCCCAGGTCGTGAGTCGAGCGACAGATTCGCGAGCGAGCTCAGCGAAGGAGCGAGGCCTTCCGTCACGAACTCGATTCGATCCGAAATTGTCACAAGAAACACACGGTCGGCCGCGGAAAGCTCCGATCCGAGGAACTCTCCGATCGCGGCTTTCATCGAATCCAGATTCCGTTGCATGCTCGCGGAGATATCGACCGCAATACCGACTTCGATCGAGCTTCCCGGACCACCTAGAATTCCGCGGATGTTCTGGGGTTGCCTCCTCCACGAAACCTGGAAGTCACTTGCCTGCGGCGGGACCGCCTCGTTCGCCACGGTCACGCGCGCGAAACCAGAACGAATGTCGATGACCTCCCCGTACGAGCTCTGACAGCGGGCCGGGTGATCGACAGCGAAGAGCAGGACGAGCGAGCATGAAAACACTGCTCGCATGACCTGGATTCGCTTGTATCCGGTGGTTCCATGGTTCATGAAGAGTTCCCCAGGGCGCTCAGTATCGGGCACCAGAAACGATTTCCAAAGCGCGAGACCTCCTGAGGCAAGGTTCATTCCAGGGGTACTGTGTGACGGGAAGCGTCTGGCGACAACTGCCATGCCCGACCCATTGGCACCGACAGCCTCGGTCGGGGGAGTGCTGCGCATCGTGCCGGCGTTCGCCTGCCGACGAGTCGAGAGGACGAATTCACGACGATCGGCGAGCCCTCACCAGGAAGCAGTTCCAGCGAAAGAGGATGCTTCAAAGAGAGTGAAGGGGAGCTGAAGGCGGCGTGGCGCTCTCTGGCACGATCCAACACCGGAATGGAAGCCCGGGAATCTGGAGGAGACACCGCTGCAGTGGAAAATAGTACTGAAGGGAAGTCTGGGCCAAGGGAGTTCTTCGGCGAGCCGGGCAACTCGGCGCGAATGGACGCGCAGCGCTGGAGGCAACGGCTTCTCGAAGTGGAAGTGACGAGATTGCTGGGGCGGCCGATGAGTCAGCGCAAGGTCTCGGTCGATGGGGCGCCTGGCTACCTCAATGGGGGACTTCGAGATCGCGCTCCGGGGCCTGATGGGCGAAGGAACTCCAGGGTCGGCGTCTTCGATCTGGCCCCCCGGCGAGGCCTGCTCCGTGACGCCGACCTCGACGCCCACTCGAAAAGGTGAAGACTCTCTCTTTCAGCTCTCGGCGGTGACTTCGGCCGGTTTTCCCCTCCGGCGGGCGCGGCGCCTGGCCAGGGCGGCCTTGCCGCGGTCGGTGAGCAGGTAGAAGGCGGGCACGACGAGCAGCGACAGGGCGGTCGAGACGATCAGGCCGCCGATCACGGCGATCGCCATCGGGGCGCGGGTTTCGGAGCCGGCGCCGAGGCCGAGGGAGGCCGGCACGGCCGCCATCATCGTCGCGGTCGAGGTCATCAGGATCGGGCGCATGCGCACCGGTCCCGCCTCGAGCAGCGCGGCGAGGGCGTCGCGGCCGCGCTCGCGCAGCTGGTTGGTGTAGTCGACCAGGATGATCGAGTTCTTCTTGACGATGCCCATCAGCAGCAGCAGGCCGATCATCGAGAAGATGTTGAGGCTGCGCCCGGACAGCCACAGGGCGGCCGCCGCGCCGGCCACCGACAGCGGCAGAATGGTGAGGATGGTCACCGGGTGGAGGAACGAGTTGAACTGCGAGGCGAGGATCATGTACGCCACGATGATGCCGAGCACCAGGGCGAAGATCAGGCTGGCCATCGACTCGCGGAAGGCGACGCTGGCGCCGCCGAGCACGATGCGGGTGCCCAGCGGGACGTCGGCGGCCAGCCGCTCGACCTCGCGCAGCGCCTCGTCCTGCGAGTGCCCGGGGGCGACGTTGGCGTAGACGGTGATCGCCCGCTCGCGGTCGCGGCGGGTGATCGCCTGCAGGGCCGGCCGTTCCTCGCTGGCGACCAGTGACGAGAGCGGCACCAGGTCGCCGCTCGCCGTGCGCACCTTGAGGCGCGAGACGTCCTCGGGGCGGGCGCGCTGCTCGGCCAGGGCACGCAGGCGGACGTCGTAGCGCCGGCCGCCGTCGCTGTACTTGCCGATGCGCACGCCGCCGACCAGCGCGTTGAGCGTCGTGCCGACGTCCTGGATGCTCACCCCGAGATCGGCGGCGCGCGCCCGGTCGGGCAGGATGCGCAGCTCCGGCTGGCCGAGGCGATAGTCGGTGTCGAGGTCGACCACCACGCCGGTCTCCTGCAGGCGCGCCATCAGGTCGTGGGAGGTCGAGATCAGCTGCTCCCAGTCCGAACCGCGCACCGAGAACTCGACGGGGAAGCCGCGCTGCGCGGTGAAACCCTGCTGCGACAGATCCTGGATCACCGCGCGCAGGCCGGGGTAGGAGTTGAACTCGCGGCGCAGCAGCGTCATGTACTCCTGGTGGCCGAGCTCGCGCTGCTCGGGCGGCACCAGGGTGACGAAGAGAATGCCGCTGTTGACCGCGCCGCCGCCGCCGAAACCGCCGGTGATGCCGAAAACGCGCCGCACGTCGGGGCGTGCCAGCAGGAACTCCTCGGCGCGCAGCATGTAGCGGTCCATCTCGTCGAGGTCGGAGCCGACCGCCGTCTGCAGGCGGATCATGAAGCGCGACTGATCCTGGGACGGCACCATCTCGCGCGGCAGGGCGCGGAAGATCAGCAGCGAGCCGACGAACAGCACCAGGCCGCCGAGCACCGTCAGGCCGGGGCGGCGCAGGATCCGCGGCAGGATGCGCGCGTAGCGGCGCGCCAGGAAGTCGAAGCCGCGGTCGACCGCCTGGCCGATGCGGCTGCGGCCCTCGCGCGAGACGTCGAGGAACTGGCTGCAGCGGGCGGGGGTCAGGGTCACCGCCTCGACGTAGGAGAGCAGCACGGCGACGCAGAGCGTGATGCCGAACTGCAGGAAGAAGCGCCCGATGATCCCCTCCATGAAGATCACCGGAACGAAGATGGCGCACACCGCGAGGGTCGCGGAGAGCGCCGCGAAGGCGATCTCCTTCGTCCCCTCGCGCGCCGCGGTCACCCGGTCGGCCCCCTCCTCGGCGTGGCGGACGATGTTCTCGAGCACCATGATGGCGTCGTCGACCACGATGCCGACCGCCAGGCCGAGGGCGAGCAGGGTGAACGTGTTGAGCGTGTAGCCGAGGAACCAGATGACCGCCACCGTGCCGAGCAGCGACATCGGGATGGCCAGGATGACGTTGAGCGTCGACGAGAGCGAGCCGAGGAAGAGCCAGCAGACGAGGGCGGTGAGCAGCACGGCGAGCAGCAGCTCGAACTCGATCTCGTGCACCGACTCCTCGATGAAGACGGTCGAGTCGAAGTTGATGCCGAGCTTCATCCCCTCGGGCAGCGTCTTGCTGATCTCGGCCAGCTCCGCTTTGATCGCCCGCCCGAGCGCCACCGCGTTGGCGCCGCGCTGCTTGCGGATGCCGAGCCCCTGGGCGGGCTCGCCGTTGGCGCGTCCGCGGCGGCGGATGTCCTCGAATCCGTCCTCGACCAGCGCCACGTCGGAGAGGTAGATCGGCGAGCCGCCGGCGTCGCGCACCACGATGCGGCGCAGGGTGTCGAGGTCCACCGCCTCGCCCATCACCCGCACGTTGACCTCGCGGCCGGAGACCTCGATGCGGCCGGCAGGCAGCTCGACGTGCTGGCGCTGCAGCGCGGCGATGACGTCGGTCACCGTCAGGCCGCGCGCGTCGAGCGCCGCGGCGTCGGCCCAGATGCGCACGTTGCGCTCGAGCGAGCCCCCCTCGCTGATCTCGCCGACGCCGGGAATGGTCTGCAGCCGCTCCTTGACCCGGTAGCGGGCGAAGTCGGCGAGGGTCTGGCGCGGGAACGGCCCCGACAGGCCGACCCACATGATCGGGTTGTCCTCGGGGTTGCTCTTCGAGACGATCGGCGGGTCGATCTCGCGCGGCAGCCGGCGCTGCGCCTGCTGAACCTTGGTCGCCGCGTCCTGCAGCGCCAGGTCGACGTCGCGCGAAATGTCGAGCTCGACGGTGACCGAGCCGCTGCCCTGGCGCGAGGAGGAGGTGAGGCTGCGCACCCCCTCGACCTGGATCAGCGCCTCCTCGAGCGGCTGGATGACGTCGTTCTCGATGACCTCGGGGGCGGCCCCCTCCCAGCCGACCGAGACGTTGATTGTCGGCAGGTCGACGTCGGGCATCTGCGAGATGCCGATGCGCGAAATGGCGACCAGGCCGAAGAGGATCGTCCCCGCCATCAGCATCCAGGCGAAGACCGGCTTGCGGATGCAGGCTTCGGTGAGCTTCACGGTGTCGCCTGCTGCGCCGGCGCGGCCGCCGCGGTGGCCGGGCTCTCGAGCCGCACGCGGGCGCCGTCGCGCAGCGCCTCGGCACCGCGCACTACCAGCAGCTCGCCGGCCACGACGCCGGAGCGCACCTCGACGCGGCCGTCGGCGGTGCGCATGCCGAGCTCGAGCAGGCGCTCGTGCGCCACTTCTTCTTCGACGACGTAGGCGAGGAAGCCGCGGTCGGTCGGCCGGATGGCGGTCTGCGGGATCACCGGCGCGGCGCTCTCGCCGCCGATCGGGATCTCGACCTCGGCGAAAGCACCCGGCCGCAGTTCGCTGCGCGCCGGGTCGTCGATGCGCGCCGTCACGGCGACCATCCGGTCGGCCGGATCGGCGGCGGCGCCCACCAGGGTGATCGTGGCGCTGTAGGGCGTCTCCCCCCGGCTGCCGCGCAGCCGGAAGCGCGCCGGCTGGCCGGCCACCAGCGGTCCGGCTTCGGTCTCCGGGACGCGGAAGCGAAGCAGCAGCGGCTCGCGCCGCAGCAGCGTCGTCAGCACCGAGCCGGGCTGCACGTAGCGGCCGGTCTCGACGTCGCGCGTCTGCACGATGCCGGAGACCGGAGCACGCACCAGCGCGTCGCGCAGGTTGAGCCGCGCCAGCTCGAGGGCGGCGCGCGCCTGCGCCACCTCGGCGCGCGCCGCGGCGAGCCGGGTGCGCCACTGATCGACCTCCTCGGCGCGCACCAGGTCGGGGTTGCGCTGGTTGACCGCCTGGCGCCGCTCGAGGCCGCTCGCCGCCTCGGCTTCGCCGGCCTCGGCCTTGGCGAGCGCCGCTTCGGCGGCGGCGACCGCCAGGCGGAAGCGCTCGGGCTCGATCTCGACCAGCACCGTGTCGGGGCCGATCGAGTCCCCCTCCTGGAAGCGCACCCGCTCGACCACGCCGGCCACCCGCGCGGTCACCGCGACCTGCTCGAAGGCCTCGACCGAGCCGACGGCGGTGATCACGTACTCGACCGGCCGCACCTCGACCGGCGCCACCTCGACCGGGAAGCGGATCGCCTCGCGCGCCGGGCGGCCGCCCGCGGCGGGCGCGTCTCCCTTGCCGCCGCAGGCGGCGAGCAGGGCGGGCAGGACGGCGGCGAGCAGGGCGAGGCGGCGGTGGTGCGAGGTCAAGGTTCGTTCTCCCGGGCGGCGTCGAAGACGGAGGCGTCGAGGCCGGCCGGCCAGAGGCCGACCGCGCGCTCGAGGGCGAGGCGCGACAGCGAGACGGCGAACTGCTCGCGGGCGAGCGCGGCGTCGGCCTCGAACTGGCCGACCAGCGCGTCGGCCTGCTCGAGCGCCGTGGCGAGGCCGTTGAGGAAGCGCTCGCGCACCTCCTCGGCGTTCTGCGTCGCGACCGCGAGGCGCACCTCGGCCTGCTCGCGCGCCGCCTCGGCGGTGGCCAGGTCGGCGAGGGCGCTCTCGACCTCGACCGCCAGGGCGCGCCGTTCGCGCTCGAAGACCAGGCCGGCCTCGCGCGCTTCGGCGTCGCGCTGCGCCGCCAGGGCCTCGCGCTCGCCGCCATCCCAGATCGACCAGGTCAGGCCGAGGCCGAGGTTCCAGTCCTCCTCGCGCCCCGACAGCCCGGCCTCGTTGGTCCATCGCCAGGTGCCGCGCAGGTCGAGGCTCGGCACGATGCCGAGACGCGGCGC
>JAIOJQ010000178.1 GCA_019911865.1 Thermoanaerobaculia bacterium
GATCAGGCCGGGTGGCGCTGGCGGCCGGCGTCGGCGGCACCGTCGCGGCGATCGGCCTCGCGGCGCCCGGCCTGATCGGCGGCGGAACGCCGCTGGTCGAGCGCGCGCTCTCGGGAGAGGGTGCGGTCTTCGCGCTGCTCGGCCTGCTGGCGGCGCGCTTCGCGCTCACCGTCGGCAGCTACTCGCTCGGCACGGCCGGCGGCATCTTCGGGCCGCTGCTGGTGCTCGGCTCGCAACTCGGCCTGGCGCTCGGCCTCGTCTTCCACCGCATCGCGCCGCAGGCGGTGCCGGAGGCCCGGGCCTTCGCTATCGTCGGCATGGGCGCCCTGTTCGCCGCCACCGTGCGCGCGCCGCTGACCGGCATCGTGCTGATGCTCGAGATGACCGAGGGCTACTCGCTGATGTTGCCCCTGCTGGCCGCCACTTTCGTCGGCCAGTGGACCGCCGACCTCGCCGGCGACCGCCCGATCTACGAGGCGCTGCTCGGTCGCGAGCTCGGCCGCGCGGTGCCGGCGGACGAAGCGCCGCCCGAATCGATGCTGCACGAAGTCGACGTCCACCCGGGCGCACCCTTCGACGGCCGGCGCGTCGCCGACCTGGGCCTGCCTCCCGGTTGCCTGATCATCGGCGTCGAGCGGCGCGGCGACCACCTCGTCGCCACCGGTGAGACCGTGCTCACCGCCGGAGATCGGCTGACGGTAGTGACCTCCTCGGATGCCGGGGAGGCGCTGGCCGCGTTGTCGGCCGGAAGCGGCGGATCCTGAGAACTTGCTCGAAACGCGGCTGTCGCCGGTGACGACGGCCGCACGGCCGGAGAGGTCGACGGCGAGCACCGGCGGACGGTCAGCCGCGCTGCCGCAGCAGGTCGCGGATCTCGGTGAGCAGCTGCTGGTCGACCGTCGGCCCCGGTGCCGGCGCCGGTTCGGCCGGCTTCTTCATCGAGTTGACGGCCTTGACGAGGAGGAAGACGCAGAAGGCGATGATCAGGAAGTCGAAGGTCGCCTGCAGGAAAGCGCCGTAGGCGAGATTCACCGGCGCCTCGTCGGTGCCGCCGAGGCGGATCGCCAGGTCGGAGAACTTCACCCCGCCGATCGCCAGGCCGATGGGAGGCATCAGGACGTCGCTGACGAAGCTGCTGACGATCTTGCCGAAGGCGCCGCCGATGATGACGCCGACCGCCATGTCCATCACGTTGCCGCGCTGCACGAAGGTCTTGAACTCCGAGATCATGCCCATCGATCGCCCTCCCCTGCCCGGATCGCCTCTCCGGGCCCCGCGCCCGCGTGGATGTGTCAGGTCAGCCTAGCGCGGCGCGAACGGCGGTCGCAAGGATCTCGCCGAGGCGGGCAACGATCTGGCGACCTTCGTCGCTGGACGCCGCGGCCGGCGCGCCGCAGTATGCCGCAGCCATCCCGGCGGCGCCGAAAGTCGGCAGACCGGCGCGCGCCGCGTCGACCAGCGAGACGGGCACCTCGCCGAGCTCCGCACGGGCCGCGTCGTCGACCAGGTCGGGGCGCTCGGCGAGCAGGATCGACGTCTCGTAGCAGCCGGCGTGGCAGGCGCCGGAGCGGAACTCGTCGGTCAGCGTCGCGGCGAGGGAGCGCCGGGTCAGGTCGGGGAAGACGATGCGCGGGGCGCCGCTCGCCTCGATCCGCGCCACGGTGTCGCGCAGAGTCGAGACCTGCGCCGGATCGAAGTGGGAGCTGGCGAGTGCGAGCACGGCGACGCCGCGCCGCGCCAGCGCTGCCGCCACGTCCTCGACCATGGCCCCCAGCGTCTCCGGCCGGATCGACAGGGTGCCCGAAAACTCGTCGGCGAACGGCGCCGGGGCGTAAGCAATCGCCGGCAGGACGAACGCCGCGACCCCTTCGGCGCGCAGCCGCCGCACCCCCTCGCGCGCCATCGCCTCGGCGATCACCACGTCGGTGCCCGTCGGCAGGTGCGGTCCGTGCGCCTCTACCGCGCCTAGCGGCAGTACCGCCACCAGCCCCGCGAGGCCGTCGAACTCCGGATAGCTGCGTTCGTCCCACCGCATGGCGCGCCGATCCTGCCACGAGCGCCCTGGCGCCTGACGCGCTTGCACCGGACCCTGAAAACTGTTGCCTGTAACGCCTGCGAGGGATGCCGATGAAGTCGACGACCAGGCGGGTTGCCAAGCACCGGGCGGCGCTCCGGCGTGCCGGCTTGCGACCGGTGCAGATCTGGGTGCCGGACACGCGGCGGCGCGGTTTCCGGGCCCAGTGCAGGCGACAGTCGCTGGCGCTCGCCGGCGATGTCCACGAAGCCGAGACGCTCGCCTGGCTCGAGGCCGCCGCCGACCGCGAGGGCTGGAAGTGAAGCGCGGCGACGTGGTGACCTTGGCGCTGTCCGGCGACTTCGGCAAGCCGCGGCCCGCCGTGGTGGTCCAGTCCGACCTCTTCGCGGAACATCCTTCGGTGACCCTGCTGCCGGTGACGAGCGAGCTCAGGGAGCTGCCCCTCTTCCGGATTCCGATCGAGGCGAATGAGACGAACGGCCTGGCGCGGAACTCCGAGGTGATGGTCGACAAGATCCAGACGGTCTCCAGGGCGAAGATCGGTGCCCGTATCGGCAGCCTGCCCGACGGCGAGATGCTCGCCGTCACGCGCTCGCTGGCCCTCTTCATCGGGATCGCCTGAGCCCCTCTTCAACATCGAGCCACTATGCGCGACACGGACCTCCTGCTGCGCAACCTCGACCAGGCCTGGGAAGCGAAGGCCTGGCACGGCACCAACCTGCGCGGCTCGCTGCGCGGCGTGAAGCTCGACGAGCTCGGCTTCCGCCCCGGACCGGGGCGAAACAACATCTGGGAGCTGGCGCTCCACTGCGCCTACTGGAAGTATGCGGTGCGCCGGCGCCTGACCGGCGAGAAGCGCGGCGCGTTTCCCCTGAAGGGTTCGAACTTCTTCCCACGTCCGCAGGGCGAGCCGACCATCGCAGCCTGGCGCGCCGATCTGAAGCTGCTCGACGAGTGCCACGCGGCGCTGCGTGCGGTCGTCGCGGACCTGCCCGCCCGGCGCCTCGGCCAGCGGGTGCGCGGCAGCCAGTTCACAGTCGTCGACACCGTCCTCGGCATCGCCGCGCACGACCTCTACCACGCCGGCCAGATCCAGCTGCTCAAGCGCCTGGCGCGCAGCAGCGCCGCCGCCTAGAACGCCTTGTCGTCGGCGCTCGGGCCGTAGACGGACGGCATCGGGGCGTCGTTCAGACGCAGGTAGACGGTGAGCTGGCCGCGGTGGTGGGCGAGCAGAATGACGACCAGCGTTTCGACCCAGTAGAGCAGCAGCGTGGTGCCGATCGACCACCCCTCGCCGAAAAAGCCGGCGGCCGGGATGCTGTTGACGCCGAGCGCCTGGAGGAGTCTTCCCAGGCCCGGGATGCGCTGG
>JAIOJQ010000179.1 GCA_019911865.1 Thermoanaerobaculia bacterium
CGCTTCGAGATCGCCGAGGTCGCGGTGGCGGACCGGCCGGGGCGCGCCACCCTGCACCTGGCGGCGCGCGGCCGGGCGGCGAACTGGCTCGCTGGCAGCCGCCCCTCGTCGCAAGCGGCGGGGCACCGGTCCACCGTCGAGGTCGAAGCCGTGACGCTCGACCAGCTGCTGGCGAAGCACCCGCCGCCGACGCTGGTCAAGATCGACACCGAGGGTTCCGAGGCCCGCATCCTCGCCGGCGCCGAGCGGCTGCTCGGCGAAGCCCGCCCGACCTTCCTGATCGAAGTTTCCGCGCCCTGCGCCGGCGCGGTCGCCGCGATCTTCCGCGCCAATCACTACCAGCTCTTCGACGCCGAACTGAACCCGAGCGACCGGCTGCGCCTCGACCGGCCGGTCGCCAACACCCTGGCGATTCCGGGCGCCGCGCTCGCCGGATGAGCGAGCGGCGCCTCGTCTACCTCTGCGACTGGCTGCCGCCGGACTTCGGGGCGGTGGGGCAGTACGCGCTCGCCGAGGCGCGCCAGCGGGCGGCGCAAGGCGAGCAGGTGACGCTGGTCGGACTCGCCACGCGCGCCGACTCGGTGCGCGAGGAGCGGGTCGGCGCCGGGCGGCTGACGGTGATCCGGCTCGCCACCGCCGCCTACGACCGGGCGGACTTCTTCGCCCGCCTGCTCTGGACGCTGGGGACCAACCTGCGCCTGGTGGCGGCGGCGCTGCCGGCGCTGCGGCGCGCCGACGAGGTGCTGTTCACCGGCTCGCCCCCCTTCCTCGTCCACCTGCTGGTGCCGCTCAACGCCCTGCTGCGCCGGCGCCTCACCTACCGGATCACCGACTTCCACCCCGAGTGTCTGATCGCCGAGCTCGGCCGGACCCCCGCCGGGCTCGGCCTCTTCCGGCGCCTGACGGTGGCGCTGCGCCGCCGCGTGGCGCGCCTCGAGGTGCTGGGCGAGGACCAGCGCCGCCGCCTGGTGGCGGACGGCTTCGACCCGCAGCGCATCGGCCTCCACCGCTACGGCTCGCCGGTCGCGGTGACGCCGCAGACCCGGCCGCTGGCGCGCCCGCCGGAGCTGGCGGGCAAGGTGGCGCTGCTCTACTCGGGCAACTTCGGCGTCGCGCACGACCACGAGACGTTCCTCGCCGGCTACCGCCGCCACCACCGCGAGGGCTCGGGCCGGGTCGTCCTCTGGCTCAACGCCACCGGGGCGAAAGCCGACCGGCTGGAGGCGGCGCTGCGCGCCGACGGCCTGCCGGTGCACCGCTCGCGCCCGCTGCCGATCGACCGGCTCGCCGCGCTGCTGGTCACCCCCGACGCCCACCTCGTCACCTTGCGCGACGAATTCGTCGGCCTCGTCCTGCCGTCGAAGATCTACGGCATCCTCGACTCGCACCGGCCGCTCCTGTTCGTCGGCAGCGAGGCCAGTGACATCCACGCGCTGGCCATCGCGGAGTGTGCACAGGGAAGCTATCGCCGGGTCGCCGTCGGCGACGCACCGGCACTCGCGACGGCGCTCGAATCGCTCGCCGACGCCGTATCGCCCGCCAGGACCCTGGCCGACCCGAGGTAGGTGACTTCTCCTACCTGGCGACGTCGGTGCATTTCAGGGGGTCGCGCTGGTTCTCGTGGAGGTGAGGGGAGGCCGCAGGATCAGAATCAAAGCGAGCAATGACAAGGCACTGGCCGCAGCAACGTAGGCGGTGTTCGAGCGAACGGACCACGAGATCGCCGTAACAAGAGATGTGAGTATCCACGCTGCCAAGACCAGGACGCGAATGCGGGGTTGCTGCAGTTCCAGCCAGAGAGCCAGCAGGATTGCGGCAGCAGCGCCGCCAAGCACGAGCAGTCGACCGATCGCGAGAGGAAGGGCGATTACCGCCAACAGCAGGGGGACCGCAAGCGAAGCCGCCTCGTGGGAAAGTTGCCGCTGAGTGGCGGTGGCGTTTCTCCGGAGATCTTTGATCAGTAGCGGCGATACCAAGCTCGCTACGCCGAGACCGTACAGGAACTCCGGCAGGAAGGTGATCGAAACCAGCGCTGGATCAATTCGATCGAGTAGGCGCAGGCTGGGTCTCCATGTGGTCTCGACGAGCATCCTCGGTAGCGCAAACGCGATTGCGGGCAAGCCGATCATGACTGCCCACGCCAGTCGCGGGTTAGCTTTGTTCGGATTGCTTGACAGAGACAGGAGAACGGGGAACAGACCGACGAGGGCGACCTCGTGGACGAGAACCGCCAGTGCCATCGAAAGTGATGCGAGCAGAAATCTCGAGTTCCTCGCAGCCCACCAGCCCCACAGGACGCCGGCCCAGGCCAGCGCATCGATGATCAACGGATAGCGAAGCGGTAAGGCCAGACCCGGGAGGGCAGACAGGCACGCTAGAGCCCCCGCAACGAGAATCGGTCTGCAGTCAACATCCGAGAGCAGTCGAGCGATTGCCAGGAGCTGAAGCAAGACGCCCAGGATTGCCAGCACTCGGAATCCCGAGCGAGGCGCGACGAGCGGAAAGATGGCTCGCACGATCGCAGGAACGAGGGGTCGATGGGCATAGGGCGCTCGCCCCGCGAGATAGGGATCCCCATCGGAGGTCGCGCGGGCGAAGTAGGAGAAGTGATCGAACCCAATGGGCGCATTGCCTCCGCGATCCCTGGCGGAGTCGTGTTCTTTGACGGCGTTGATTGCGTCGGGACTCGAGAGATCCGCGTAGGTCTCCCAGCTCGGTGGATAGGCGATTATCAGGAGAATCACCGCAACCCACGGCGCCAGCGAGAGTGTGAGTCTGGGAAGCCGTCGCGAACCTAGAGACTGGGTAGTCATCGCTTCCTTGGTGTGAACTTACATTTCGTGGATCAGATGCACTTCTCAGTGGCGCTTGTTCACACTACGCACGGTCTGGACGCAGTGGAAGATGGTAGTTCCGAATTCCTCGAAGTATGCTGTTCCGCGTTCCCTCCGGATGACCGACCACCTCCTCCTGCTAATCGCCGTCGCCGCGTTGCTCGCGGGGGTGGTGACGAGTCTGCTCGTGCCGGTGATGGTGCGGGTGGCGCGGCTGGTGCGGGTGATGCGGGTGGGGCGGCGGGAGGCGATCGAGGGGCGGGAGGTCGAGGCGCGGGAGATTCCGCGCCTCGGCGGGGTGGCGATGTTCGCCGGAGTGGCGGTGGCCTGCGGCGCCGGGGCGGTGGTGCGCTGGGAGGTCTGGAGCCGGGTGATGGCGCCCGGCACCGTGCTGGCGCTGGCGCTCGGGACGCTGCTCGTCTTCCTCGTCGGAGTCGCCGACGACCTCGTCGGGGCGCGCCCGTGGCAGAAGTTCGTCGTCCAGCTGCTCGCCGCCTGGATCGTCGTCGCCGGGGCCGGCTGGTCGTTCCATCACCTCCGCCTGCCGCTGCTCGGCCAGATCGACCTCGGCCTGTTCGGCCCGCTGGTGTCGATCCTCTGGGTGATCGGGGTGACCAACGCCATCAACCTGCTCGACGGCCTCGACGGCCTGGCCGGCGGCGTGGCGGCGATCATCGCCATCAGCCTGCTCGCTTACGCGATCTTCCAGGACAACCAGGCGACCGCCATCCTGCTCGCCGCGGTGATCGGCGCCTGCCTCGGCTTCCTCGGCCACAACTGGGAGCCGGCGAAGATCTTCATGGGGGACAGCGGCTCGCTCACCCTCGGCTTCCTCTTCGGCGTCCTGACGCTCCACTCGTCGCTCAAGGCGCCGGCCGCCGTGGCGATCCTGGTGCCGATCCTCGCCCTCGGGCTGCCGGTGCTCGACACCCTGCTGGTGATGGCCGTGCGCTTCCTCGAAGGGGGCGACCGGTCGCTCTCCGGGCGTTTCCTGCGCATGTTCTCCGGCGATCGCTCGCACCTCCACCACCGGCTCGGCGGCCTGGTGCGGCGCCGGCGGCGGATCGTCCTCGTCCTCTGGCTGACCGCGGCGATCTTCTGCGCCGGGGCGCTCGCCGTGGCGCTGTCGGGAGCCGGCGAGCTGGGGCTGGCGCTGTTGCTGGTCGAGCTGCTGGTCGTGCTGGCGATGCGCGGCCTGGGGCTGCCGGCGGTGGCCGGCGCGCTCGCCGCCGCCCGGCACTCCGAGTTGCGGCGGCGCTTCGCCGACTGGTGGCCCGACTCCTCCGGGACCCGGCCGGGGGTCACCCTGCCGGCGCCGCCGCCGGAGCCGGAACCGCCGAACCCAGACGCGTGAGGCCGATCGCCGGCGGCTCGCCCGCGCGGCGGCCGAGGCGCAGCAGGTGGAGGCCCGGCGCGACCTCCACCGCGATCTCGAATCCCGTCGCCCCGGCGGGCACGACGACCGCCGCGAGGGCGCGGCCGTCCCACTCGGGGACGAGCAGGAGCGGCGCGACGGGTGGCCGGACGAGTTCGACCGACAGCGCCTTCGCCGGCGCCGCGGCGTCGAGCTCGAGTTCGGCCACGCCGCGCTGCCACTGCCAGGCCGAGGGCTGCCAGAGGTGCAACGCCGGATCCGCTGCGGACGCCCCCTCCAGCTGCCGCGCCAGACGGCGGGCGGCGGGACGCGCGCGGGTGGCGCGGTGCATCGCCGCGAGTGCGGCGCGCGCCGCCGCGACGTCCCCGGC
>JAIOJQ010000180.1 GCA_019911865.1 Thermoanaerobaculia bacterium
GCCGGCCGTGAGGGGCGCCGGCAGGATTCTCCCCACGCTGGCGCTCGCCCACGCCCTGGCGGCGGCGGCGCCGGCGGCGACCATCACGATCCTCAACGCCGACGCCCCCGGCGAGGGGTTCAACGACCCGACGGTGGTCGCCGCGGTACCGGGCAATCCGGCGACGACGCGCGGCGGCCAGCGGCTCAACGTCTTCCAGGCCGCGGCGGCGACCTGGGGCGCGGCGTTGCGCAGCAACGTCACGATCCAGGTCACGGCGCAGTTCAACCCGCTCACCTGCACGCCCTCGAGCGCCGTGCTCGGGTCGGCGGGGCCGACGACCGCGCACCGCGACTTCGCCAACGCGCCGGTGGCGGCGACCTGGTACGTGCAGGCGACCGCCAACAGCCGTGCCAACTCCGACCTGTCCGCCAACCCGGACATTTCGGCGCAGTTCAACAGCACCCTCGACCTCGGCGGCGCCGGCTGCATCGGCGGCCTCGTCTGGTGGTACGGCATCGACGCGCCGCCGGTCGCCGGCACGATCGACCTCTACACCACGGTGCTGCACGAGATCGCCCACGGCCTCGGCGTCCTGTCGCTGCACGACCTG
The DNA here is from genome assembly GCA_019911865.1 of Thermoanaerobaculia bacterium. Lineage (GTDB taxonomy): Bacteria > Acidobacteriota > Thermoanaerobaculia > Multivoradales > JAGPDF01 > JACTMI01. The sequence continues at coordinate 593 of JAIOJQ010000180.1, forward strand.
GGCACTGGCGCGAAGTTCATGGGTTTCGACGACGCCTACCTCCGGCGGCTGCGCGACGAGACGCTCGCCCTCGGCTGGCCGGCGCTCACCGACGGCCAGCGGCTGACCTCGCAGGTCAACACCGGCAACCTCACCTGGACCGGGCCGAACGCCAGCAGCCGCATCCCCGGCTTCAACGCCGGCACCACCGCCGGGCGGCTGCGCATGTACGCCCCCGACCCGGTGCAGCCCGGCTCCTCGGTGTCGCACTGGGACACCGCGCTGGCGCCCAACGAGCTGATGGAGCCGATCCTCACCTCCACCTCGCGCGACTACGCGACCTACGTGATGCTGGCCGACGTCGGCTGGCAGATGCACCTGATCTTCAAGGACGGCTTCCAGAGCAGCGACGACGACTTCTGGTCGACCTCCTTGCCCTGACCCACCGCGACCCCGGCGGCGCTCGCGTGCTCTCCCTGCTTCGGCACGAGTGCCGCCATTGTGGGCGCGCGACGGGTTCCGGCCTTCCGGTGGCGTATATACTTCGCCCACGATTTTCCGAAGTTGCCACGCGCCGGGCGGTGCAATCTTCCCGGCGCGACCGGCGGCGGGGCTGAGGCTCCAGGTGCCGCACGGGCTGCCGGGTCGTCCGGCCGCCCCAACGGCGCTGTTTTGGGGAGACGAGGAGGGTGGCCATGAGCAGGAGACTCGACTGGATCGTCGGCATCACCCTGTCCGCCGCGGCCGCGGCGGCGGGCGCGTCCGGCGCGGACGGCGAATGGCTCGAAGTTCCGGCTTCCGGCTTCGCCGCCGTCGCCCGCGACCTGGCACCCGGCGCGCAGGTGCGCCTGAGCGGGCTGCACGACCCCGATGCGGCGCGCTCGGAGACCTTCGTCGGGCGGCGATTCGAGATCTTCGCGCCGGACGCTCGCCTGGTGGCCCGCGATGCGAACGCGGAGCGGGATCTGGCCCGGCCGCACGACGCCCGATTCCGCGGCGCCTTCGAAGGGGTGGCGGGCTCGCGCGTGCTGATCTCGGTGCTGGCCGACGGCACGCTGCGCGGCATCGCTGCCGACTGGACGGGCTTCAGTCTCATCCTGCCGGGGGCCGACGGCGCGCCGCAGGTGCGTCGCGTCGACGCCGCCCGGCGGCCCGCGCGTCCCTTCCGCTGCGACCAGGCGGAGCTCGCCGGCGCCGCGGTGCCGCCCGTCGACTTCGATGCCGCCCTTCGGGCCGCGCCGCCGGCCGGTACCTTCGCCGGGCTGGCGCCCGCCCCCTCCTACACGGCGAGGGTGGCGATCGACTCCGACTTCGAGTTCTACAACCTGTTCGGCGACACGATCGACGCGGTCGAGTACGTCGCCGACCTGATGGCCTTCATGTCGATTCTCTACGAGGAGGAGGTCGACACGTCGATGCAGGTTTCGTATCTGCGCCTGTGGACGACCGCGGTCGACCCCTGGAATCAGTCGAGCTCGATCTGCAACCTTTTCGATTTCGGCAAGTACTGGAACGACAACATGACCGGCCAGTCGCGCACCATCGCGCACATGATGAGCGGCAAGAACAGCGGCGGCGGAGTGGCGTGGCGCGGCGTCCTGTGCAACGGTCCGTTCAACTACGACACCACCGGCTCCGGTTGCTCGTTCACCGGCGTCGGCAACTACGGCGGCGCCTACGGCTACACCGGCGCGATGGACGGCGACTTCACCTACGAGAACCCGACGGTGGTCTGGGACCTGATGGCGACCTCGCACGAGATCGGCCACAACTTCTCGTCCAAGCACACCCACTGCTACGCCGGAATCGGCGGCAACCCGAGTCAGGTCGACCGCTGCTACGTCAACGAGCAGAGCGCGGGCGACAGCTGCAACCCGACCACCCAGAACTGGAACGTCAGCGGCTGCGCGTGCAACCCGGGTTCGTCTCCGGCGACGCTGCCGGGCCCCGGCAGCACGACCGGAGGCTCGCCGGGGCAGGCCAACGGCACGGTGATGTCTTACTGCCATCTGCTCGGCGGCGTCACCGCCAACGTCAGCTACACGATGGGGATGGGCCACCCCTGGGGAGTGGCGCCCGACCGCGTCCCGGCGGCGATGCTGTCGCACGTCGTGGCGCGCGCCGCCAGCTATCCGACCTGCCTGCCGTTCGTGCCCGGCTCGAGCGTCCTCTTCCGCCACGGCTTCGAAAACGCCTCGACCACCGGCTGGAGCACCGCGGTGCCGTGACGTCCTGCCGGACGTGCACCGACCGACAGCCGGCGTGACGCTTGCGAGGCTGCGGCCGTTCGGTGGTCCGTGCGTCCGCTCGCCGGACCGGTCGCCGCGCTTCGGGTTTCCCGGCTGTCCACGTCGCTTGACAGCGCCGCCGGGCTCTGGTGAGATCCGCCGCACGATGACGACGTCGGTCTCTTTTCGCGTGATTCGGCCGGGGCGCTGCTGGTGGCGCCGGGCGCACATCCACGCGGGCTGAGGCCGGGCGAAGTCCCGACCCCGGCCGACCCGGGGCGAGACCGAACGGCGCGCGGAGCGCCCGAGCGACCTCCTTCCGGGACGACCGGAGGGAGGTTTTCGCGTCTCTGGGGAGGATCGTGGTGAGGCAGGGGTGGCAGCGATGAGCGACGCGACGCGGCGGGCGACGATCGTGGCGACGGTGACCGCGCCGGAGGAGCTGGCGCCGGCGGCGCTCGAGCGTCTGGCCGGGCGCGCCGACTGGATCGAAGTGCGCGCCGACCGGGTCGGCGACGTCGACCCGACGCCGCTGCGCGCCCACTTCCCCGGCACCTGGCTCTACACCCTGCGCAGCCGCGCCGAGGGCGGCGCGATGAGCGCCTCGCGCGACGCGCGCCGGCGCCGCCTCGTCGCCATGGCGCCGTTCTATGACCGGGTCGACCTCGAGGCCGACCGCGACCTCGGCCCCGACCTGCTCGCCGCCGTCGAGATGGAGCGCCGGGTGGTCTCCTGGCACGGCCCGGCCGCCGACCTCGCCAGCCTGCGCGCCCGCTTCGAGCACATGGCGCGCACCCCCGCCGGGCTCTACAAGCTGGTGCCGCGCGCCGACGTGTCGGGCGAGGAGCTGGCGCCGCTGGTGCTGCTCTACGCGCTCGACCGGCGCGACGTCGTCGCCTTCGCCGGCGGCGCTGCCGGCGCCTGGACGCGGCTCGTCGCGCCGCGCCTCGGCGCGCCGGTCGTCTACGCCGCGGTCGGCGATCCGGGGGCGCCGGGGCAGCCGGCGCTCGCGCGGCTGGCGGCCGACTTCGGCCTGCCCGAGCTGCCGCCGGTCGAACGGCTGTTCGGCGTCGTCGGCAACCCGGTCGCCGGCTCGCTGTCGCCGCGCCTGCACAACGCCGCCTATCGCGCCCTCGGCATCCCGGCGCTCTACCTGCCGTTCGAGGTCGAGCACTTCGGCGACTTCTGGCTCGAGGTGATCGAGCCGGAGACTCTCGGCCGGCTCGGCCTGCCGCTCGCCGGCCTGTCGGTAACGACGCCGCACAAGGACGTCGCCTTTGCCGTTGCCGGGGCGACCAGCCCCCTGGCGACGCGCCTCCAGGCGGTCAACACCCTCACCGTGCGCGACGGCGTCTGGGAGGGGGAGACGACCGACGTCGAGGGGGTGGTCGCCCCGGCAACGGCAAAGGCGACGTCCTTGTGCGGCGTCGTTACCGACAGGCCGGCGAGCGGCAGGCCGAGCCGGCCGAGAGTCTCCGG
>JAIOJQ010000181.1 GCA_019911865.1 Thermoanaerobaculia bacterium
CGGCCCGATTTCGAGCGATCCGGAAGCCTTCGCGATGGCGACCTATCTCAACGACCATCGCAACACGGACGAGTACTACCTGCGCCTGCGCAACGAGGCGCAGCGCCCGATCTTCCCCAACGGTTCGACGCCGCTCGGCTACTCGCTCGGCTCGATCCGCAGTTGGTTCCGCGGCTGCCTCAACGGCTCCTGCCCGTCCGACACCGGGTGGGACGACATCGCCGCGACGCAGGATCCCGACTGGCAGTGTCGGAAAAAGTACCTGCTGGTGATCACCGACGGTGACGACACCTGTCCGGGGCGCGATCCGTGCTCGCTGACCGCCTCGATGAACGCGCTCGACGACATCACGACCTTCGTCGTCGCTTTCGGCGTCCAGAACACGGCGCAGAACAAGCTCAACTGCATGGCCTCCAACGGCGGCAGCGGCGAGCCGATCTACGCCCAGAACCGCGGCGAGTTCATCCGCGCACTGCGCGACATCTTCATCCAGATCGCGGAGGAGTCGGTGGCCTTCGCCTCGGCCGCGGTACCGACCGTGCAGGCGAACATCGCCGACAAGATCTACCTGTCGAGCTTCACGCCGCTCAACGACGCGGCGGTCTGGCCGGGGCGCCTCGACACGTTCCTCAAGCCGCTCCCTCTCGACGCGACGTTCCTGCCCGACCGCTCGGTGCTCTGCGTGCCCGGTTCGGTCGAAGCGGAGTGTTTCGCCTACGACCTCGGAGACTCTCAGCTCGGCTGGAACGGGGACGGCGGATACTCGCCGCGAGGCCTGCTGCTGCAGGCCCCGCTCCCCGGCGACATCACCCGTTTCGACAACTCGACATTGCAGATCGGCACCGGAGTCGACGAGCGGCGGGTGCTGTTCGGCCGGCCCGATTCGACGACGCCCGGCCGGCGGCAGTTCTTCCGGTACCCGCAGGACAACGCCGAGCAGGCGGAGTTCGAGTTCGTCTGGAACCTGCCGACGCCCGGAGTCGGGGATCCGGCGAACCTCGACACCATCGCCAACATCCTCGAGTTCACCCTGGCGGAGAAGCGGGGTGAGGCCACCGATCCCGACACCGGCGTCACCACGCGACTGCAGTACGTGATGGGGGACATCTTCCACGCCAACCCGACGGTGGTCAACGCGCCGGCGGATTTCCACTACTACACGCGCGATCCGTACCGCGGCGCGGCGCTCTGCGGCCAGGACGAGGCGACCACGGCGCTGCGCGGGCCCAAGCTCTCCTACCCCTGGTTCTCGAACAAGAACCTCTGCCGGCGCGTGATGGTCTTTTCCGGCTCGAACGACGGGCAGCTGCACGCCTTCGACGGCGGTGTCTTCGAAGGCACCGACTGCAAGCTCGCTTTGCCGGGATACATCCTCGCGCTCGACCCGCAGATCGGCGATTCCGATTCCCTCGAGGGCGAGTACAACTACGGCAGCGGACGCGAGATCTTCTCCTTCATCCCCGGTGCGCAGATGCCGCTGATCCGCGAGCTGTCGACGATCCCGATGCTGACCACCGAGTACGGGGTCGACAACACGCCGCGCGTCGCGGACGTCTTCATCGACCCGCTGGCCACCGTCGACGGCAGCCCCACCTGCACCGACCGCGAATGGCGGACGGTTCTGCTCGGCACCTACCGCGAGGGGGGGCCGGGAGTGTTCGCCCTCGACATCACCCAACCCGACGTGATCGACGTCGGCACGAACGTTCCGGAGCCGCTCGCCGGGTCGCCCGAGTACGTGCCGTCGTGCATCAACGGCGGACCCAACTGCGGCCCGCTCCCCTTCCCGGCCTTGCTCTGGGAGTTCACCGACACCACCGACGAGGATGCCAACGGCCTGGCCGACCTCGGTGAGAGCTGGAGCCGGCCGGTGGTGGCGCGCATCCGGGTCTGCAACGGCGCCTGCGACACCGACGCCGAGCCCGAGGACCGCTACGTCGCCATCTTCGGCGGCGGGCTCTCGGAGAGCCCCACCAACTCGGTCGCCGACGCGGTCGGCAACTGGATCTACATGGTCGACGTCGAGACCGGCGAGATCCTCTACAAGCGGGGCGGCGCAGGACACATCGACGGCTCGGTGCCGGCCGACGTCACGGTGGTCGATCGCAATTTCAACGGTCTGGTCGATGCCGCATACTTCGGCACGACCGCGGGTTACCTCTACAAGATCGAACTCGGCGAAGCGCCGCTCGAGCTCGGCCTGGACGGAAGGATCCAGGATCCGCCGCTCGAGACCGGTCGGTTCGACCCGTTCAAGGTCTTCACCACCGGCGGGCGACCGATCTACATGGAGACCAATGCGGTCTACGTCACCAAGCTGCGCCAGCACGCCCTGCTGTTCGGTACCGGCAACCGCTGGAATCTCTGGGACTTCAACAACCAGGATGGGCGCTTCTACGCCATCGTCGACTCCGGCTGGAAGGACGGCGGTGCCGACGGTGTCACCTTCGACGGCCTGATCGATCCGGTCGGCTGCACGTCCTGCACCCAGCCGCTCACCGAGGCGGTGCTGACGCCGATCGACCCCTACGGCGCCAACGACATCGAGAATCCCGGGCCGGCCTACCTGTTCGGCAACCCGAATCCGGACCTGCTCGCCGGCTGGTACTTCCCGCTGGAGACGAACGAGAAGCTGATCACCGAGCCGTTCACCATCTCCGGCATCTCGTTCTTCACCATCTACGACCCCATCTCGAGCGAAGTCGACGGCGTCTGCGCGCGGGGCGGCGAGAGCAAGCTGTTCCTCGTCAACACGACCAACGCAGTGGGCTACTACCCGGTGTCCGCCACCCAGTTCGAGCGGTTCTCCACCTCGCCGAAATTCACCACCCAGCCGTTCGCCGAGATGAGCACGACCCAGAACCAGGGTGACACCGGGAACAACGGCGAGGAGTGGAGCGAGGCCATGACGACCATCAACCGGGAGCTGCGCGAGCTGCAGGCCGCCACCTGCCGCTTCGCCAACTACACGATCAACATCCGGACGATCCGCTCGGACACTGGTATCGTCTTCATCGCCCCCGTTCCGGTCTGCATCGAGGGCCACAACTGGAAGGAGTACTGATCGTGCGAGGACTGCGCAGCTCGCTGCTCGCCGCCGCCGCGCTCGTGGCGGCGGCCGGCCCGGCCGCCGCCGACTGGCTGGTGATGAAGGACGGCAGCCGCCTGGAGACCCGGGGGGCGTGGAAGGTCGACGGCCGGCGGGTCGTCTTCAACCTGCCCAACGGCACCCTGTCGGCGATTCGTGCCGACGAGATCGACCTCGACGCCTCGGCCGCGGCGACCGCGCGGGCCGTCGAGGCGGCCCAAGCCGCGGCGGCTCCGGCCCCCCCGCCGCGGCCGCTCGGCGAGCCGATCCTCCGGCTGACCGAGAAGGACATCCCGCCGATGTCGGGGGCGGCGGACGAGGACGCGCCCGCCGCCGAGGGGGAAGGGGAGGAGGAAGAGAAGGTCACCGGCCTCCAGGTCGCCCACTGGGAGAAGGTGCAGGCGGCCGGTGGCGAGGGGGTCGAGATCTTCGGCTCGATCCGCAACGGCGGCACGGTCCACGTCACCTCACCGTCGGTGATGGTGATGATCTACGGCGAAGACGGCGGCCTGCTGGCCACCAACGAGGGGACGATCAACGGCGGCGCGATCGCGCCCGGCGGCAGCGTCAACTTCCGGGTCGCCTTCCCCGGCCTGCCGGACTTCACTTCGGCGAAGTTCGACGTCCAGGGGCGCGGCTTCCAGACCCGGCCGCCGGCTGGAACCGATCCCGCCGAACCGGTCGACGAGCCGACCGACGGGGTGCCTGCCGGCGGCGAGTACTGAGCTCACGCGGCCGCCTCGCGGTCGCCAGCGACACCACTCCGGGGGTCGGCGTTCGCGCCGGCCCTCTTTCTTTTACCGGCGATACTCCGGGTAGCCGCCGAGATCGTGCTCGCGAATGCGCCGCAGCAGCGTGCGCGGCGAGATGCCGAGCGCCGCAGCTGCGCGCTGCCGGTCGCCGCCCGCATCACGCAGCGCCCGCTTGAGCCTCTCGAGCGCTTCGGTCGCGGCCTCCGGCGGCGCGATGCCGGCGGGTGCCGGGGGCACCGAGAGGAGCGCCTCCACCGCGGCCTCGTCCAGCCGCTCGCCGGGGTGGAGGATGACGGCGCGTTCGACCACGTTGGCGAGCTGCCGCACGTTGCCCGGCCAGTCGGCGCGCGCCAGGCGCGCCAGGGCGTCGGCGGTCAGCTCCGGCGGCGCGACGCCGTGGCGGCCGGCGATGCCGGCCGCCAGGTGGGCGACCAGCAGCGGCAAATCGCCGGGGCGGTCGGCGAGCGACGGCAGGGCGATCGGGAAGATCTCGAGCCGGAAGAGCAGGTCGGAGCGAAAAGTCCCCGCCGCGACCATCGCCGCGAGCTCCCGATTGGTCGCCGCCACCACCCGGGCGTCGGCGCGCAGCGTCTCGCCGCCGCCGACCCGCTCGTAGCCGCGGTCGTCGAGCACCCGCAGCACCTTGGCCTGCACGGCGAGCGGCAGCTCGCCGATCTCGTCGAGGAAGAGGGTGCCGCCGCGCGCCATCTCGAAGCGGCCGCTGCGCCGGCGATCCGCGCCGGTGAACGCCCCTTTCTCGTGGCCGAACAGCTCGGTTTCGACCAGCGTCTCGGGGATCGCCGCGCAGTTGACCGCCACGAAGGGGCCGGCGGCACGCGGTGACAGAGCGTGCAGGGCGCGCGCGAAGAGCTCCTTGCCGGTGCCGCTCTCGCCGGTCAGCAGCACCGTCGAGTCGGTCGGTGCGACCCGCTCGAGCAGGCGCAGAGCGGCCTTGAGGCGGGGGTGAGCGCCGACGATCGGCGGTGCGCCGGGCGCCTGGAAGACCGGCTCGGGCGCCGCGCGCTCCACCGTGAGGCCGCGCACCAGGGTGAAAAGGGTGTCGAGGTCGACCGGTTTTTCGACGAAGTCCGCGGCACCCGACTTCATCGCCTCGACCGCTGCCGCCACGGTGCCGAAGGCGGTCAGCACGACGACCGGCGTCTCCGGATGGCGCCGCCGCGACTCGGCGACGACGTCGATCCCGCTGCCCGAAGGGAGTTGCAGATCGGTCAGCACGAGGTCGAAAGGGCCGCCCGCGAGTTGCTCGAGTGCCGACGGCAGATCGTCGGCGGTCACCACGTCGTGGCCGGCGCCGGTGAGCGCCCGTTCGAGCATCCGGCGCAGCGACTCACGGTCCTCGACCACCAGCAGCCGGGCCATCAGCGCTCCGCTCCGGCGAGCGCCGAGCGCACCGCGGCATCGAGCGCCTCGTCGTCGGCCGGGTCGACGGTGCGCAGGTCGAGGATCAGCCGCCCTTCCTGGCGGTAGCCGACCACCGGCGAGTGGCCGGCGCGCAGGCGCGCCGCGAGCCCGTCGCCGCCGGCCAGGGCGATCGCCTCGCCGGGGATCGGTGCCTCGGGCGCCGAGCCGCCACCGAGAAACGCCTCGGCGGCGACGATCTCCCCTCCCCAGCGCGCCGCCAGCGACGCCAGCCGGGCGCGATGGATCTTCGGGTCGGGCCACAGGGCGTCCATCGGCATCGCTTCGCCGGCCAGGTGACGACGCAGCACAAGTTCGAGCGCCGCGACGACCAGCCGCCCCGGGCGAAGGGCGCGATAGAGCGGATGCCGGTGGCAGCGCTCGACGAGCTCGCGCCGGCCGGCGAGCAGCCCCGCCTGCGGCCCGCCGGCCAGCTTGTCGGCCGAGCCGCAGACCAGGTCGGCGCCGGACTCGAGCAGCTCGCCGAGGCTCGGATGATCAGCCAGCTGCGGGTGCGCCGAGCGGGCGAGCAGGCCGCTCCCCTCGTCGACCAGCAGGGGGACACCGGTCCGGCGCGCCAGGGTGGCGAGATCGCGCGGCGAGGCTTCGGCGACGAAGCCGCTCTGGCGGAAGTTGCTCGGCAGGACCTTGAGCAGGAGGGCGGTATCGGGCGCCAGCGCCCGCTCGTAGTCGGCCAGCCGCGTCCGGTTCGTGGTGCCGACCTCGACCAGCCGCGCACCCGCCGCCTCGAGGATCTCGGGGACGCGGAAGCTGCCGCCGATCTCGACCAGCTCGCCGCGCGAGACGAGCACCGCGCGTCCGCGCGCCAGTGTCGCGAGCACCAGCACCAGCGCCGCCGAGTTGTTGTTGACCGCCAGGGCCGCCTCGGCGCCGGTCAGCGCCGCGACGAGCCCCTCGACGCGGCCGCTGCGCTCGCCGCGCCGGCCGCTGGCGAGGTCGTACTCGAGGTCGCAGGCGGCGTCGGAGAGTTCGGGCAGGCGGGCCGCGACGGCGCGCGGCAAGGGCGCGCGGCCGAGGTTGGTATGGAGGAAGATGCCGGTGGCGTTGAGCACCCGGGCGAGCGGCGCCCCGCC
>JAIOJQ010000182.1 GCA_019911865.1 Thermoanaerobaculia bacterium
GTTGGAGATGGTGAACGAACTGCCTTTCATTTCATCCGCCGACAGTTTGCGATCGCGCGCCTTGGCGGCGAGTTCCTGCAATTCGATGGAGATGTCGAGGATGCTCTTTTGGTCGGCGTCGCGAATCACCGGCACGACCAATCCCGCCTCAGTGTCGACGGCGACGGCAATGTGGTAATAGTCTTTGTAAACGATCTCTTGCTTGGCTTCATCCAAACTGGCGTTAAAGATCGGGTATTGCTGCAACGCCTTGACGATAGCTTTGATGGTGATGCTGGTCAGCGTGAGGCCCGCATTCTTTTTGGCGTAGGCCGCTTTGTATTTCTTCCGCAGTTCCATCACGTCGGTGATGTCTGCTTCGTCAAACTGGAAGACGTGCGGCATGGTGTTCCAGGTATTTTGCAGCCGCTTGGCAATCGTCTTGCGTAATGAGGAGACCGGCTCCGCCTTCACCTTGCCCCATTGTGAGAAGTCGATGGATTCAGGCTTAGGCGCTTCATCAGCAGGCGTACTTGAAGCAGCCGATGCAGCTGGCGCCGCCTGACGGGGTGAATCAGCAAGATTTTGCAAATACTGAATATATTTCTGTACATCTTCAATTACGATGCGCCCGCCGTGACCGGAACCAGGAATGCGCGCCAGGTCCAGGCCGAGGCTGAGGGCCATTTTACGAATACTGGGCGACGCGGGCGGTGGATATCCGCTGCGCGATTCGTAGCGGTAACTTAGATAGGGGTCGTCTACTTTCTGCCCGTCATACGGCGTCTGAATAGGCGACGGCGCCGCTTCGCGTTCTTGGGTCACAACATCCTCAGCCGATGCAGCGGACGCATCGCCTGACGAAACCGCGACTATCTTCTGGCCTTCATTAATCACGTCGCCTTCTTTGACGTAGACCTCAGCAATCACGCCCGCCACGGTTGATGGAATCGGCGCAATCGCTTTTTCGTTTTCGAGTTCAATAATCGGCTGGTCTTTTTCGATGGCGTCGCCCGATTTCACCAAAACTGAAACTACCGTGCCCGAATCAGCGCCTTCCGCCAGCGCGGGAAGGACAACGTCCGTCCGCACGGGTTTTGACGCGCTGGACGAAGCGGGTTTTGTTTTGGCGGCGGGTTGCTTCGCTGTGAGTTGCTTCGCTGTGGGTTGCTTCGCTGCGCCTTTCGGTTTTGCAGCCGTCTTCTCTTGCGGCGCCGCTGCGCCTTCACTGACCGCAACCAATTTTTGGCCTTCAGAAACCACATCGCCGTCTTTGACGTAAATCTTGGAGACGGTTCCAGCCGCCGTTGAGGGGATGGGCGCTATCGCTTTTTCGTTCTCTAACTCAATCACGGGTTGGTCGACTTCGATCACATCGCCTTCTTTGACCATAATCGAAACCACCGTGCCGGAGTCCGCGCCTTCCGCGAGAGGGGGTAACAGAATATCCATGTTATACGTTCGCCTCTAGTTCAATTTTCCTAAGTCGTTTTTCAAAACTCTTGCTTACATTCACTATAAAATTTCGGGATACACTTTGTTTGGATCGACATCTAACTCTTTAATCGCTTTGGCGACCACCTTACGGTCAATGGTCCCCATTTCCGCAAGTTTGTACAGCGTCGCCACCACAGTGCACTCAACGTCGATTTCAAAGAAGCGGCGCAAGTGTTCGCGCGTTTCGCTGCGTCCGAAGCCGTCGGTCCCGAGGGTCATTAAACCGCCTGGAACCCACGGCGCGATCTGGTCGGCGACGATCTTCATATTATCCGATACGGCGACGAATGCGCCCGTCTCTTTTTCGAGCGTGGTTTCAATATATGATTTTTTCGGCTTCTCACCAGGATTCAACATGTTCCAACGGGTCGCGTTTAAGGCGTCGGTACGCAGGTGCTTATAACTGGTTGCGCTCCACACGTCGGCTTTGACGTCGTATTTTTCCGCCAGAATGGCCTGCGCCTTCAATGCGGTATGAAGCATCGGGCCGCTGCCGAAGATATGGGCCTGATGCTTGCCCGCTTCACCGGCTTTGAATTTATACAAGCCTTTGAGAATGCCTTCCTCCGCGCCTTCCGGCATGGGGAGATGAAGATGGTTCTCATTGTACAGCGTGATGTAGTAGAACATGTTCTTGCCGTCGTGATACATGTTCTTGAGGCCGTCTTGAATAATGACCGCCAACTCGCACGCAAAGGCGGGGTCATAGGCTTTCATGGTTGGAATGGTCGATGCCGCCAACAGACTGTGTCCGTCCTGGTGCTGCAAGCCTTCGCCGTTCAGCGTGGTGCGGCCCGAAGTCGCCCCCATCAAGAACCCGCGGCAGCGCGAGTCGCCCGCCAGCCACATCAAGTCGCCGACGCGCTGGTATCCAAACATCGAGTAATAGACATAAAACGGAATCATGTGGCGGCCTAAGTTTGTGTATGACGCTCCCGCCGCAACGAATGACGACATTGATCCTGCTTCGGTGATGCCTTCTTCTAAAATCTGCCCGTCTTTTTGTTCGCGGTAGAACAACAGGCTTTCTTTATCGACCGGCTCATAGAGCTGGCCTTTGGATGAATAGATGCCGATTTGACGGAACAGCGCATCCATACCAAAGGTACGCGCTTCGTCAGGAATAATCGGCACTACGTTCTTGCCGATTTTTTTGTCGCCCAACAGTTTGGTTAGAATGCGAACGAATACCATCGTGGTCGAGGCTTCTTGCGTCCCGCTGCCGCCGAGAAAATCGTTGAAGTCCTCTAATGAAGGCGTATCCAGCTTCTCCGCCTTATCTTCGCGCTTGGGCAGGAACCCGCCTAATTTTTTGCGTTGTTCCAGCAGGTACTTGATTTCAGGGCTGTCTTTTGGAGGACGGTAGAACGGCGCATTGACGACTTCTTCATCATCAATCGGAATATCAAAACGGTCGCGAAACTCGCGCAGTTCGCGTTCGTTCATCTTTTTTTGTTGGTGAGTGATGTTGCGGCCTTCGCCTGCTTCACCCAAGCCGTAGCCTTTAATGGTCTTCGCCAGGATGACCGTCGGCTGGCCCTTGTGCGCCAAGGCGGCTTTGTATGCGGCATACACTTTTTTGGGATCATGGCCGCCGCGCAGCAGGTTTTGAATCTGGTCGTCGCTCAAATGATTGACGCGGTCCATCAGTTCAGGATATTTTCCGAAGAAATGCTTGCGAGCGTAACTGCCCGGCTCAACGGAATATTTCTGGAACTCGCCGTCAACCACTTCGCCCATGCGTTTAGCGAGCAGGCCGTCGTAATCGGCTTCGAGCAGCTCGTCCCAATCGGAACCCCAGATGACTTTGATAACGTTCCAACCGGCACCGCGAAACAGCGATTCCAATTCTTGAATGATCTTGCCGTTGCCGCGCACCGGTCCGTCGAGGCGCTGCAGGTTGCAGTTGATGACGAAGATCAGGTTGTCGAGCTTCTCGCGCGAGGCGAGGGTGAGCGCGCCGAGCGTCTCCGGCTCGTCGCACTCGCCGTCGCCGATGAAAGCCCAGACTTTGCGGTCGGACGGTGCCAGCAGGCCGCGATGCTCGAGGTATTTCATGAAGCGGGCCTGGTAGATGGCGGTGATCGGCCCGAGCCCCATGGAGACCGTCGGGTACTCCCAGAAGTCGGGCATCAACCACGGGTGGGGATAGGACGAGAGCCCGCCGCCCGGCGCCAGCTCGCGGCGGAAGTTCTCGAGCTGCGCCGCCGACAGGCGCCCCTCGAGAAAGGCCCGCGCGTAGATGCCCGGCGAGGCGTGCCCCTGGAAGAAGACGAGGTCGCCGTCGAAGCCGCTCTCGCCGCGGCCGCGGAAGAAGTGGTTGAAACCGACTTCGTAGAGGGTCGCCGCCGAGGCGTAGGTGGCGATGTGCCCGCCGATGCCGTCCTCTTCCCGGTTGGCGCGCACCACCATGGCGAGGGCATTCCAGCGCACCAGGCTCTTGATGCGGCGCTCGAGCTCGCGGTCGCCCGGATAGGCGGGCTGCTCGTAGAGCGGAATGGTGTTGACGTACGGGGTCGTCGGCGCCGGCAGCGGCACGGTGCGCCGGTAGGCGTGGTCCTGCAGGCGCTGCATCAGGAAGCGGGCGCGGTCCTCGCCACGCGCCGCGATCACGTCGTCGAGCGCTTCGACCCACTCCCGCGTCTCGGCGGAATCCAGATCCTCGGGCTTGCGGATCATCGGAAGGCGATCTTGGTCACCGCTCAAGGCAACTCCTGTGTACTAGGGGGCTGGCGAACTTCAACATCACGGAGGTCCAGATGCGTCTACGGAACCACGATCGACCACTCCGCCGTGTCTCCGGATTCGAAACCATCACCGAAAACCAGCTCGTAGTCCCACTCGATCCTGTCGTTCAGTCTCAGGTTGATCCTCGGCCTGGCCCCGAAAGGTCTCATTAGGAAATGCTGCGTCGGGTTCGGGGGTTCCGGAACTCCTGTCACATCGGCGATCACGACGGCCAATGATCCCGGCTCCAGATCGCCTCCCACAGCAGGTTGTTCGAGATTCACTTCCACCACCGCTTGCGAGCAGTCCGATGCCAGCGAAAACTCCACAGTGTAGTCGTCGGCAGTCCCTGCCATCTTGTCCATGCCTGTCATGCCGAACCGGAGCGTATTCAGATCATCCGCGCTGGTCCATTTGTAGACGAGCTCCTCGTTCACGTAGCTGTACATCACCGCTTGAGTGTTCGGTGAGCCCAACAGCTCGGAGGTGTCAGTGAGACAAGGAGCTTCATTGAGATAATCGGAGTTTCCGTTCGCCGGCCAGCTGTGACCTGCCGGCAACTCGCTTCGCGCGCGCGTGAAGCTGGATTGGTCGATCGTGATCGCATCGACAACGATCGGATCGTTGTCCGCCAGCCGAAACCAGTGGATGATCCGTGCGGGATTCGGACTTGGTGGCACGGGTGCGTGGATGTCGTCAGAAGACCCACGTGTGTTGTCGCTCCCGTCGTTGACAAAGGTCGTACCCACAGCATTGGTAAAGCTCGTCGAGGTTCCCGCAAGAATGAGGTTGACGTGATCTAGCCCCAGCACATGTCCCAGTTCGTGAAGAAAAACTGACTCCAGGCTTACACCGAGCGGCCGAACACTCCCCGCAGATTCCGCACATCGACATCGATCGCAGTTCGCGGTGATACCGATTTGGAGATTCCAAGTTGCAATAGCCGCCTGAAGCGCAGGCAGAACTTCTTCGTCGCCCGGCGCCACACAGACCGGGATATCCAAAGCACCGCCAGCGCTGGTGAATCCGGGTGGGTGAACGATTCCGAAGAGCGGCGGGCTGCCCGTGTTCAATTCCACGTAGTTATAGACGCCGGCAGACAGCTTGCTGGCCGCAAGAACTGCGAAGATCGCCACTCGAACCGACTTCACCAGATGACCCACCCGGCATCATCCATGAGCTCGAAGAGGGCGTCCTGCAATCGCTTGATACCCTGCAGTTCTCTGATCTCCGGGTAGGCCTCGGCCGCGTGCCGCGCGGCGTACATGTGGATCTCCTTGCGAAGCTCCACAGGCTCGCGGCCAGACTCCGCTCTTTGCTCGACCGCGATTCTCACTATCGTGGTGGCTCCATCCAGCACTCCACCGGTCGCAGGAGAGCCTGCTTCGCGCAACTGCCTCGCGCGAATGGCCGTCTCGTCGTATTCGGCCAGCCCATGTTCTATCGCAATCCCAACCAGCTCTCGAAACCTATCGGAGGCCAGTTGCATCTCGTGCAAGCGAGTCGAAGCACGATTCGCGCCGGCCTCTGTCAACTCGATCCGTCCGTCTCCATACAGCGTGAACGACCTGTTGATGTTCGTCTGCGGGGACGCCACGCTCACGAACAAGACGACCGTCTTCGGATGGCTGGAGACGAAATAGGCCGAGGCGTCCGTGCGGAATTCATACAGCGCCTCTCCCTCTCGCAACGCCGCGGAAGGCACTGAGCCGAGAATCAAACCGAGTGCAAGCCCGCTCAAGATTCGCTTCTGCATGGTCTCACTCCTCTTCTGAACTCTGGCTCTACACCATCGAACGGCTTGATCGAACGATTCGGCGCGCTCGAGTTCCGGCCCCAGAAAGACATCGTTCGAGAGGGCATCAAGGTAGCCGAACTGTCGCATACACCTCTATGAAGAATCGGCTCTTCCAATGTTGCCACCATTGCACTTTACGCCCGGACACGCGACAGCAGCCTACATACCGCTCGGCGCCAGCGAGCAATGTCAGGTCCGAAGCTGGACCCGCAACAGACCAGGTGAGTGGGCGCGCGAACTGGTGCGAAGCTGTGGTTCACGAAGCTTCGCCGATCGGCGCGAGCGTCGGTATCGGTTCGGGCGCGGGCTCCGGATCCTCGGCGCGCCGCTGCTCGGCGGGCACCGCGGACTCGACCGCCGCCTGGCCCGCTTCGGACGGCTCCCCATCGCTGCGCAGTGCGCCGGTCTCGGTGGCCTCGCCGCCGTGCCGCTTGTTGCGGCGGCGACCGCCGCGACGGCGGCGCTTGCGCTTGCCCGCCTCGGGGGCCGCGGCCTCGCCGAGCACCGCGGCGGCGCTGACGGCCGCCTCTTCGCTCTCGTCCCCGTCCCCGTCCACCAGGTCGTCGGCGGGCACGATGTCGAGCACTGCCGGCTCGATCGTCAGCGGCCCGCTCGCGTCGGCCAGCGGCCGTACCGGGACGAAGGTCGCCCCGCCGGGGCGGTCGCGCCATTCGATCTGTTCCTCCGGTCCCAGAAGGCGGGGCGAGGCCGCGATCTCGATCTCGACGCCGTACTCGGTCTCGATGCGCGCCAGCTCGGCGCGGCGGCCGTTCTGGATCGCGTCGGCCAGCTCGGGATGGAGCTCGACGCGCGCCTTCATCAGCCGCCCGGTGGCCGCCCGCGCCTCGATGCGACGCAGCAGATTCAGGCCGAGCGACTCGATCGACGGCACCCGCCCGGTGCCCGAGCAGGTCGGGCAGGGGCGATGGGCGCGCACCGAGAGGGCCTGCTGGATCCGCTGCCGGTTGATCTCGAGCAGCCCGTTGGGGGAGATGCGCCCGATCGCGGCGCGCGCCTTGTCGACTTTCAGCGCCTCCTTGACCGCCTTCTCCACCGCGCGGTTGTTCTTGGCCGCCCGCATGTCGATGAAGTCCACTACCACCAGGCCGCCGAGATCGCGCAGGCGCAGCTGGCGCGCCACTTCGCGCGCCGCCTCGAGGTTGGTAGCCAGCGCCATGTCCTCGTGGCCGCCGCCGCTCGACGAACGCCCGGAGTTGACGTCGATGGCGGTCAGCGCCTCGGTGCGATCGATGACGATCGAGCCTCCCGAGGGCAGCGGCACGACGCGGTTGAAGATCCTCTCGATCTGCGACTCGAGTCCGTACTTGGAGAACAGCGGAATGCGGTCGGTGTAGCGGACCAGCTGCGTCTTGGTGCGCGGCAGGAAGGCCTGCAGGTACTCGTGGGCGCGCAGGTGAGCCGCCTCGTCGTCGACCAGGATCTCCTCGACCGCCGTGTCGAGGTGGTCGCGCAGGGCGCGCAGGATGAGGTCCTGGTCGCTGTAGAGCAGGCGCGCCGAAGTCCCCTGCGCCGCCTCGTTCTGGATCCGCTTCCAGACCCGCAGCAGCGCCGCCAGATCGCGCTGCAGCTCGGCGCGCGTCTGGTCGAGCGCGTTGGTGCGCACGATGACGCCGCAGCCTTCCGGCAGCTCGAGCTTGCCGACCAGCGCTTTGAGGCTCGATCGCGTCTCGTCGTCCTCGACCTTGCGCGACACGCCGCGCGTGTCGTCGAAGGGGGTGAGGACGAGGTAGCGCCCGGCCAGCGAGAGGTTGGTGGTGATCGCCGCGCCCTTCTGCCCCTCCGGTTCGCGCACGACCTGGACGACGATCGGCTTGCCCTTGATCAGCAGGTCGTCGATCTGGGCCCGCTTGCCGGCCGGCGGCTCCTTGTAGCGCGCCTCCGCGACGACGTCCTGGATGGCGAGGAATCCGTTCTTGCCGACACCGTAGTCGATGAAGGCGGCGTTGAGCGAGGACTGGAGATTGGCGATGACGCCGCGGTAGATGTTGCCGCGGGTCAGTCCCCCTTCGGCCACCTCCACCTGGTAGTTCTCCAGCGTCGAGTCGGAGAGCACGGCGATCCGCAGCTCCTCGCGACTCTGCGCATTGATCAGCATTCGACGGGTCAAAGAGATTTTTCCTCTCGGAAGTGCCGGCCGGGGCCTTGTCGGGCCCGCGCGGCCGGGGGCGCCCGGAAAGGGGCGCGCCGAACCCGGCGGACTCTATCAGCCGAGCCGGCCCGATGCCGACAACCTCTTTGTTTCAAGGGTTTTGGCCGCCCGTCCGGGAGTGATACCGTGCGTTTTCGACGATGTCGCGCACCCCACCGCCCCCGTCGGACCCGGAGCAGGGGATCTTCCGCGGCCGCCGGATCGCCCGCCGGTTCGTCTCCCCCGACGGCTTCACGGTGCTGGTCGGCAAGTCGGCCGACGACAACGACCAGCTGTCGCTCCATCTGTGCGCCCCGGGAGATTTCTGGTTCCATCTCGCCGGCGACTCGGGCTCGCACGTCGTGGTGCGCAACCCGGAAAGCGTCGAGCGGCTGCCCCGCGAAACCGAACGCTTCGCCGCGGCGCTCGCCGCCGGCTACTCGAAGGCACGCCACGCCGGGCGGGTCGCCGTGCACGCCTGCCGCGGCGGCGACGTCTCGAAACGCCGCGGCCAGCCCCCCGGCGAAGTCACCCTGGCGCGCTGGAAGTCGGTCGCCGTCACCCCGCTGCGCGCCGAGGACCTGGCCGACCCGGCCGGCCGTTCGCCCGAGCCGTGAGCGCGCTGCGCAAGATCGTCCATGTCGACATGGACGCCTTCTACGCCTCGGTCGAGCAGCGCGACCGGCCGGAGCTGGCGGGCCGCCCCGTGGTGGTGGCCTGGAAGGGGGCGCGCTCGGTGGTCTGCGCCGCCTCCTACGAGGCACGGCGGTTCGGGATCCGTTCGGCCATGCCGGCGCTGCGCGCCGAGCGGCTCTGCCCGCAGGCGATCTTCGTCCCCCCCGACTTCCCGCGCTACCGCGAAGTCTCCCGCCAGGTCCGCGCCATCTTTCTGCGCCATACCGACCTGGTCGAGCCGCTCTCCCTCGACGAGGCCTACCTCGACGTCACGGCGGAGAAGACCGGCCTGCCGACCGCCACGGCGACGGCGCGGACCATCCGCGCCGCCATCCGCGCCGAGACCGGCCTGACCGCCTCGGCCGGCGTGGCGCCCAACAAGTTCCTCGCCAAGATCGCCTCCGACTGGCGCAAGCCCGACGGCCTCTTCGTCATCCAGCCGCACGAGGTCGAGGCGTTTCTCGCACCGCTGCCGGTCGGCCGCCTGCCGGGGGTCGGTCGCTCGACCGAGGGAGCGCTGGCCGGACTCGGCTTCACCACGGTGGGCGACCTGCGCCGCTGCGAGCCGCGCGAGCTCGAGCGCCGATTCGGCCGCTTCGGCCTGCGCCTGGCGCAGCTGGCGGTCGGCATCGACGAGAGCCCGGTGCGCCCCGACCGTCCCCGGCAGTCGGTCTCCTGCGAAGACACCTTCCCCGACGACCGGCCGCTGGCGGCGCTGGCGCCCGCCCTCGACGCGGCGGCGGCGAAGGTCTGGGAGATCGTGCGGCGCGGCGGCCGGCAGGCGCGCACGGTGACGGTCAAGCTCAAGACGGCCGACTTCCGGGTGCTGACGCGGCGGGTCACTCCGCCCCGGCCGCCGGCCGACTCCGGTGAGCTGGCGGCGGTCGCCCGGGCGCTGCTCGACCGCTTCGCCGAGCCCCCGCAGACCCGCTTCCGGCTCGCCGGCGTGGGGGTATCGAACTTCCTCGACGAGCTCGCCGAGGGTCCGCAGGCGGGGCTGTTCGACGAAAACGCATAGAATCGCCGCCGAATGAGGCAAGCTTCCCTCCCGCAACACCCCGTCCCCGAGACCGACCGGAGCTTCGACGACCTGCAGCTGACTCCCGAGCTGCGTCTGGCCGTCGACGAGCTCGGCTGGACGCATCCGACGCCGATCCAGGCGGCGATCATCCCGACCGCTCTCACCGGCAGCGACGTCGTCGGCCTGGCCGAGACCGGCTCGGGCAAGACCGCCGCTTTTGCCCTCCCCATGGTCCAGCGCCTCGAGCCGGGCAAGGGGGTGACCGGCCTGGTGCTCTCGCCGACGCGCGAGATCACCCTGCAGACCAAAGCCTTCTTCGACTACTTCGGCGCCAGCCGCCGGATGCGCGCCGTGTCGCTGATCGGCGGCCTGAACATCCGCCACCAGATGGACGAGCTGCGCAAGAAGCCGGACATCGTGGTCGCCACGCCGGGCCGCCTGCTCGACCATCTCGAACGGGGCACGGTGCGGCTGGACAAGGTCCGCGAGCTGGTCCTCGACGAGGCCGACCACATGCTCGACCTCGGCTTCATGCCGCAGATCCACAAGGTCCTCGAGCACCTGCCCAAGCAGCGCCACACGATGATGTTCTCGGCCACCATGCCGGCGGACGTCGAGCGGCTGGCGCGGCGCTTCCTCACCGACCCGGTGCGCGTCGACATCACGCCGCCGGGGCGCACTGCCTCCGGCATCACCCACCGGCTCTATCTGGTCGATGTCGACAACAAGCGGGCGGCCATCCACTCGCTGCTCAACCACGAGCTCGGGCCGACGCTGGTCTTCGTGCGACGGCGCTCGGACGCCGAGTGGCTGTTCCGCATCCTCGAGCGCGAGGGGCACCCGGTCGAGCGCCTGCATTCGGACCTGTCGCAGCGCGAGCGGCTCGAAGCGCTGTCCGGCTTCCGCGAGGGGCGCCACCGGATCCTCGTCGCCACCGACGTGGCGGCGCGCGGCCTCGACATCCCGGTCATCCGGCACGTGGTCAACTACGACATCCCGGAGACGGTCGAGGACTACATCCACCGCGCCGGCCGCACGGCGCGCGGCGAGGCCACCGGCCTGGTGTCGACCGTCGCCACCTGGATGAACAAGGAGATGGTGCGCGAGATCGAGCGCGCCATCGGCCACCCGCTCGCCCGCTGCACCACCCCCGGCGTCGAGCCCTACGTCGAGCACGTCCCCCGCCGCCGCCTCGGCCGCCGGCGCTGAGACCCGCCGCGCGCCCGCCCGCCGAATCGATGCGTTTTGCCGCCAGAGTCCTCCCGTTGGTTGCCCTGGCGCTGACGCCGTTCCTGGGAGCGGCGGCCGCTTACCCACAGAGCCGTGGTCTCGATCCGCGCCTAGAAGCGTGGCGGTCGACCCTCGACGGAGTTGAGGATCACTTGCGCGCCGGCCGCTGGAAACCCGCCCGGCGCGACGCTGACCGTATCGTCATGAGCATGCTCAGCCAGATCCAGTCGGGGCCCGATTCGGCAAACTGGCTGGCGCGCGCCGTCGCCCTGCGAGCCCTGGCCGAGGCCGGACTCGGCAACGCCGACGCGGCGGCCTGGGATTGGAACGTGGCGCTCTCCTTGCGTCCCCGAGTGGCCGCCCTCGACCTGACCCCGTACGGAGTTGCCGGTGAGTTCTTCCACGGCGAAGATTTTCGCAAGCGGTCGATCCCCGCGCCCGATAATGTGGCTGGCGAGGACGAGCCGCGGGGCGCCACGAACCAGGATCCGGAGAAGGAGACAGTCAGCCAGGTCACGCCGCCGGAGAAAGTTCGGGCCCCGAAGCCGAACTATCCACTGGCCAAGAACCTGGGCTGCATTCAGCAGCTGGTACTGGTTTCTGTAGCGATCGACCGCGAGGGCCGCACGTTCTCCCCCCGCTTCGCTGCGGGTACCGACCCTGTCTTCGCGGTCGCCGCATTGGAGACCGTCCGGAGGTGGAAGTTCAAGCCCGCCCGGCGCGACGGAGAACCGGTTGTGGTCGATTACGTCATCACCATGAATTTTCGCGCTCCACGCTGCGCTTGGGCGCCGCTCACGGGTAGCCCGGGTCCCCGCTCGCGGGGTGGAGGGTGAGGCGGGAGCGGGTGGCGGCTTCGATGGCCTCTTCGGTCCAGGGGACGGGGCGCAGGCGGCCGGCGATCCAGTCGGCGACCTGGTCGGCGTAGTGCGGGTCGGCCGGGTGGCCGGCCTGGCCGCCGGGCTGGATGGCGAGGGTCGCCGCCGGGTCGCCGGCGTCGGTGACGAAGCGCATCGACGGGCCGTAGGCGATGTCGATCGCGCCGTCGCGCCAGGGGCCGCCGAGCGCGTTGATCGTGGTCGCCGAACCGGGTAGCTCGTAGGGACCGCGGCGGAACCAGCCGCCGACCAGCGGCAGCGAATCGAGCGTGTGGTTGAGCGTCAGGGTGTGGATGGCGGCGTAGGGCCAGGATTCGACCCGCTCTCCCCAGCGCCGCACCCCTTCCTGCCAGGCCGCCGCGAGGGCGGCGCCGAGGACCGCCCGACGGTCCTCCGTCGCCGCGGTCGACACGTCGTCGAACCACGCCTCGGAGAGTTCGCCGGCCAGCAGGCGGGAGATCCGCCAGCGCGTGCCGAAGCGCGGCAGCCCGGCACGCTCGGCCTCGTCCTCGAAGACGGCCCGGGCGAGCTCGCGTTCGGCCAGGGCGAAGAGCGTTGCCGGACCCGCCGCGGCCATGTCGCCGTCCCAGGCCGCCAGCGCCGCCGCCGCGCGCCCGGCGTCCCCCTCGTAGCCGCTGCCCAGGCGCGCCACCCATTCGCGCGCCCAGAGCGACACCGTGTCCTGCTGCAGCGCGGCCAGCGACTCGACGCTCCACTCGCCACGTGCGGCGAGCCGCTCGCGGATCCGCTCCATGCGGTACGGCGTGTCGAAGTCCCCCTCGAACCAGGCCGGCTGTTCGACCGGCAGGAAACTGTTGGCGGTGACGATCGCGCCCGCCTCCGGATCGCGCAGCACCGGGTTGCGGTCGGCCGGAATCAGGCCGCGCCAGCCGACGTCGCTGCGCCAGCCCGGCGCCGGCAGCCGGCCGTCCCAGCCGAAACGGTCGGGGGCGCGGCCGAGCGGTGTCCAGAGGATGCCGCCATCGGCGTCGGCGGCGACGAGGTTCTGCGCCGGAAAGGCGAACGGCGCCACCGCCGCCGGCACGTCCGCCACCGAGCGGGCGCGCGCCAGCGCCACGAACGCGGCGAGCTGATCTCCCCCTTGCCAGCCACTCCAGGCGATCGACCGCGCCGGCAGGCCGCGCTCCGGGTCGGCCTCGAGCAGCGGTCCCCGATCGGTCGCGCGCACGGTCACCTCGACCGGCTCTCCGCCGGCCACCCGGATCGTGTCGGTCGTCGTGGTAATCGGCAGCCAGCCGTCGCCGCGGCGCACCTGCGTGCCCGTCGGATCGAGCTCCTCGAAGAAGACGTCGACGTCGTCGACGTAGAGGTTGGTGCACGCCCAGGCGACCCGCTCGCCGCGCCCGAGCACGATCCCGGGCGAGCCGGGAAGCGTCATGCCGACGGCGCGGTAGTCGGGGGCGGCGAGGCCGGCCTGGTACCAGACGTTCGGCAGGCCGAGTCCGAGGTGCGGGTCGTTGGCGAGCAGCGCCCGGCCGGTGGCGCTGCGCGCCGGCGCCACCGCCCAGTTGTTCGAGCCGAGACCGCTCCCCTCGGGCCGCTCTCCGATCGGCTCGCGCCGGGGCGCCAGCCGGGCGGCGAGCTCGATCACCTCGTCGAAGATCACCGCGTCGGCGTCGCCGGCCAGCTCGCGGGCGCCTTGCGCACCGAAAGCGCGCAGGAGCCGGAAGTGGTCCTCTTCCGGTGGGCGCAGCACGGGGGAGAGCTCGCGCGCCATCACCAGGATGATGCCGACGCTGTCGACCGGCCGCCACGGCTCCGGACGGTGGCGCAGCAGCCGGTACTCCGGCGGCAGGTCGCCGCCGCGCTGGCGGATCCAGGCGTTGACTCCGGCGGCGTAGGCATCGAGCAACTGGCGGGTTTCGCTCGACGCGCCGGCGAGCAGCCGCTCGGCCGTCGCCGGAAAGCCGAGCTGGCGCAGGCGACGGTCGAAGCCGACCGCGCGCTCGCCGAACAGCTCGGACAGGCGGCCGACCGCGGCCCGGCGCGACAGCTCCATCTGGAAGAGGCGGTCGTTGGCGTGCAGCCAGCCGAGCGCCGCGGCGGCATCGCGCGCCGAGCCGGCGCTGATCGAGGGGACGCCGGCCGCGTCGAAGCGTACCCGCGCGGTCTCCGCCAGCCCGGCCAGCACCGCCTCGCCCGAGCGCTGGGCGCGCCCGCCGCCGCGCAGCCAGAGGGCGAGCGCCACCGCGGTGACGAGGAGCAGGAGCAGCACGACGGCGACGGCGCGCAGGACGCGGCGTGAGCGGGAGGCAGCCATGCTGCGCAGTCTACCCAGTGACCCGCCACCGGCCGCGGTCGAATAGGATTCGCGGCGATGCGACGCCTCGCCTGTCTCGCTGCCGCCCTCGCGCCGCTCGCCGCCGCCCCGCTCACCGCCGCCGTCGGTCCGTGGTCCGAGACCCCGGAGGCGAAAGTGCGGCTGGTCTCCTCCCTGGCGGTCGCGACCCCCGGCGGCCCGGCCGGGCTCGGCCTCGAGTTCGTGCTCGCCCCGGGCTGGCACGTCTACTGGCTCGACGCCGGCGACGCCGGCTATCCGCCGGAGCTGACGTTGCCGGCAGAGACGCCGCTGCGCGACGTCGCGCTGCGCTACCCGGCGCCCCACCGCTTCGATCTGCCCGGAGATCTCGTCGCTTTCGGTTACGAGGGAGAGGTGATCTACCCGGTCGACGCGGCGATCGCCCCCGATGCCGCCGGACCGTTGCCGCTCGCCGTCCGCCTCGACTACCTCGTCTGCGCCGCCACCTGCATCCCCTATCGCGCCGAGCTGACGCTGGAGCTGCCGCTCGCCGAAGCCTCGCGCGAGGATGCCGCGGAAGCGGCCCGGCTGGCGACCTGGCGGGCGCGCCTGCCCCGCCAGGTGCCGGGCGAGGGCGGGCCGGCGGTGGCGGGCCGCATCGCCCGCGGCGAGGGCGGCGGACTGCATCTCGTCCTCGACTTCGCCGCCGCCGGGCTCGAGATGCGCCAGCCGGATCTCTTCTTCGCGCCGCATCGGGCCTTCCGCTTCGGCCGCCCGCACCTGCAGGCCACCGCCGCCGGGCCGGCATTCGAAGTGCCACTCTCGCCAGTCGACCTCACCCGGCCGATGCCGGGGCGCATCGCCTTCGACTGGACCGCTACCGGCCTGGCGATCGGCGAGGTCGAGGCCTGGACCGGCCGGCTCGACCTCGAACTGCCGCCCGCCGCCACGGCCGCCGGATCGACTCGCCGGCCGCTCTGGATCGCCGGCTTCTCCACCGCCATCCTGCTGCTCGTCCTCGCCGCCCGTCGCCGGCGGCGGGGGCGCTGAACGTTCGCTGCCGAGACAGGAGCTCGTCCGATGTCCCGCACCTCGTTGCGCCCGCTGCTCCCCGCCTTCGCCCTGCTGCTGCTCGCCTGCACCGGACCGACGCTCGCCGAAGTCGCCGTCGGGCAGCCGGCGCCCGATTTCCGGCTGCTCGATCTCGACGGCAACGCGGTCTCCCTGTCGAGCTTCGCCGACCGGACGGTGGTGCTCGAGTGGATCAATCCCAACTGTCCGTTCTCGCTGCGTCACGCCGACGAGAAGACGATGCAGACCACCGCCACCCGGCACCCGGAGGTGGTCTGGCTCGCCGTCAACTCGACCCGCCCCGACCACGGCGACCACCTCGACCCGGCGGCGTGGAAGACGTTCCTCGCCGAGCGGGGAATCACCTATCCGGTCCTCGCCGACCCGGACGGCGCCAGCGGCCGGGCCTGGGGCGCTCGCACGACGCCGCACATGTTCGTCATCGACAAGGGGAAGATCGCCTACATGGGCGCCATCGACGACGATCCGCGGGGGAGCAGGGCGGCGACCGAGCGGCAGAACTACGTCGACGCGGCGCTCGTGGCGATCGCCGCCGGCAAGCCGGTGGCCACCCCCTCCACCCGGCCGTACGGCTGCTCGGTCAAGTACTGAGCGATGGCGGCCGGCGATCTGCCGGCCGCCCGCTCCGGCGGGTCACCCCTGCAGGTGATCGAGGAAGCTCTCGTGCGCCTCGGCGAGGAGCGCATCGAGCTGCCGGGAATCGAAGTCCCCCCGGACCCCCTCGACGATGAGCACGTGCGGGAGGTCCGGCGAGTCCGGATAGCGGTCGTGCTGCTCGAGACCGCAGAGCGCCGGATCCGCGCTCTCGCCGTACGACCGGAACTCCAGGCCCTCGAAGCCGCAGGCGGACAACGCTCCCGCCAGGAGGGCGCGCGTCCAGAGGAACCGGTGCTGCCAGCCGTAGAAGGCGCGGTTGGCCACGAACCCCCGCCGCCGCGCCTCCCGCTCTTCCGGTGAGGCGGGGGTGTGGGTCGCCCAGACCCACTCGAGATTCGGTGTCGACAGCCGCAGCCGTCCGCCGGGGGCGAGCGCACCGTGGACGGCGCGCAGGAAGGCGAGCCCCTCCCGAAAGGTCAGGTGCTCCAGAAAGTGCTCGGCATAGACCGCTGCCGCGTCGCGGAACGGCAGACCGTCCCGGATGTCGACCACGCGGTCGACGGTGGGCAGCTTCTGGATGTCGAGGTTGATCCAGCCGGCGAGCGGAAACCGGCCACAACCGACGTTGAGCCGGGCGCCCGGAAGGCTCTCGATTGCCGGACCGGTTCGCGACCCGCCAGGGTCAGGGGAGAGTTTCTGGCGGCTGAATACCATCGCTGCAACCTCCTCAGAACGGCCCGCCCAGCTCGCGCAGGGTCTCGCGACGCTTGGTCGCCAGACCGACGCCCTGGCCGATCGGCAGGAGGACCGAGGCGAGCTGGGGGTAGATGGTGAAGTACGGGTTGAATCGTTCGAGCGCCTCGGCCTGTCGGTCGGGATCCTGGCGCAGCGCCGGGTCGGCTACCCGGCCGTCGAGCAGCAGCCGGTCGACGGCGATCCGTCCCCCCACCGCGACCAGCGGCAGGACCAGATCGAGGCAGCGGCGGACCTCGAGCGGGTCGGCGTCGATCACCACCAGGTCGAACGGCCCGGCGAGTCCGGGCAGCAGGTCGAGCGCCCGACCGGGGACGAGCTCGACCCGCCCGGCGACGCCCGCCCGCTCGAGGAACGCCGCGGCGTGCGCCAGCGCGGCCGCATCGCAATCGATGCTGACCACTCGCCCCTCGCGCGCGCCGCGCGCCAGGTGAAGGGTGCCGTAGCCGATGCCGGTGCCGAGCTCGAGCACCCGGCCGCCGGGGGTACCGGCCGCCAGCAGCTCCCAGAGTCGCGCCACGTCCGGGTCGGTGATCGGCCGTTCCGTCTCCGCGGCGAAGCGGCGCATCTCGCCGCGCAGCTCGTCGAGCGGCGGCCGCAGTCCGGCGAGGTAACGCGCCGGCCGCGGGCGCAGCAGCGGATCAGCCTGCCGGGCCATCCTCGTCGGGTTCCCAGGCGAGGACCTCGAGCCGCACCGAGGTCGCCTGCGCGCTCTCGGACGAGGTGATTCGGAAGTTGGGGGCGATGGTGACCTCGCAGATGCGCGCTCCGGCCGCCGGCGCGACCTCGAGCTCCACGTCGAAGCGGCCGGTGCCGGCGATCTCGGGCTGGCCGCCGCCGCAGGTCGATCCGATGCGCACCTTCGGCTGACTGGCGCCGTCGAGGATCTCCAGGCGCGCCGCCGGACCCGCGCTTTCGGGAATCAGCACGCCGAGCAGGATGCGGCCGCTCCGCTCGACCGGCCCGAACTGCAGGGTGCCGATGGCGCCGGCGGCGAGGGCGCGGCGGGCGAGGATCTGCCGGTCGACGCCGGCTTCGGGGGGCAGCCAGTCGGCGGAGAATCGCGCCAGCGGCACCGTGCCTCCCTCCGCCCCGGCGGGCACGCTCACCGTGGCAATCCGATACTCGAGCCGGGCGACCCGCTCGGCCGCCGTGCGCAGGGCGACGCGATGGCCGCCGCGGTGGACTCCCGCGGTGAGCAGGTACTCGCCGGGTTCGAGCGGCTCGCCGAGAGCCGACTGGTGCACGCGCACGCGCCAGACGATCGGGCGCCCCGGCGTCCACGATGCCGGCAAGGGGTGGTCGAAGGTGCGCACCACCGATCCGGGCTCGTCGAGGAGGTGGACGAAGACGATCGGCTTCTCCCCTTCGTCCGGCACGGCGGGCAGAGGCACCAGGGGCTCGAGGCGCAGCTCGATCTCGCGCATCTGGGGAAAGGCGAGCTCGAAATACGCCGGCGCCGCTTCGAAGGCGGCAACTTCGGGCTCGGCCTGCCGGCACCCGGCGACAATCGGCGCGAGCGCCAGCGTGCCGGCGAGCAGCAGAGACGCCCGGCAGGGACTCACGCTGGCGCTCCGTCGACGAACGTGGCGCTGGCGTCCGGCCCCTCGAAGAGGGTCACGGCGACCAGCGGCACCGCGGCGCCGAGCTCCCGCCGCAACTCGCCGAAGATCCACTCCGCCAACCGTTCGGTGGTCGGAGAGAGCTCGTCGAACGGCGGCACCGCGTTGATATCCCGGTGGTCGAAACGCGCCACGATCCGGTCGAGCGCCTGGCGGACGACCACGAAGTCGAAGGCCATCCCCTCCTCGTCTAGCCGGTCCGCCTCGAGTCGCGCCACGACCCTCCAGGTGTGGCCGTGCACCGGCTCCGGAGCCCCCCGCCAGGAGGTCAGATGGTGCGCGGCCTCGAACCGTCCGGCCACCTCCAGGACATAACGAGCCATGGGAGGATCGTAACGTAGACTGCCGCGTCCATGTCCGCCTCGGTCCTCCTGGTCGCCCTGCTGCTGTTCATGCTCGTCGCCGCGGCGCTCGAGTGGATGGCAGTCGAGGTCGTGGCGCTCGTCGTCCTGGCCACCCTGCTGGTCAGCGGCCAGATTTCCCTGGCCGAGGCGACGCAGGGGTTCTCCGACCCGGCCGTGCTCACCGTCCTGATGATGATGGTCCTCTCGGAGGCGATCTCCGAAAGCGGAGTCGTCGCCCAGGTCGGCCACCGGATCACCCGCTGGTCGGGCGGTCACACCGGACTCCAGGTGGCGCTGCTGTTCGGCGTTACCGGCGTGCTGTCGATGTTCATCAACAACACCGCGGCGGTCGCCATGTTCATCCCGGTCGCCATACAGCTCGCCAAGCAGATGCGGGCCAGCCCGTCCCGCCTGCTGCTGCCGCTCAACTACTCGGCGATCGTCGGCGGCACCTGCACGCTGATCGGCACGTCGACCAACATCCTGGTCTCGTCGCTGGCCGCCGACCGGGGCCTGGCGCCGTTCTCGATGTTCGAATTCCTGCGCATGGGCATCTTCTATTTCGCCGCCGGCATGGCGTACAACCTGCTGCTCGTCCGCCGCCTGCCCGACCGCGGCGACCCGGCGAGCCTCACCGGGAAGTACCAGCTCGCGACCTACCTCACCGAAGTACGCGTGCCCGCCTCCTCGCCGCTGGTCGGACGCACCGTGGTCGAGGCGCGGATCAGCGACCGGTACTTCCTCAACATCCTCGAGATCCAGCGCGATACCCGCAAGATCGCCTTCGACCTGCGCTCGACGCCGATCGAGCCGGGCGACGCGCTGATCGTGCGCGGCTCGATGCAGGACATCGTCACTTTCAAGGAGCAGCAGGGGCTGCTGCTGCTCTCCGACATCAAGCTCACCGACGCCGAGCTGGCCGACCAGCAGAACATCCTCGCCGAGATGCAGCTCTCGCCGGCCTCGACGCTCGAAGGGATGTCGCTGCGCGAGATCGACTTCCGCCGCCGCTTCGGCGCCTTCGTTCTCGCCCTCTCGCGCGCCGGCGAGTCGATCCGCGAGAAACTCGGCCACATCTCGCTGCGACGCTGGGACACCCTGCTGGTGTTCGGTCCCCGCCGCGCCGTCGAGCAGCTCTACAAGCTCGACGACTTCCTGCCGCTGCAGGAGATCGACCTGCGGCTGCGCCTGCACCCGCGCTGGTGGTTGCACGGCCTGACCCTCGTCGGCGTCGTCGTCTCCTCGGCGGTGTTCGGGGTGAACATCCTCACCGCGGCGCTGGTCGGCGTCGTGCTGCTGCTCGCCAGCCGCACGGTCAAGGTGCAGCGGGTCTACCGGTCGGTGCAGTGGTCGGTGTTCTTCCTGCTCGCGGCGACGATTCCGCTCGGCGGCGCGGTCGAGAAGTCGGGCCTCGCCGATCACTTCGGCAGGTGGCTCGCCGAACGAGGCGTTGACGGTGGGCCCTGGGTCGCCCTGTCGCTGCTCTACCTGGCGACGATGATCCTCACCGAGATGCTGTCGAACGCTTCGACAGCGGTACTCATGCTGCCGGTCGCTCTGTCGACCGCGGCGGCGCTCGGCGTCGACCCGAAGCCGATGGTCATGGCGATCACCTTCGCCGCCTCGAACGGTTTCGTGACCCCGATCGGCTACCAGACCAACGCCATGGTCTACGGCGCCGGCAACTACCGCTACGGGGATTTTCTCAAGGCCGGCATCCCGCTCAACCTGATGTTCTGGGGGATGTCGAGCCTGCTGATCCCGGTCTTCTGGCCCTTCTGAAGGCGGTCCGGCCCTTCAGCCGCCGGCGCGGCGCTCGGCCGCATCGAGCAGCTGCTCGACGCGGGCCGCCACCATGCCGAGCGCCACCCGGTTCTCGCCTCCCTCGGGAACGATGACGTCGGCCCAGCGCTTGGAGGGCTCGACGAACTCGAGGTGCATCGGACGGACGGTGGTCATGTACTGGCGCAGCACGTCGGAGACCTCGCGCCCGCGCTCGGCGATGTCCCGGCGGATGCGGCGCACCAGCCGGACGTCGGCGTCGGTGTCGACGAAGACCTTGAAGTCGAGCAGCGAACGGATCGCCGGCTCGGCGAAGAGCAGGATCCCCTCGACCAGGATCACCGGCCGCGGCTCGACTCGCACCGAGCGCTCGGTGCGCCGGTGGTGGACGAAGTCGTAGACCGGCAGGTCGATGGCGCGCCCCGACTTGAGCGCCGCCAGGTGCTCCACGAGGAGCTCCGTGTCGATCGCCTCGGGGTGGTCGAAGTTGTAGCCGGCCAGGTGATCGGAGCTCTCCCAGGCGACCTGGCGGTAGTAGTTGTCCTGCGCCAGAAAGGCGATCCGCTCCGCGCCGACGGCCTCGAGGATGGCGCGCGCCACCGACGTCTTGCCCGACCCCGTCCCCCCCGCCACCCCGAGTGCCACCGGTTTCATGCCCCGATCCTACCGGGGCGACGGCCGCGTATCGCTCAGCGCTGGCAGGCGGGGCAGTAGAAGGTGCTGCGACCCGACTGCAGCAGGCGGCGGATCCGCCCGCCGCAGCGCGGACAGGGCTCGCCGTCGCGCCCGTACACGGCGAGCGAGACCTGGAAGTAGCCGGGCTGGCCGGTGCCGTCGGCGAAATCGTTGAGGGTCGTCCCCCCCTCGCGGATCGCCTGTTCGAGCACCCCGACGACCGCTCCGGCGAGCCGTTCCCAACGCCCGGCACCGATGCGGGCCACCGAGCGCGCCGGGTGGATGCCGGCGCGGAAGAGCGACTCGGTGGCGTAGATGTTGCCGACGCCGACCAGCCGCCCGGCATCCATCAGGAAGGTCTTGACCGGCCCGCGACCGCCGCCAGCCAGGGCCGCCAGTTCGCTGCCGGTGAGCGGCGGCGAGAGCGGCTCGCGGCCGAGGCGGACGAAGTGCGGATCGCGCTCGAGCAGACCGGCAGTGGCGGCTGCGAAGGCGACCCCGAAGCGACGCGGGTCGCGCAGGCGAAGCCGCTCGCCGCCGGCCAGGTCGATCGCCAGGTGTTCGTGTGCCTCGACCGGTGCGCCCGACGGCGCCACGGTCAGCCGGCCGCTCATGCCGAGATGCACCACCAGCGTCGAGTCCCCTTCCACGTCGATCAGCAGGTACTTGCTGCGCCGCCGCAGGCCGACGATCGCCCGCCCCTCCAGACGCCGGCGCAAGGTCCTGCGGTCGAGCGGCTCGCGCAGCGCCGGGGAACGCACCTCGACGCGCTCGATCCGCCGGCCGATCAGGCGCGGCTCGAGACTGCGACGCAGGACTTCGACCTCCGGCAGTTCGGGCATCGGGCGGATTCTCTCCGAACGCCGCAGCTTTGCGCCGGGTCAGCGTCGGCCGAGCCCCTGCCGGGGTGGCGCCCCTGCCGGGGTGGCGCCCGGGGCGTTGGCGACAAGTCGTTGCGATGGGTGACGTTGGCCGAGCCCCTGCCGGGGTGGCGGCCACGCCGGGGCGCTTCCAGTCGGCCGTCGCTTCGGTCGGTACCCCGGATTGATTCAGATAAAGACCTCTGGAGGACGGGGACCCCCCGCCACTTCGCGCCGTCCGACCGGAAGCGCCCCGGCTCCCCACGGTGGCCCGCCTCGGGGCTCTCCGTCAGGAAAGCTCGCCTGCCAGGCCCCTCCCTGCTCCCACCAGCCTTGTCTCTTCTTTGTCTTTCCTTTCTATGGAGCTTTTGCTCTTGCTTCTGCCTTTGCCTTTGACAAAAAGGCCTTGTCTATCCCCGCCTGGCAGGCCGGAGTTTCCCGGGTGAAGCCACCGGCCGGGTGGGGGGCTTGACGGATCCACGGGAAAGGCGTAAAAAAGGCGTAATCATGGCCACCGCGACCCTCCCTCTCTTCCCGGACCTGCCGCTGTTCGGCCGTCCCGACCCTGCCGCCGAAGCGCTGCGGCGACGTGCCGGGGTGGAGTATCTGGACCTGCTGCCGCGCGAGGTGCTCAACCGCGCCGACAGCCCGCGCCTGCCGTTCCAGTGGACGATCAACCCGTACCGCGGCTGCGAGTTCGGCTGCTCCTACTGCTACGCCCGCGACACGCACGGCTTCCTCGAGATGCGCCGGCCCGAGGAGTTCGAGTCGCGGATCTTCGTCAAGCGACGGGCCGCCGAGGTGCTTCGCCGCCGGCTCCGGCGCACCGACCTGCGCGGTCAGACGATCGCGATCGGCACCGCCACGGATCCGTATCAGCCGGCCGAGAAGCAGTTCGGCATCACCCGCTCGCTGCTCGAGGCCTTCCGCGAGGCCGAGGGGCTGGCGCTGTCGATCACCACCAAGTCGCCGCTGGTGCTGCGCGATCTCGACCTCCTCGTCGAGCTCGACCGCCGGCATGCGATCGAGGTCAACGTGACGCTGACGACCGTCGACCCGGCGCGAGCGCGCCGCATCGAGGGCAACGCGCCCGATCCGCAGGCGCGCCTGCGTGCCGTCGCCCGGCTCGCCGAGGCGGGGATCGCGACGCAGATCAATTGCATGCCGGTAATGCCGGGGATCAACGACGACGAGGAGACCCTGGCGCCGCTCTTCGCGGCGGCGCGCGAGGCCGGCGCCCGCCAGGTGATCGGAGCGCCCCTGTTCCTCAAGCCGGCGGCCCGCGCCCACTTCTTCGCCTGGCTCGATCGCGAGCACCCGGAACTCGCGGGTCTCTACCGGCGCCTCTACAACCGCCGCGACTACCTGGACGAGCCGGCGCGCGATCGCCTGCTCACGACCTTCCGCCGCCTGCGCCTCGCCGCCGGCTTCCCCCGCCCGCTGCCGACCCGGGCCTGACCGGCGCCGGCGGCGGCGTGGCGAGGCGAACGACGAGGTCGGCCAGGGCGGCGTCGGGGTCGCGCGAGTCCCCCTTGAGGCGCAGCTCGGTATCGAGCAGGAGCGCGGGCATCTGCGCCAGGGCCGCCGGGGAGTGGCGCGCCGCCGCCAGGTAGGCGCGGTGCAGCCGGAAGGCGTGCATCCCCTGCAGCGGGTTCTTCTCGAGGCCGGGGACGGCGCCCTGCAGCCGCGGCGCCACCTGGTCGCGAAACCGGGGGTAGCTCGTCACGCCGGCCGCTGCGCCGGTGGCCCGCAGCAGCCCCTCGACCGCGATCATGTGACGCACGAACCCGCCGAGCAGGGAGAAGAAGGCGAGCCGCTCGGAGAGCGGATCCTCGGCGCCGCCCAAGCGCCGGCCGAGTGCCGCCAGGGCCTCCCCCGGCTTTCCCGCACCGATGGCGTCGAGGATCGCCCAGACATCCTGCTCGCCGCGATCCTCGACCTGCGCCTCGACCAGCGGGCGCTCGATCGGTGCCCCGCCGGAGAGATGGGCGAGCTTGCGGTACTCGCCCGCGAGCCGACCGGTCGAGTCCGCGTCGATCGCTCCCGCCGCCGCCCCGCGGCGCGTGTCGACGGTGCGCAGGGTGCGGCGGGCGAGCTCGGCGGCGGCCTCGCGGCGGATCTTCACTCCGGTCTCGCGCGCCAGCTCGGCGAACACCTCGTCGAGACCGCTGACGTTGCCCCGCTCGCTGCTCAGCCGGCCGGCATCGAGCACCGCTCCGCGCCGCGCCAGCGAAGCGACCAGCGGATGGGCGTCGGCCGCAGCGCTCTCGACGAGAATCAGCAGGTGCTGCGGCGGCAGCCCGTCGCGCAGCAGGTCGCCGAGGAGGGTCACTTCGCTCTCGCCGGTACCGCGCAGCCCGGCCGCCAGCGCCGCCTCGAGCAGCGGCACGAACCCCTGGCGCAACTCGGCGGCGGCCCCCTTGCCCCCCTTGCCGCGCCCACCGGCGAGGACGGCGTCCGGCAGGCCGCCGAGCGCGGCTTCCACCCCTGCCGTCGGATCGAGATCGAACAGTTTGAGCACCTGCAGCAGCCGCAGCGCCGCGTCTCGCGCCTTGCCGGAAGGCGCCTCGAGGCCGCTCCACGGCAGGACGTCACGCGCCCCGGCGAGCAGGTCGGCTGCCGCGTCGCGGTCGGCGAAGACGCCCGTCTCGACGGCAACCACCAGCTTTCCGGGGGCGAAGAGCGAGTAGGTGCGCAGGTCGCTGGCGAGCGCGCCGAGCTCGTCCGGGTGGCGGAGCAACTCAGGCTCGACCCCCCAGAGCTCACCGATGGCCGCCGCCAGCCGGCTGCCCAGCGGTTCGGAAAGTACGCGATCGCCGCGCACCAGGACGAGCGGCGCCAGAGTGCCGGCGCGCGCCGCGTCGAGCAACTTCTCCACCGCGGCGCTCAGCTCTCGGGTTCGGCGGCGACCGCCGTGCCCGGATACTCGCCCGAGTCCTCGCCGCTGGTCCAGACCGGGACATCGGCGACGCCGAGCTCGGCCGCCGAGATTCGCTCCTCCTCGAAGTCGAGCTCGACCGCGTTCCAGGAGCCGCAGCGGGCGCAGAAATCGCGCCAGTCCGCGTAGCGCTCCCGGCATACCCGGCAGACGTATTCCGCGGTGCCGAGTTCGAGCTGCTGCAGGCAGGCGACGTACGAATCAACCGCCCGGGACAGGTCGCCACGCCGTTCGTGAATCCGACCGAGCAGGTAGTGAAAGGTCGGCGAGGACTTGATCCTTCCGCCGATCGCCGCCAGGGTGCGCGCCGCCTCGTCGGGCATCTCGAGACGGTAGTAGAGCCGGCCGAGGTAGAAGCGCGGCAGCAGGTCGTTCGCCGCGGCGGCGATCAGGCCCCGCAGCGTCTCGATTGCCCGCACCGGCTCCTCTTCCTCGATGAAGTAGTCCTCGATGCGGGCGAGGAAGACGGGGCTGCCGGTCTCGAGATAGCCGGCGCGCCAGGCCTCGATGGCCGCTTCTTCGTGGCCGGCCAGCAGCTCGGCCTCGCCGAGCATGATGCGCGCCGGAATGAAGCGCGGCTCGCGAACGAGCAGCCGCCGGAAGAGCGCTCCCGCATCCTCGGCCTGATCCTGCTCGAGCAGCAGCACGCCGCGCTGATAGTCGAGTCCCTGGGCGAGGTTCGACTCGCGGGCGAGCGCCGCCGCGTCGCCGCCCTCGCTGCGGAACTGGGTGACGCGCTCGTGCAGGCGAGCGGCCTCGGACCAGTCGCGCCCCGCGATCGCCTCGCTGCGCCGCCGGCTGAAGACCTCTAGGCCGAAGCCGGGGAAGTCCCGCATCACGCGGCCGTGGATTTCGCGCGCGACTTCCTCGTTGCCACGCGCCGTATAGTCGCGCGCCAGCTCGTAAAGCGCCGCGACCGAGTGCGGATGAATCGTCGTGGACCGGCGGTGAACTTCGATCGCCTCGTCGTAGCGCTCGAGATCGCGCAGCACCCGGCCGTAGAGGTTGAGGCCCTGGAAGTCGTCGGGGCGCGCCGCTAGGAAGGCCTCGAACTCGGCCGCGGCCCGTCCCGTCTGGCCGTCGGCGGCGAGGTCGACGCCGCGCCGGAAGGTCGCCTCGATCGCTTCCTCCTGGCGCGCCTGGCGGCGGGCTCGCCGCGCCTCGAGCTCACGCCGCAGCGTTTCGACGACCAGCGTGATCCCCGCCGGCAGAAAACCGAGCAGGAATACGGTCAGCAGTGCTCCCGACAGCGGAACCGTGATGTCGGGCGCGAGTTGGAAGCGAGCGCGCAGCAGCTCCCGATTGTGCTCGGAGAGGTAGTAGGCGAGGAATACGGCCGCGAGCGCGGAGAGGACGCCGAGAAACGATCGCAGCCGCATCGCGTGGACCGGAAGACGGAGCGCCGCGCCTCAGGCTTCGGGCAGGAGGCCCTGCTCGAACAGTTCCTGACAGGAGACGCAGAGCTTGGCCCACGGCACGGCGGCGAGTCGCGCGGCCGGCAGCGGCT
This sequence comes from Thermoanaerobaculia bacterium, assembly GCA_019911865.1. GTDB lineage: Bacteria > Acidobacteriota > Thermoanaerobaculia > Multivoradales > JAGPDF01 > JACTMI01. Next base: position 26,385 of record JAIOJQ010000182.1, read on the forward strand.
GCCCGCAGCTGGCACAACGGCCGTAAGTCCCGAGGTCGAGCCGCACCAGCGCGGCGTCGACTTCGAGCAGGTGGGTTCGATCGGCGTCGGAGATCGAGAAGTTCAGCTCCCGCGAGTAGGCGTTGTTGGCCCGGTCGACGATGTCCTCGGTCGGACTGTCGTTGGCCTCCTGCCCCTTGCGCAGATCGTTGCGGTAGCGGTCGAGGATCTCGCTCTTCTTGGCCAGCAGCCGCGCCCGCACCTCGCCGAGGTCGATCGGCGCCATCGGCGGAGGCGGGGGAGGCGCCGGCGTCGGCGCCGGACGAGCGGCGGGTCGCGCCGGCGCCGGCTTCGCCGCGGC
>JAIOJQ010000183.1 GCA_019911865.1 Thermoanaerobaculia bacterium
CCTCGGCGGCGACGCCGGCCGGATCGGCGGAACCTTGCGCTTGCGCCGGGCGCGGCGCCAGCCCGCCGGCGAGTCCCAGCAGCAGCAGGGCCGCGGCCGCACGACCCGGCCGGCGGAACCGTCGCACCAGCGCCCAGGCGCCGGCGACCAGTCCGCCGAGACCGAGCATGGCGACGATCGACGCCCCCGCCGGCAGGTCCTCGACGTAGGAGAGGTGGAGCCCGAAGAAGGTGGCCACCAGGGACAGGCCGAGCGCCAGCACGACGACCACCCACGTGCGGCGCGCGAACACCAGCGCGCCGACCGGCGGGATGATGAGGAACGCGAAGACCGGAATGACGCCGCCGGCGCGGATGGCGAAGACGATCGCGAAGGCGAGCAGCAGGTAGAAGACGAAGTTCATCAGGTGATCGCCGGGCGCCGCGCCGCTGCCGCTCCCCTTGCGGTAAGTGAGGGCGAAGAAGCGCCGGCCGAGCAGCAGGTGAACGGCCGCCACGAGCGCGAAGACGATCAGCATGCTGCGCACCGCGCCGGGGTCCTGGGCGAGCACGTTGCCGAACAGCACGTCCTGGATATCGGAATCCCCGTGCGGCGTCCGGGCGATCAGCAGCACGGTGAGCGCCGAAGAGACCGCGTAGAAGATGCCGATCACCGCCTCGAGGCGCAGGCGCTCGTCCTCCACCCGCAGGGCCGAGAAGACGGCGGCGCCGACGAGCGTGAAGAGCATCGACCAGAACACCGGGTCCTTGCCCGCGTACAGGGCGTAGGCGACCCCCATCGACGAGATCTGGCCGAGCCCGAGGTCGACGAAGACGATGCCACGGCCCACCACGTGGATGCCGAGGTAGGCGAGCAGGAGGGCCATCGCCGAGCAGGCGACCAGCGCCTGCAGCATGAAGTCGTGCTGGAGCCATTCGAACATGGCGTCTCCTCACTCTCCGAGGCCGGCGAGCAGCCGCGCCAGGTCGACGTCGAACAGCGAAAAGTAGTCGCCGGCACCCTCGACGCCCCCGACCGAAGGCGCCAGGGTGACGATCGTCGCCCCTGCCTGCTGGGCGACCAGGCGCGCGGTCTTCGCGTCGTCGTAGGGGGCGGTGACGATCAGTCGGACGTTCTTGCGCTGCATCGCCGCGACGAGCTCGGCGATGTAGCGCCCCGAGGGCGGGATACCCGGCTTCGGCTCGACGAAACCGATCACCTCGAATCCGAAGCGCTGCTCGAGGTAGGGGAAGGCGTTGTGGTAGGCGACCACCGGCACCCCGGCAAGCGGCGCGGCGACCGCCTTCCAGCGCTCCAGCGCCTCGTCGAGCCGGCGCTCGAAGTCGGCCAGCCGGGCGTCGTAGTCCGCCGCGCGCGCGGCATCGACCCGCCGGAGCCCCGCCGCGATGTTGCGCGCGATGATGCGGCCGTTGGCCGGGTCGAGCCAGTAGTGGGGATTGCCGTAAGGGTGAATGTCCCCCATCGAGCGGTCGGCGGCCGAGGGCACCTGCAGGCGGGCGATCCCCTCCGAGGCGTCGACGAATCCATCACCGCCCGGCTGGATGCGGGCGTTGCGCGCGTTGATCAGCAAGTTGGGCGCCCAGCCGATCTCGAGCTCGAGTCCGACCTGGACGAACAGGTCGGCGCGCTGGAGCTTGACCAGGTAGGAGGGCTTGGCGTCGACGAAATGCGGATCCTGGTCGCCGGCGGTGATCGAGGTGACCGTGGCATGGTCGCCGGCGATCGCCGCGGCGATCGCGGCGAGGTCCGCGGTAGTGGTGACGATCTGCAGTCTTCCGGCGCGCGCGGCGCCGGGCGAGGCGAGCGCGGCCAGGACGACGAGCGCGGCGGCGGTGGATCGGAATGCGGACATCGGGCTCCCCTCGGATGCTGTCGGTTCTCCGCTTCGACGGCACGGCACGGCCGCGCCGGAGCCAACTCGGATCCCGGCGACCGGAAAGTCGCGCGGGAGGGGCGGAAGCCGGTGTCAGGCGAGGGGCGGAGCGCGGCCGCGCGCCAGCCGCCGGGCGGTGGCGGCGGCGGGGGTGTGGTCAGCGGGCAGCGGCAGGATCGCGAGCCGCTCGCCAGCAACCGTTCTTGCCGCCGGCAGCAGCGCGACGAACCTCGCACCGGCCTTCAGGCAACCCGGGCAGGGGGGGTGAACGTCGGACTCGGCTGGATCGAAATGCTGCGTCGCCGCGCAGGGGCGTGGCGCCGTCGAGCGCAGGATCACCTGGCGCGCCAGCTCGGTCCCCCCGGCCTGGTGAGAGTGGACGACGAGCTCCGGCGCAGCGGCGAAGGCCGCGATGAGGACGGCCGCGAGCGCGACCAGCCGGCGACGGAGCGAGGACCTCACGCGGCAATTCTACCCTCCCGCGCCGGCCCGCAGATCGGCCCGCCCCGACGACCGGGGCGCCCCCCGCGGGCCGACCCTACGATGCCGGCGGGAGGGGACGGATGCGCGAACTGATCGACGGTTCGACGGCGATCGTCCGCGGCGCGCTCGACGCCGGATGCGACTTCTTCGCCGGCTACCCCATCACCCCCGCCTCGTCGATCCTCACGGCGATGATGCGCGAGCTGCCGCGCCTCGGCGGGGTGGCGA
>JAIOJQ010000184.1 GCA_019911865.1 Thermoanaerobaculia bacterium
CGGGCGCAAGCGCCCGTCGCGCGAGCGCATCACTACGTCCCAGGCTTCTACCTCGCAGGCTTCACGCCGAGCGGCCGACGCGACGACTTCCTGTGGGTCCACGACCGGCAGGAGGGGAGACAGTTTCGCGCGAGGCCCGACACTGATATCTGAATACCAGAACTTGATTCTGGCGTCAAGTGCCCACGAGGAACTACGGCGTGTTTACGCTCCACCTCGTTCTCGGCGAAGCGCCCGTGTTCGTCTCGCTTGCAGAACGAGGTGCAGTGTAGAAGTCCGCAACAAACGGCCTCGCCAACTTGGCGAGGCCGTCCTTTCTAGCAGCCGCTGGGGTCGACAGTCGCAGCGAGTGCTTTGAGGCGCACTGTGGGTCCCGCGTTGAGTCGCGCTCTGTTCACTCTCGCCTGATTGGTAGGTCGTCGCCGAAAACATCTGTCATAAGCCGGAGAGACCAACTGTTGGCTACGCGCTCTGACTCACCGGAACTTGGATGAATCTTCTTGGCAATGTGATGGCCCAGCTCATGGAAGAGGAATACACCGAGCGCTCGCTCTCGCGAGTATTGCTTTGAAAGCAGTTCTCTCCCATATCGCGACACGATGCTATCGACGTACAGCTCGATCCAGCTGGAACCGCGCGCATGGAAGTAGCGGCCGACCAAGTGTCCCTTGGGTCGGCTCTTGACTGCACGACGTGTTTCTGGACTAGCGTGCGAAAGCTCAAGTATTAAGACCTTATCCAATCCAGCAAGGTAGGTTGAGTTCACTCTAGAGAGGAGCTCTGAGACTGAAGCTGCGCAACTCTCCAAGAGGTTCATGTCGAATCCACCAACGCAGACCCGAGGAAGATCGCTTCTCGTCGAGCTCGTCACGATCACTATTCTGCGCTGCCTGGCGCATCTGGAGCAACGTCGCCCAGCCCTTGTCCAAGATTGTCGAGTAGCTCCTTGAGTGGCTTGTTAAGCGATTCCTCCCAAAGTTCTTCTGGTGGCGCTGGCTGGTGCGGGTCGTCTGGCTTCGCGAGACCGGGGAATGGAAGGTCGCCTTCCGATGGCTTGCATACCCCACCTGGCGCGGGGCCTCGCCTCCCTGGTGCCGCGGGATAGCTCTGCGGCCACCGGTACTCGATTGGCTCTATTGGCTCATGCACCGTTGGCTCAAGCGGGAGCAATGGCGGATTTCGCGTCCACCAATCAGCAATGAGTCTCCCGGTATCCTGAATCAGTTCTTGTCCTTGCGGCGAAGTAAGTGCGGCCGTGATAACGACCGCTGTCCCGATGAAGATCAACGCGGGCGCTGCGATTGCAAAGCCCTTGCCTTCTTGGTCCACCCAGTTGACTGGGTCATTCACTGCGTATTCGTAGAGGTTCGTGGTACCGCCCCCAAAACGACGAACGTCTTTCGCTGTCCATCGACCCGCGACAGGATCGAGGTCGCGTGCACCGAAGCGGAGAAGTCCCGTATCCTGATCGTAGATTCCGCCAGCAAAGCCAAACGGCGTCCAGCCAGGGTTCGTATCCTGGAGCACCGCACCCCATTCGTCGTAGTCGATACGCTGCACGACCGCTCCAGTGGCGGTATCGACAATGAGCCTCGGACTCCCGAGATGGTCGTGGATGATTCGATAGGTAGTTCCACCTCGAATCAAATAGTCGGGGACGTTGACCTGCGTCGCATAGACAAAACGACTTACGATCGCATTCGTTTCATCGAGCTCCGCAATCGGCGAGAGTTGCCCCTGCCAGAGCCACCTGTGTGTCGTAGCGCCATCAACTTTCCGCGCAATCCGCCGGTTTCTCGCATCGACCACATACTCGATCTCCGTCGAGTCCGGAAGCTGCACGGCGAGCAAGTTGCCAAAGGCGTCGTAGTCAAAGCTCGACGTTCCGGAGGAATCCACCTTGCTCAGCAGCTCGCCGTTTCTCGTAAAGGAATACGCAGAACCGCCATACGACGAAGCTCTATCCTGATCGTCGTAGGTGCCAACCTCCGTCCCACCAACGGTTGTTTTCGCCAAGCGGTTGCCGTTGTCGTCGAAGTCATAGTCGGCTGCCAGCACACTGTCGATCGTTACGGTGTCTAGCCGACCCGCCGCGTCGTAGCCATAAGCTGTCGCTTTCGTGACGCCTTGAATCGTCTCCGTCTTCGACTCGATTCGACCCAAGTCATCGCGCACATAGGTTGTTTCGAAGACAGGCGTTCCGGAGATCTCAGCGACAATCCCCTCGAGCTCCCCAAAACCACTGTACTCGTAGTGCGTTGTCACGACCCCCAGAGTGGTGTCCGTCAGGAAGCCCGATTCCGGATCGCGAACCAGTTCCAAGGATCCCGCCTGCGTAACAAATCCATCATCGTCGTAGCTGTAAACAACCGGACTCGAACCATTGACCGAGATCGACTCTACTTGAAGGTCATCGTTGTAGCTCCGCTCAACTGAGCCCACGACCTCTCCCGTCCAGATCAGACCTGTACCGAGCGACCCGTCCATCTCGTAGAAGAGTCCATTGCCTTCCGGTGTCGTGATCGACTCGATGTGCCCGGTGTCGGGATCGTAGGCGATCGCGGTCGCGCCGCGCGGTGAAGTAACGGACGCTAAGCGTCGAGCGGCGTCATAGCCGTAGGTGATCGCAATGCCGTCCGGACGGAGGACTTGCGATGCCTTCGCGTCGAGATCGTAGTCGTAGTCCGTATTCCATATCCCGGCGCCCAGGGCCGGAGGGTCGTAGGTGTCAGTCCGATCCACTGACGTTCGGGTGAAACTGTGAACTGGGCGACCCGGCGGGGTGACGGCAACCAGATTTCCCTTTGCGTCCCAATCGAATCCCACCACCCGATTGCCGGGCAGCGTCTGCGTCTCAATCCGGTTGGTCACATCCCAAGTGAACGCAACTTCTCTCTGGAGAGGGTCTGTAACGGCAGCAAGCCGCCCGAGCGCTTCATAGCTAAAGTCCAAGAGCCGCTCGTCCGCGCCGACACCTTGACTGATGAGATCGACGCGCCCCCGGCTGTCGTATGCGAGAGACACTGGAAGTAGGTCGCCGTACTGGAGCAAGGTAGGTCGAGCTTGCGCGTCGATCTCAACGACACGCTCACGCCCCTCAGGAGAAGTCAGAGTCCAGCGTCGAAGTGGAGCGTCATAGCTTGCCGTGTATGTACGTCCATTGACTTCTAGCGTCTCTGTCCGGCTGATCAAACTCAGGGGGTCCAGCGGATCAGTGAGTTCGACGTCACTCGTAGTCACAGCCGATCGAGCGAGACCCGCAGGCGTCGAGAAGCTACCCGATCCGATCGCCGTAGCCTGAGCACCCCAGAGCGGATCCGGGCGCTCGCGGATTACGGTGAATGAGCTGTCTGGCCGCCGCACAATGCGAGCACCATCAAAGAGCCGGTCCCGTCGCGTCACGAGCTCCGTGGCGGCGCCAGTGTGCAAACTCGTCCATCGCCGCTCGCCCTGTCGATGTTCCCAGGACTCATAATCGACGATTCGATCCTCCTGCGAGATGTAGCGGACTCTCGACCACGATAGGCCCGTCTCGCGATAGCTCTGCCGAGCGAACGTCTTCTCGCCTCCCGCAGCGTCGAGTTCACTCGTGAGGCGTCCCTGGGCGCTATAGCCGGGGACCGTCTCATGGGTGTTTGGATCGACAATCGAGACCAACAGGCCTCTCAGCGTGTAGTCAAAACCCCAGGCGTTGCCATCGGGATCAGTCAAGCTCTCAAGTTTCAGGAGAGGGTCCAGCACGAGCTGGGTCGCCTGTCCGTACGGCCCAACTACGGCCGTCGGGATACCGGCCCCTCCTCGCTGTACCGTCGTCACGTTCCCGTCGGCATCTGTGATGCTCTCGATCAAGCCGCTCGAGTCGTAAGTAAAGGTCAAGAGCGTCCCGCCGGTGAGGGCGTGCTTCGTCTCGAGGTGCCGCCCCCGCTCGTCGAAAATCCAGACCTCCTGGCCATCGCCGGACGGGATCCAGTACTGACCGACGCGCTCAATTGGCCGGGCGTCGGTCACCTGGAGCACAGAGCTGTCGCTCGCGTCGGCGACGTAGAACGTTCCCGACCGCTCTACCGCCACACCGCGCGGAGAGAGCAACTCGACCTGGAGGGCGAGCCCGCCCGCCGGCGAGTTCGGGCCACTCGCTGCCGTTCCCGCCACAGTTTCGATCTGGCCGCCGGACGTAACGCGCCGGATCCGCTGATTGAGATCGTCGGCGATCAGGAAGCTCCCATCGGGCGCCGCGGCGATCTGCGCCGGACCGAAGAGCTCCGCATCGACCGCAAGACCGCCGTCACCCGCATAGCCGCCGGTCCCAGTTCCGGCGACCGTCAGAATCGTCCCGTCACGACCAACCGCCCGAATGCGGTGGTTGCTTGTGTCTGAGATCAGCACCTCGCCGTGGACATTAACCGCGACCCCGGTCGGTCCCGAAAGCCGGGCGTCGATCGCCGGTCCGCCATCGCCACTCGAGCCGCTCGTGCCGTCGCCTGCGAGCGTCGTGATGAAACCATCCGCGCCCACGAAGCGGACTTGGTTGGCCCCAGCGTCGGCAATGTAGTAGCCCCCGCCAGGCGAGATCGCCAATGCGCGCGCGTCGATCAGTTCGGTGTCGAGCGCCGGGCAGTTGTCGCAGGAGCCTCCTACCGAGACCTCCGGCTCCGTCAGCACACCGCACTGCTCGCAGCAGACGTCTGCGACGGTCTCGATAATGCCGTCCAGGCCGACCCTTCGAACGCAGCCATGATCCGCGATGAGCACTGAACCGTCGGGGGCTACAGCGACTCCAGCGGGCCCCGAGAAGGGGACGTCGGTCGCAGGCATGCCGTCTCCGCAACCCGGGTCACTGCAGATGATGCCGTTGCCCGCAAAGTTGGAGATTGTGCCGTCCGGAGCCACTCGGCGAACTCTGTGCGCACCGCTGTCGACAACGTAGAGACTGCCATCCGGACCGAGGGCGACCTGCTCCGGATTCATGAGGCGAGCGAGCCGCGCTGGCCCGCCATCACCGTCGTCGCCCGACTCACCGGTACCAGCGTGGCGGGGCGCCACGGTCCCGACATCGTGCGCGAATCGGCGCTCGCCTGTGCCGAGAAGCAGCGTCCGAGTCCGCGGGCTGTAGCGATGGTGAACTCCGAAGGTCCAGCCGCCGAGCCGCTCGCCGGTGATGTCCCAAGAGCCCACGAGCGATCGACCGAGATCGCCTGCCGTCGTGTGGATCTCGCGAAAGAGCGTCGTCGTGAAGCCCTGACGGAAGGACGGAAGGATCGTCCCGCCACCGTCGCTGCCGTTTGGGAGTCGGGAGAACGATTGATCCCAACTCGAACGGGAGGAGTAGTACCGAAGTGCGTAGACGTACTCAATTCGGATCGTAACCGGTGTTTCCGCGTGAAGTGGCCGATCGAAGCGGTCGAATCGATCCCACGAGACTTCGTGGACCAGATCCGGCGTCGGCGGAAATGTCTGGTCGTACCGCCTCCCCGCCGCACTGATCACCAATCGCATCTCGAGCAAGCTCGCCGGGAGGGTCGGACCGCTCACGCGAACCTTGAAGTAGCTTCGGGTCTCCCGCCCGAGCACGCGATCGCTCGAGTAGTGCAAGCGATAGGGGACGCCGACGAGCCCCACACTCTCGCGCAGGAGCTGGCTCTGGCATTCGATGATCGAACCGCCCACGCAATCCGGGTCCTCGACCTCCGGCTCACCGTCCTCGGGAGTCGCGTCGGGATCAGCCGGCGGCGGGTCGTCCGGAGGCTGTGGCACATTCTCCGGATCCGGAGGCGGCACAGCATCATCTGGAGGGCCGTAGGGCCAGTTGTAGTCCCACGGCGTGAAGTGCGGAACGGGAACTCGCCAGAGCTCCTGGCCGATCGAATACAGCAAGGCCAGGCGCTGCCGTTCGTCATCCGTGATCCCGAGCTCATCGAGAGTCGTTGGATCCGCCGGGGTGCCCGAGCCGTCCACGTCGAGGTCTGCGAGGCCACCGGTGACAGAGAGAATCTCGATCACTCGCCCGTCTGGCGAACCGATCCACTCGGCCTTCTGGCGGTCGAAGTACCCGGCTGGTACGCGCTCTCCGACAGGGAATCCGAGGAAGTTCTCGAGGTAGGTCGCGATCGGTTGGTCGAAGTCGACCCGCACGGCACCCGCGGCGATTGCCTCGTCGACGGAGAGTTCGACTGCATACGTGTACCCCGAGCCGATAGGCAGCGTCCCCGGCATGGCCTGCGCGCCACTCTCCCCGACCGTGTACTCCGTCGCGCGGACGTGCGCCACGGACAGAGGAACGGTCGACCCGTCGGGCATCACGATCTCCGCTGTGGTGTCCGCAGGGAACATCAGCGTCGCCTGCCGCGAGCCATCCACGTCGGTCTCAACCGACCCGCGAGCGACTTGCATAACGGTCTGTCCCAGCGGGATCTCCGTGACCTCAGGGTCGAGCGGGATGAGCACGACGTCCTCGAGCTCGGTCCAGTCCGCTGCTGGTGCCTCAAAGCGCCGCGAAACCTCTAAGTAACCCGACTTTCGGAAATCGAGATCGACCGCGCCGCCGCCGTTGAGTGCCAGGTCGAAGACGCCGTCGGGTCGAGTGAAAGTGAAGCCGAGCTCGGCGACGCCGTGCACCGTAACGCGGACGCCGCGGATCGGATCTCCGGCGCGGTCTAGCACACGCCCTCGCACGAGGCAGATCCGGCGCGGATCGACCGCGCCCGGCTCGACCTCGAACTGAATCGGGTCCGGACCCTGGAATATGAAGATATTCGGCTCGTAGGGATCGATCGCAACGGTCGGGTCGTAGTCGGGCGCCGTCTCCGCAGGATCTGGCGGAAGCGCCGTTCCGGGCGGCGCGCCGGGAGCCCGGTCCCAGGCGGTGAAATCGCCCGACTCGAAGCCGTCTGCGAAGATCAGCTCGTCGCCCAACGTCGACGAGTCGCCGGTACCGGAGACCGTCGAGGCCGATGCGCCGGAGTCACCGCCCAACAGGACGACCACAAGGGCCGCCAGAATTCGTCGCACAATGCCGTGTGCCATCTGTCCCTCCACGATTCGCTTCGAACGCCTACTGCTTGATGAGGCACTCGCATCAGGCGGTGCCACGTTGAAGCAGGAGCGCACCGACCCTAGCCCCTCGAAAAACTCGGTGTCAAGGAGGGCGCACATCCCAATGTGACAAGCCTTAGCCCGGATGATGCATGAAGTTCGGTCTCGTGCCACCGGGATCTCCGCGGAGGGCGTGTGCGGGCTGTGATCGTCGGGGTATTTGGACGGACGAGTCCTCTGAGGTGTACCTCGGGCGCGTGTTGCTGGCTTGAGGCG
>JAIOJQ010000185.1 GCA_019911865.1 Thermoanaerobaculia bacterium
CGCCGGATCGTCGAACTGGAGAAGGAAGCGACGCGCAGCCGGATCGAGCTCGAGCGCTTGCGCGAGCGCCTGGCGCGACTCGAAGGCCGCGCCGGCGCGCCGACGGGCACCGCGGCGGCGCGGCCTTCGAGTCGCGCCAGGCGCTCGCGCAAGCGCTCGAGCTCGATCCGGCTGCGCGTCGCTTCCTTCTCCAGTTCGACGATCCGGCGCTCCGCCTCGGCGCGTCGCGCTTCGGTGTCGTCGCGCACGAACGGCAGGCTGGCGCAGCCCGCGGCGCTGACCGCGAGCAGCAGGACAAAGGCCGGCAGGCGGGCGCTCATCGGTTCTCCTGCGGGATCTTCACCGCCCATTCGCTCTGCGGGTACTCCTCGCGCAGGCGCGTGAAGGTGCTCTGCGCGTCGTCGGCCTTGCCGGCCTGGCGGTAGGCGAGCGCGAGATAGTAGAGGGCCCGGTCGCGGCGCGAATACCCCGGGTAAGTCGTGATCAGTCCGTCGAATCGCGCGATGGCGGCGCCCGGCAGCTTGTAGCGCTGGTAGAAGCGGCCGACGACGTACTCGTGCTCGGCCAGCTGGTCCTGGATGCGCGCGATCTCGCCGGCAGCCTGCGCGGCCTCTTCGGAGGTCGGATAGAGACGCTGGAGGTCCTGGAAGGCGGCGAGCGCCTTGACCGTCGCCGCCTGGTCGCGATCCGGGCGCTCGATGCGCCGGGCGAGCGAGCTGGCGATGCGGAACTGAACGTAGGCCCCCTTGTCGCTGGTGGGAAAGCGGTTCTGGAAGTCGCGGTACTTGGCTTCGGCCTGGATCAGCTGCGTCGTTCCGCGCTGCATGTAGAGCGTGTCGGCGACCAGCAGCAGCGCCTCGCGGCCGGCCGCGGAGTTCGGCTCGATCTCGAAGGCGTGGGTGAAGTAGGGGCGCGCCGCGGCCCACTTCTCGCGCTCGTAGAGGCGCTTGCCCTCGGCCAGCGACTCGGCGGCCGAAAGGCGCAGGATCGGATCGTCCTTGGCCGCCGAACGGCAGCCGGCAACGAGCGCGACGGCGACGAGCGCCGCGGCGAGAAAGCGGAAGCGGTTCATGCGAGACCCTCCAGTGCGGCCTGGCGCAGGGCGGAGATGGCAGCGACCGGATCGGGCGCGGCGTAGATGGAAGAGCCGGCGACGAGGGTCCGGAAGCCGGCGCGCGCGATCTCCGCCGCATTGTCCGGCCCGACGCCGCCGTCGATCTCGAGCGTCGTCGCGAGGCCTGCGGCGCGGATCATCGTCGCCAGCCGGCGTGCCTTGTCGAGCACGCGCGGCAGGAAGGTCTGGCCGCCGAATCCCGGATTGACCGACATCAGCAGCACGAAGTCGCAGGCCGGCAGGACGTCGACCAGCACTTCGACCGGCGTCGACGGATTGAGCGCCAGCCCCGGGCGGACTCCCTCGGCGCGCACCGCGGCGAGCAGCCGGTCGTGATGGACCGCCGCCTCCTGGTGGAAGCAGAGGCGGGCGGGTCGGATGCGCAGGTAGTCGGCGAGCAGCCGCCCGGGCTCCTCGACCATCAGGTGGACGTCGAGCGGCAGGTGCGTGTGGCGCGCCAGGGCGGCGAGAACCGGCGGCCCGAACGTCAGGTTGGGGACGAAGTGGCCGTCCATGACGTCGCAGTGGAGCAGGTCGGCGCCGCCGGACTCGGCGAGGCGGGCGGCGCCCGCCAGGTCGGCGAGGTCGGCGGCGAGAATCGACGGCGCGATCTCGATCACGGCGTGACTCCGGGCGCCGAGACGCCGAGCGCGATCGCTTCGCTGCGCCGCAGCGGGTGGCCGGGCAGCGGGCTCTGGCGCAGGATCGTCCCCTCGGCGATCCCCTCGTACGGCTCGAAGGTGACGTTGCCGAAGCGGAAGCCGCGCGCCTCGAGGGCGCGTCGCACCGGCTCGTAGCGGCGATAGACCAGGTCGGGCATCACGTAGGTCGCTCCCGAGAACTCCTGCGCGACGAGCAGATCGACGCGCGCGCCGGCCGGGGTTTGCGACCCCGCCGGCGGATTCTGTCCGACCACCGTCCCCGGCGTCCCCGCGGCGGCGAAGACGGCCAGAGTGGCGCCGGCCTCCAGCCCCTCGCTGCCGAGCATCAATCGTGCCGCGGGCAGAGCCTTGCCCGCCAGCTCCGGCACCGCCACCCGGCGGGCACCCTGCGAAACCACCCCCTCGATCGCGGCGCCGCGCTTGACCAGGCTGCCGGCCGCCGGGCGCGTCTCGATCAGCCGTCCGGCGGGAATCGTCTCGCTCCAGCGCCCGGATTCGGCGCGGCGCAAGGCGAGGCCCTGGTCGGCCAGCAGGGCGGCCGCCTCCTCCTCGCCCAGCGCGGTGAGATCGGGCACGGTGGTCACGCCCCGCCGCACCCACTGGTTGAAGGCGAAGTAGGCAGAGAAGGCGAAGACGGCGAGAACGAGGAGCGCGTAAGCGGCCAAGCCCGCCGCGCGGAGGAGCCGCCGCAGCACGGCGTGCGAGTCTAGCAGAGCGAATCCGGTAGGCTCGCTCGATGAGCCGCCCCCCGATCGGAGCCCATGTCTCGGTGGCCGGCGGCCTGGCGACGGCCTTCCCGCGCGGTGCCGACCTCGGCTGCGAGGCGCTGCAGGTCTTCGTCAAGAACGCCAGCCAGTGGCGCGGCAAGCCCCTGGCGCCGGCCGACGTCGAGGCCTTCCGCGTCGCCCACGCCGCCGCCGCGCCGCTCCCCCTGGTCGCCCACGGCGCCTACCTCATCAACCTGTGCGCCGTCGACCCGGCGATCCTCGAGCGCTCGCGTGCCGGGCTCGCCGACGAGCTCGGGCGTTGCGCCGCGCTCGGCGTCTCCGCCCTGGTCGTGCACCCGGGCGCCCACCTGGGAGCGGGTGAAGCGGCCGGTCTCGCCGCCATCGCGCAGTCGATCGACGCGGTGCTCGCTGCGATGCCCGGCGACATGGGCGCCCGGCTGCTGCTCGAGCAGACGGCCGGCCAGGGGAGCGTGCTCGGCTGGCGGCTCGAGCAGCTGGCCGAGATCCGCCGGCAGCTCGCCGCTCCCGCGGCGGTCGGCTTCTGCCTGGACACCTGCCACGCCTTCGCCGCCGGATACGACCTGCGCACCGCCGCCGCGGTCGAGGACTTTCTCGCCGAAGTCGACCGCCACCTCGGCCTCGCGGCGGTCGGCTGCGTGCACCTGAACGACTCGACCGGCGAACTGGGCTCGCGCAAGGACCGCCACGCGCCGATCGGCGAGGGGACGATCGGGCGCGAGGGGTTCCGCCGCCTGCTCGCCGAGCCGTGTCTGGCCGACGTTCCGATGATCCTCGAGACGCCGCTCGGCGACGACGAGCAGGGGCACGCCCGCGACCTCGCGACGTTGCGCGAGCTGCGCGGCTGAAGCCGCGGCGTCAGCCGGCGAACAGCCGCTTCGACAGGTCGAACCAGAGGACGGTGACCATCAGCAACACGATGAGCACCAGGCCGATCTGCGCGAAGCGCTCCTTGACCGCCACCGGCAGGTCGCGCCGGATGACGCTCTCGACCAGCAGCAGCAGGATCTGTCCACCGTCGAGGATCGGGATCGGGAAGAGATTGAGCAGGCCGATCGAGATCGAGATCACGCCCATCAGGTAGAGCAGGTCCTTGACGCCGCTGCGCGCCGCGGCGCCGGATTGCGCGGCGATTTCGATCGGGCCCGCGAGGGCACTGCGCGCCGCCACCTCGCGCTTGAAGATCTTGCCGATCACCGCGAGGCTCTGGCGCGCGATGTTGAGATTGAAGCGGGCGCTCTCGACGAAGGCGCGGCCGAACGGGAAGCGCTGCTCGATGGTCAGCCGGACGCCGATTCGCCCCTTGCCTTCGCGATCGACCGGCACCACCGACAGCGTGAGCGGCGCGCCGGCGCGCAGCACCTCGAGCGTGACCGGCTGGCCGGCGCGCGGCTCGAGCCAGGCCACCAGGTCGGCCGGATTGCCGAGCGCCCGCCCGTCCACGGCGCGAATCTCGTCGCCGGCGACGAGGCCCGCCGCGGCGGCCGGCGAGCCGGCTTCGACCTCGCCGATGCGCGGCAGGATCTTCGGCCAGATCCCGGCGTCGCCGAAGTCCAGCCCCTCGGGCCGCACCGGCGTCACGGTGAGGCTCAGCCGCTCGCCGGCGCGCTCGATCTCGACCGAGAGCGGCTTGCCGATCGAGGTCATGAAGGTGAAGGCGACGTCGTGCCAGCGGTCGACCGGCTTGCCGTCGATGGCGACGATTTCGTCGCCCGGCAGCACCCCCGCCCGCTCGCCCGCCGAACCCGCCTCGACCGAGCCGACCACCGACGGAATGCTCTGCAGCGCCGGCACCTCGATGCCGACCATGAAGAGCACCGCGATGAGGACGAGCGACAGCACGGCGTTCATTGCCGGGCCGGCGAGGTAGACGAGGATGCGCTGCCAGCGCGGCCGGTTGACGAAGTCGCGCGGGTCCGCGGTGGCGTTCTCCTCCTCCTCGCCGGAGAGCCGCACGTAGCCGCCGAGCGGCAGGGCGCAGATCTTGTACTCGGTTTCGCCGCGCTTGAAGCCCCAGATGCGGCGGCCGAAGCCGAGCGAGAAGGCGAGCACCCGCATGCCGAAGCCCTTGGCGACCGCGAAGTGGCCGAACTCGTGGACCAGGATGATGACGCCGATGGCGAAGACGAAGGCGAGTGTGCTGGATAGGAAGTTGAGCATGTCGTTTCCGGGCGCGAAGGCTATCGCGGACGCGGCAGCGAGGCGATCCTCGCCGCCGCGGCGCGCCGGGCTTCGGCGTCCTGGTCGAGCGCCGCCTCGAGCGAACCGAGGGGGACCGGCGCGTGCGCGTCGAGGACGGCGCGGATGGTGTCGAGGATGTCGGGGAAGCGGATGCGCCCGTCGAGGAACGCCGCCACCGCGACTTCGTTGGCGGCGTTGAAGGCCGCCGGTGCGCTGTCGCCGGCGGCGAGCGCCTGGCGTGCCAGCGAGACCGCCGGGAACTTCGCGTCGTCGAGGGGGAGGAACTCCAGCCGCGCCAGCGCCGCCGGGTCGAGGCGCGGGAACTCGTTGGCCCAGCGCTCCGGCCAGGCGAGCGCGTACTGGATCGGAAAGACCATGTCGTTGGCCGACAGCTGGGCGACCCAGCTGCCGTCGCGCCACTCGACGAAGGAGTGGACGATCGACTGCGGGTGGACCAGAACGCCGATCGAGTCGGCCGCAAAGCCGAACAGCCAGTGCGCTTCGATCAGCTCGAGCCCCTTGTTGACCAGGGTCGCCGAGTCGATGGTGATCTTGGCGCCCATCGTCCAGGTCGGGTGGCGCAGCGCCTCCTCGCGCCGGATGTCGCCGAAGGTCGCCGGATCGCGGTGCAGGAACGGACCGCCCGAGGCGGTCAGCACCAATCGCGCCACCTCCTCGGGCCGGCCGGCGCGCAGCGCCTGGTGGAGCGCCACGTGCTCACTGTCGATCGGCAGCAGCGTGGCGCCGCTGGCGGCCGCCAGAGTGGTGAGCAGGCCGCCGGCGACCACCAGTGCCTCCTTGTTGGCCAGCGCCACCCGGCGCCCCGCGGCGAGTGCCGCGTGCACCGGCGCCAGACCGGCGGCGCCGACCACCGCGGCAACCACCAGGTCGACGTCGGGATGGACGGCGGCGAGCACCAGCGCGCCGCCGCCGGTGGCCAGCTCGGTACCGGCGGGCAGGTCGGCGCGCAGCCGTTCGCCGGCGGCCGGGTCGGCCACCGCGACGAAGCGCGGCCGGAACTCGCGCACCACCGCGAGCAGTTCGTCGGGGCGGCTGCCGAGGGCGCCGAGGGCGACCAGCTCGAAACGGTCGGGGTGGTGGCGGAGGACTTCGAGGCAGCTGCGGCCGATCGACCCGGTGGCGCCGAGCAGCGCCAGCCGTCGCTTCACGGTACGTTCTCCCAGCCGAAGAGGCGGATGAGCAGCAGCATCACCGGAGCGGCAAAGAGCATGGCGTCCATGCGGTCGAGAACGCCGCCGTGTCCGGGCAGCAGGTCGCCGGAGTCCTTGACGTCGACGCCGCGCTTGACCAGCGACTCGACGAGGTCTCCGAGCTGGGCGGCGATCGCCGTCAGGCCACCGATCACCAGCAGGTCGATCCCGAGGCCGGCGGCGCCGCGCTGCCACCACCCCCAGACGAACGTCGCGCCGAGCGACACCGCGAGGCCGGCGATCGCCCCCTCCCAGGACTTCTTCGGCGAGACGACCGGTGCCAGGCGATGCCGCCCCCAGGCGGTACCGGCGTAGTAGGCGGCGGTGTCGCCCAGCCAGACGATGGCGAGCAGCAGGAAGAGCACCCAGGGGTCGTGCTGCTGCAGCCGGTAGAGCGCCGCCACCGGCACCGCGAACCAGAGCGTTGCCCAGCTGATGCCGCCGAAGGCGAACAGCGCTTCGGCGACCGGCGTGCGGGCGAGCAGAACGAGCGTGCCGACGCCGACGGCGAGCAGGGTACCGCCGGCGAGCAGGTGGAAGCCGTCGAAGTCGACGCCGTCGGTGAGCGCCAGCGCGAAGGCGGCCGAGACGGGGGGCACCAGGATCGCCACCGCTCGCCACGGGGCGCCCGGCGCGGCCCGCCGGGCGAGGCGGGCGAACTCGACCGCCGCGCCGGTCATCAGCGTCGCGCAGACGAGGAAGAAGGCCCAGCCGGGCAGGCGGAAGATCGCGGCCAGCGCGAGCGGCACACCGATGGCCGCGGTCAGCAGTCGCTTCATCGGAAGGGTGCCGGGAGTCAGGCCCCGGCCGCGTCGGGCCGGACGGCCGGCTCGGGCGTCCCGGCGTCGTCTCCGGCCTCTTCGCCGACGCCGCCGAAGCGGCGCTCGCGCCCCTGGAAGTCGAGCACCGCTTCGAGCAGGTGGCGGCGACGGAAGTCGGGCCAGAGCACCGGCGTCACGCGGATCTCGGAGTAGGCGATCTGCCAGAGCAGGAAGTTCGACACCCGCATCTCGCCCGAGGTGCGAATGAGCAGGTCGGGGTCGGGCTGGCCGGCGGTGTAGAGCGAGCGCGACAGGGTCGCCTCGTCGATCTCCACCCGGCGGCCGGCCGCAAACTCGGCGACGATGCTGCGGCAGGCGTCGACGATTTCGCAGCGTCCCGAGTAGTTGAGCGCGATGTTGAAGCGCATCCCCCGGCAGCCGGCCGTCGCCGCGATGCCGCGCTCGAGCGTGGCGACCACCGACGGATCGAGCTCGCGCCAGCGGCCGATCGGCGCGAAGCGGATGTCGTGGCGCACCAACGTGTCGATCTCGCGCCGCAGGTACTCCTTGAGCAGGTTCATCAGCGTCCAGACCTCGGCGCGCGGTCGCTTCCAGTTCTCGACCGAAAAGGCGTAGAGGGTCAGGTGCTCGAGACCGAGCCGGGCCGCCGCCTCGACCGTGTCGCGCACCGCCGCGACGCCGGCGCGGTGCCCCTCGACGCGCGGCAGGTGGCGCTGCCGGGCCCAGCGGCCGTTGCCGTCCATGATGATGGCGACGTGGCGGGGCAGGCGGGCGAGGTCGACGCGGGAGAGCAGCTCGGCTTCCGGCGTGCCGGGCTCGGCAAGCGAGCCGGGATCAGCCATGGTCGGGCGAGTCTACCGCAGCGCCGGCGGCCCCTACGGGGTACTCGACGGCGCGCAGGACGAGGCCGCGGGCGGCAGCCGTCGGTCCCGCCGAGCCGCTCGCCGGGTCCGCCAGGAGGGCGGCGAGGTCGCCGGCCGGGCGGGCGCCGCGGCCGATGTCGAGCAGGGTGCCGACGAGTCGGCGCACCATGCCTCGCAGGAACCCCTCGCCGATGATCTCGAAAACGAGCTCCTCGTCGCGCGCCGTCCAGCCGGCGGCGAAGATTCGCCGGGTGCTGGTCGTCGCGGCGCCGCCGGTCAGGGCGAAGGCGGCGAAGTCGTGCCGGCCGGGCAGCGCGCGGGTGGCGGCGGCGACGGCGGCGAGGTCGAAGCGCCCGGGCGCCGGCACCACGAACGGGGCGACGTCCGGCGGCACCACGCCGGCGCGCCAGAGACGATAGGCGTAGCGCTTGGAGATCGCCGAGCGGCGGGCGTGGAAGTCCGCTCCGACGGCCGCGGCCGCGAGCACCCGGATGTCCGCCGGCAGGTGGTGGTTGCTGCCGTTGACCAGCCCGGCCGGCGGAAACTCGCGCTCCAGCCGCAAGGAGACCACCTGCCCGCGGGCGTGGACGCCGGCGTCGGTGCGGCCGGCGGCATGGGTCGAGACCGTCTCGCCGGTGAGTCGGGCGAGGGCGGTCTCGAGGGCCTCCTGGACGGTCGGCGCGTTGGGCTGGCGCTGCCAGCCGGCCCAGCGGGTGCCGTCGTAGGCGAGGGTCAGGCGGACGTTCACCGGGCGGCCACTGTACACTGCGCCGAGCGCCCATGGCCCTGCTCTCCGACTCACGTCCGGCCGTGCCGACGCTGCGTCCGGCCACCCCCGCCGACGCCGCGCTGCTGCACGCCTGGCGAAGCGAGCCGTCGGTGCGCCGCCACCAGCCGCTGCAGGCCGCCAGCCTCGCCGACCTGCGCGCCGACCTCGCCCGCCAGCACCCGGGCGACCTCTACCGCGCCCGCGGCGACCGCTTCCAGTGGATCATCGAAGTCGACCGCGTGCCGGTGGGCTGGATCACCCTCGCCATCACGTCGTGGGAGCAGGGGGTCGGCGAGCTCGGCTACGCCCTCACCACCGAGGCGCAGGGGCGCGGTCTCATGGTGCCGGCGCTCGACCGGCTGCTCGGGCTGCTCTTCGAGCAGACCCTGCTCGACCGCCTCGAGGCGCGCTGCTCGGTGGACAACGAGGCGTCGCGCCGCGTCCTCGAGCGCTGCGGCTTCCACCGCGAAGGCCTGCTGCGCGGCTACTTCCGCCTCGGCGACCGGCGCGTCGACAACCACCTCTACGCCCGCCTCCGCTCCGACCCCTGAAATTCAGTCAAAGGCAATTTCCCGCCCGAGGAGAAAATTCAGTCAGAGGCAATTTCCGAGGGTCGTGCCGAGCCAGCCGCCGCCGCGGGACGGAAATTGCCTCTGACTGAATTTTTCGGCTCGCGGAAATTGCCTCTGACTGAATTTTTTCCTCAGGCGAGTTCGAGGGAGGCGTAGCGGGCGACGAGGCGCTTCTTGCCGACCTTGTCGAAGAAGACGGTCAGCTTGGCGTCGTCGCCCTCGCCGTCGATTTCGAGCACGACTCCGGTGCCGAGGGTCGGGTGGCGCACCCGGCTGCCGCGGCGCGGGCCGCGTACCGGGGCTTCCTGGGCGTACTCCTCGCCGCGCCCGGGGCGGCCGAAGAACTGGTCGATGCTGCGCACCCGCTCGGTCTGGAAGAGGGTCGGGCTCTCCTCGCTCTCGATCAGCCGCTCCGGCAGCTCCTCGAGGAACGGCGAGGGCAGCTGGTCCTGGTAGCGGCCGGCGATGCGCCGGCGCCGGCAGGTCGACAGCAGCAGCCGCTGGCGCGCCCGCGTGAGGCCGACGTAGAAGAGCCGCCGCTCCTCCTCGACATCCTCGGGGCGCCCCTGGGTGTTGAAGTGCGGCAGCAGCCCGTTCTCGAGTCCGGGCAGGAAAACGATCGGGAACTCGAGCCCCTTGGCGCTGTGCAGCGTCATCAGGGTGACCCCCTTCTCCCCCTGCCAGCCGTCGAGATCGGAGACCAGGGCGACGTGGTCGAGGAAGGCGGTGAGCAGGTCTTCGTCGTCGCCGCTGGCAAAGGCGCGCGCGTCGGTGAACGACTGCGCCGCGGTGAGGAACTCCTGGATGTTCTCGAGCCGCGCCTGCTCCTCTTCGTTCTCGCGCCGGAACAGGCCGGTGTAGCCGGTGCGCGCCAGCAGTTCGTCGAGCAGCGCCGGCAGCGGCAGGTCGGCGGCGGTCTCGCGCAGGCCGCGCACCAGATCGCGGAAGCCGCGCAGGGCGGCCGCGGCGCGGGTCGAGAAGCGGTCGAGACGATCGAGCTCGAGGACGTCCCAGAGCACGCCGCCGGCGTCGGCGGCCGCCTGTTCCTCGAGCTGGGCGACGGTGGTCTTGCCGATGCCGCGCGGCGGCTGGTTGAGCACCCGCTGCAGCGAGAAGTTGTCGCGCGGATTGCGCAGCAGCCGCAGGTAGGCAACCAGGTCCTTGATCTCGGCCCGCTCGTAGAAGCGCACGCCGCCGACCAGGCTGTAGGGGATGCGGGCGCGGAAGAACTCGTCCTCGAAGGCGCGCGTCTGCGCGTTCGTACGCATCAGGATGGCCATCTCGGCCAGGCCGTGGCGCGGCCGCATCCGCGCGATCTCGCCGCTCACCCACCGCGCTTCGTCGGCCTCGTCGCCGCCGCGGTAGAGGCGCAGCTTCTCGCCCCGGCCGGCGTCGGTCCACAGCCGCTTGCCGCGCCGCATCGTGTTGTGGGCGATGAGCTCGTTGGCGGCCTCGAGGATGGTCCCGGTCGAGCGGTAGTTGCGTTCGAGCTTGCGCACCACGGCGCCCGGGAAGTGGCGCTCGAATTCGAGGATGTTCGCCAGGTCGGCGCCGCGCCAGCGGTAGATCCCCTGGTCTTCGTCGCCGACCGCGGTCAGGTCGCCGTCCGGCGCCGCCAGCTCGCTGACCAGGCGCAGCTGCGCGTGGTTGGTGTCCTGGAACTCGTCGACCAGCAGGTGACGCACCCGGCCGCGCAGGCGCTCGGCGAGATCGGGATGCTCGGTAAACAGCCGCACGGCATGCAGGATCAGGTCGTCGAAGTCGACCCCCGAGGCCTTGCGGCGCAGCCCCTCGTAGCGCCGGTAGACGCGCGCCACGCGCTGCGAGAAGACGTCGTGCGCGGTCTTCTCGTAGAGGTCGGGGGTGAGCAGCCGGTTCTTGGCCGAGGAGATCTGCGACAGGATGGCGCGCGGCGGGAAAGAGGCCTCGGAGACCCCCTCGGCGGCCATCGCCTGCTGGACGATCGACTTCTGGTCCCCTTCGTCGAGGATGGCGAAGTCGCGCGCCAGCCCGACCCGGTCCCCCCAGGCGCGCAGCAGCTGCAGCGAGTAGCGGTGAAAGGTGCCGAGGAAGGTGGGCAGCGGCCAGAGCTCGAGCAGCCGCTCGGCGCGCTCGCGCATCTCGGCGGCTGCCTTGTTGGTGAAGGTCACCGCGACGATCGAGCGCGGCTCGACGCCGCGCTCGCGCACCAGCCAGGCGATGCGGTGGATGATCACCCGCGTCTTGCCCGACCCGGCGCCAGCGAGGACCAGCTGCGGTCCCCCCGGGTGGGTCACCGCGGCCAGCTGTTCGGGGTTGAGCTCTCGCTCGAAATCGATGCGCTTCAAGGACACTCCGGCCGCCCCGGGGCGGCGAGATGGGCGTTGCGTTGAGGATCCCCGGGCGACGGCGCGGGGCGGGAGCCGCGACGCATCGTCTCGTCGTCGGTCACCAGCGTCAAGCCCTCGGCCGAGACCGCGAGCCCTCGCGCGCCGCCGGCGGCTTCACTCGATGGCCGGCAGCGGGCGGTCGAGGCGCCACCAGCGGCGGTGCTCGGGCAGCGTGCCGGCGCGGTAGAGCTCGCGCCGGGCGCCCGGGCGACC
>JAIOJQ010000186.1 GCA_019911865.1 Thermoanaerobaculia bacterium
CCGTAGCTGGCGCACCAAGATCCACACCGACTTGCGCACGGAGGCGACTAAGGAGTAGAACTCACCCGTCTCGGTCCACGGCCGGAAATGGCCGGTTTTGACCCGTCGACAAATGGCCGGTTTTGAAGTGTCCACCGAGGCTGTCAAAGGTCCTGGAGTTCTCCGGCCACAGCCCGCGATCGGTGGCGATCCTGTTCGACTATGCGGACGAGTTCGAGGATGCGCAGGGGCAGCTGGCGGAGATGGTGGCAAAGGGGCACGATGAGTGCGGTGAGTGTCCGGTATCGGAACCGGTGGCCCGTCCGTACGCGTGGCAACTCGTTGCAGGTCTCGCTTCCTTGTGGCATCACCTTGGCTGATCCGAGCGCTTCCGTAGCTACCTCGGCTGGCCCGGAACGACGGCAAGATCTCGACCTTCAGCCGCTTATCCGGCACCACTCGCCGTCGCGTCGCCCTGCCGTACATCAGCGGCCGGGGGCTTGCGGAGAGATTGAGGCAGACGCAAACCTGGAAGCTCAATAGCCCCACTCGCAAGGTCAACCACGCGGCCATCTCTCGGCCAGCATGTCGACGATCTTGTAGCTGTATCTACCAACAGAAAACGGTACGACATGAAAAATAGTCGTAGGAATCACATACCAGATCACTCCGGTCAACATTACCCCGAGCGTGTCCCAGTAGCCCCATGTCGCAACATCGATGGCGGGCCACATATACCTGACGTAGCCCATCAACATCCAGATTCCGAGCAGGAGCACGGACCATCTGGCCTTGATGAAATTACTCAGAACGCCGAGACCGGCGCCGATACCCAGGATGACGACAAGTTTGATCGACATCAGAAATCCTTGCTCACGTTGACGTCGTTGTTGGGTTCGGCAATCTTACGAGCGCCGAGCAACCACGGGCCTGCTTGCTGATGATCGTAGATCTTGACAAGGTCCTTCCACACTACGTACGAAGGATAGGCATCGTGACTTCCCGACAGGTGACCGCTCTTGCGGCTCGCGTGAACCCCTCTCCGTCGTGCTACCGCCGGCAAGCTGACAGTCCAAGTTGAAGGCTCTTGACCCCGTTTCCGATCCACTAGCTCTGCGACTTTCGAGCTTCGACGGCGACAACGCCATCCTTGTGGTGCCAGGCCACTACTCTGCACACCCTAACGTCAGTAGGCCTCGGCATGCGTTCCAATGAAGAGACTCTCGGCGCTCGCAGCCGTCTGAATTGCGGCCCGGACCGCCGCATTTTTCAGATCGAGGACACGGAGCCCGCTTTCGTTGATGCGCGCGATTGCTTCGATGCGATGAAAGCTTTCGCCATAGCTCTCGGCGAAATCAGAGAGCCCCCGGAGCTTCTGGAGCGCATCGCCAAGATAGTGGCCGTGAGGGTCAACGATCGAGACTCTGACGTTGTTCTCGTCGCCATGAAAGAAGAGGAAGTCGGGGCACATTCGTCGCCAGTTGCCCTGGACATCCTCGTAAGCGACCGAGATCGCATCTTCCGAAGGTCTGGAAGGGTTGCGATACCAGCCGAGAAACCCGGGTCGGCCACGTTCCTTGTCGAGGACATCGAGTTCCCAGCTGTTCAGCGACCCGATGGGAAACTCTCCAGAGTCATCTGACATGAGGTGAAGGGACCGAGTGTCGAGCCTTCTCCCTTCAGCATCCTCGGTCTCCTCAGTGCGAATCCGCGGACGAAGCAGATCGATTCGTCGAGGCGTCGGAGCCATCCCCTTGATCTCGTCGAAGACCGCCCGGCGCTCATCGGTCAGGCCCTTGATCTCCACGCGGTAGGTACTGAACCAAGTCTCGGCCAACCGGTCGGCCTCGCGGTCCAGTTCGTCGGCGACTCCGTCTACCTTGGCAAGGGCAGCCACTTTCACGTGCGCGTCGAACAGGCCGTCGTCGTCACCATCCTGGGCAGCGAGGTGGTCCGCGTACTTGCGGGCAAGGTCCTTCGTGAACACGGACCCAGCGGCCCTGAAGTCGGCATCGACGGAGCGCTCGTCGGCCAGCTCGACGAACTTCCCGGCCTCGGCGATCTCACCATCCGCCACCTTCGCGACGATGGTCTCGCCCACGACCTCGAGGACGCCCTTGCTCGCGGCTGCCACCTGGATTTTGTGCTGCGCGAGGAGCCCGTCCAGTCTCGCGAACAGTATGTCGTAGGCCTCCTTGCGCGCATCCGGGCGCAGGCCGTCGTAGGAGAGCGCCTGCGCGAGAGCGCCGAGTCGCCTGACCGGGCGTGCCGACTTTCGCGGAAGAGTCTGAGATGGCAATCCGTCGTACGCGGACCAGACCGCGTCGGGAATCGCCGGATTGATCTTCATGTCCACGGGGGCCAAGAGCACACGTCGGCCGGCCCCGCCTCCGGTCCCGTCGTCATCGCGGTCCCGATTGCCCGAGAGTGCCTTCGCCACTTTGGCGGCCGTCTCCCGATCGAAGTGTGGCAGCACGCAGTCGACGGAGTTCAGAAGGTCGTTCCCTGGAATTCGCCGGGCGAGCGGCGTACGCACCATACGGCCGAGCAGTTGAGTGATGTGCGTTTCGTCCTGGGCCGGGCGAAACGACACCAGCACCTCGGCGCGCGGGCAGTCCCACCCCGTGGAGATTGCATCCTTGGCGAACAGGACACGAACGTGGGTGCTCTCTTGAACTCTCTCGGGGCTGATGTGAGGGACTTCGAAGCCGCCGAGCTCAATCGGGCTCTGCTCTCCGAACACGTGGGCCATCGCGTCGTGCACCAGCTCGGGCCACGCTTCCTGAACCGTGCGGAAGGCGGTCAGGAGGAGGTCGTCCGACGGCGTGTTGGGTACCTGGACGACAAGCAGCGGCACGACGCTTTCGGGCGGAAGCCCTTCCCGTTCGGCGTACTCGCGCCAGAGGCCAGTCGAAGTTCTCGCCTTTCGCGTGGCTCGAGTAAGCAGGACCGTGTCGAACTTGCCACTTTCGGCGGGAAAGTCCAGTCGGATGTCGTCCTTGAGCAAGCCCGACTCCTGCACTCTCGCTGGATCGACGACCACCGGCGGATAGGTGGTTCGATTCTCCGCCCGAGCCATCGCCTCGTTGAAACGCTCGACGGTCGCGGAGATGCCCCAGACGATGGGCACGGGCGGAGCACCCTCGGCGCCGTTGACGAGCCGCTGCACGATGGTCGCTCGCTCCGCTCGCGCGCTCTGGGTAGGCGGCTTCATGCCCCGATGAGCTTCGTCCAGGATCAGGTAAAGCGTGAGATTTTCGTCGGCGATGGTGTTCGCCAATGTGTCCCACATCGTGAACGCACGAGCGTCGGGCGCCGGCATCGTTGCCTGCGGCCCGTCCGCTTTGTCGGGCGCACCGCGGACAAGAAGCGAGTTCCTGCCGAGCTTCTGGGCGTTGAGAAAGTAGACCTTGCCGGGGTCGAGCTTCTCCTGATTGAAGGAGTTGTCGATGACGGACAGGCGCGCGTGCGTAAGCCGGTCGGCGGCCTCGATGAGCCGAAAGCGAGTCTGCTCGTTGAGCGACGGGTCGTCCGTGAACCAGAGCACGACGGCGCCGGGGTCCGCCGCGAAGTCGTGGTCCGGGCTGCCGTCGAAGAGCGCCTCGATCACGGCCGCCGCCATCACCGTCTTACCCGCCCCGGTCGTCGCCGTGAGCGAGAATGCACTCGGCGCCCCCTGCTTGCGCCAATCCTCGCGCCCCCGGGCCAAACGACCCAGAACATCGCGTACCGCGTCTTCCTGGTAATCCTTGAGCGTGAACCGCACGGCTACTCTCGCCCCGTGTTGATGGTGAAGTTGGTCAGGTACGACTCGTATAGGCGCACAACCTGGATTTGTGCCGGAAGTCCGCCGCACACCATCTGGAATCCGAGGTCATCGTCGGTAATGATGAACGCCATTCGGACACCCTCAGTCTGACCGAGCCTTTGGGCGAACCCTTGAGCGGCGTCCAGATCAAACAAAACACCGTATGTGTCTGCAAGATCAAAATCGCGCCGCGCTTTGTCGATTCGTCGTCCCTTCGACCCGGCTCTTAGCCAAAGCAATGGGGCAATTGCCTCGAACGCTCGATGATGAGCGACCGGGCGCGGGGCCTCGTAGGTCATTGTGAAGAACTCGACGTTCTCCTCAAAACCCTCCGCCATCGGGAACTCGTCGATAAACCGGTAGGTGCCCTGCAGCTCCCTTCCGTCGGGGGCCCTTCCAGTGATGGCCGCAATAATCCGGGGAGTTGTGATGTGCGAACAGATGCCTTGGGCCTCCCAATCTGGGTCGCCTGGTCGAAGACCATGGTGTCGCAAGCGGGCTTGGTCGTCGGCGGACACCTCGTTGTTGGTTACGAGGATGGACTGTCGCCTCCCGTGGTCCTGGCGATTCAGACGCATCACCGCATGGGCTGTGGTGCCTGAGCCCGCAAAAAAGTCGACAACTACTGCCTCGGGTCGATCGCGAATGAAGAATCGCAGCGCATCCTCAACGGCATAGAGCGACTTTGGGAACGGGAATCGACTGTTGGGAAGAAGGGACTTCAGAAGCGACGTGCCATGTTCTGAGGCATTGTGAGACGAAGCTACCCACTGAGTTTTGGGTCGACCTGTAACGTCGTTCGCGTCGAGCCACTCGAACTCGGGCCCGCCGTTCGAGTCGGAGCCAGACGGTACGATCCTGCCAGCGGCAATCGCACTTCGTACACCTGATGGTAGATACAAGATCGCCGCAGTCCCATCGTTGTTGAAACGCCCAGCCTTTATGTGACCAGCCTCCAGTCGTTGTGTGAAGGACGTTCGATTCAGCTGCCAACGCCCTTCAGCGCCGTTCGACCGAAGTGGCCAAACGGCAGCCAATCCAGGAGGCGCCGTGTAGTCCGTGGGGTGCTTGCCGGAAGGAAGGACATCGCCGCAGCCAAATACCTTCTTAGTTTGCGGGTTCAACAGAACTGGGTAGAACTTGAGTGGCGAGTCTGCGCGCATTGACCCAGTTCCGCGGCGAAGCATGGATTCCCACACGACCTTGGCTGTTCGTTTCCTTCCACCGACCGGGGCGACGGAAAGGCCCTCCACGAAAAGCGGAGCTACGGCTGCATTTCCGAGCATCACGATGAAGAGATATTCGTCTACCCGTGCAAAATCGTCCGCGCGCGCGGAGCCTTTTCGACTGATCTCCGATGAGATCATCCGAATGCGAGCCTGTGGAAAGACCTGCTCTAATAGAAGGCCCAGACGAAGGTACTCCTTCTCGTCGATGGTGACGATGAGGACTGAGAGGCTGTGAAGAAACCCCCTCGATTCCCGGGGTTCCCAAGGGGTCAGTCGTTGTGGGATGTTTCGTTCATGTCCGACGAGACGCCCGTGGGTGTGCGCGGCCCGGTGAGTGAGACGGAGTTTCGCCCGAAGGCGC
>JAIOJQ010000187.1 GCA_019911865.1 Thermoanaerobaculia bacterium
CTTCTCGGCCTGGCTGCTGCAACGCAGCCTGGCGACGATCTACACGCGGATGATCAAGCAATCGAAGAACGCCGCCAAGATCGTCGAGCGCCTGCGCCGCCACCCGAAGATCGAGCGCATCCACTACCCGGCCCTGTTCGAGGGCGAGCAGGCGGAGATCTTCCACCGCCAGTGCAGCGCCCCGGGCGGCATGATCTCCATCGAGATCACCGGCGGCGAGGCGGCCGCCTTCCGCTTCCTCGACGCGCTGCGGATCGCCAAGCTCGCCGTCTCGCTGGGCGGCGTCGAAACGCTCGCCACCCATCCGAAGTCGACCATCTCGTCCGAGATGTCGGCCGAAGAACAGGCGGAGGCCGCGATCACCGACGGCCTGGTGCGCATTTCGATCGGCGTCGAGTACTGGCGCGACCTGCTGGCCGATCTCGAGCAGGCGCTCGACCAGGCCTGACCCTCCCGGCGGGCAGCCGGGCCGCCCCGCCGGGGGGTTGACGCCGCCGCACGGTCCGCTTACCTTTCGTCATATGGCGAAATCACGCAGCGACTCGGGTGCCGTCCTCGACCGACTGGTGGCCACCGCCAAGGGGCTCGCCCACCCGGCCCGGCTGCGCCTGCTCGGCATGCTGGCCACCGGCGAGCTGTGCGTCTGCCAGCTCACCGCCGTGCTCGAGCTGGCGCCCTCGACCGTCTCGCAGCACCTCGCGGTGCTCGCCCGTGGCGCCCTGGTGGGCGAACGCAAGGAGGGCAAACTCGTCTTCTACCGGCTGCGCGAGGGGGGCGAGGCGGCGGCGCTGCTGGCGCCGCTGCTCGAGCGGCTCGCCGGCGACCCGCAGGCGAAGGCTGACCGCGCGCTCATCGCGCGCCTGCGCCGCGTTCCGATCGCCACCCTGTGCGCCGCCGAGCTCGACCTGGTGGCGATCGGCGTGCGCCAGCCGGCCGTGGCGGCCGGCGCCGGAGCGGACGGGCGATGAGCGACGGCGCGGACCGCAAGTGGCTGCTCGGCCTGCTCGCCGTGCTGGCCGCGCTCTGGTTTCTGCCGGTCGGCACGCCGCGCTTCGACGCCGCGCTGCTCGAGTCGTTCCAGCTGGCCAAGTGGTACACCCGCGAGCACGTGCTGCTCTGCCTGGTGCCGGCCTTCTTCATCGCCGGCGCCATCGGCGTCTTCGTCAGCCAGGCCTCGGTGATGCGCTGGCTCGGCCCGCGGGCGCCGCGGCCGCTCGCCTACGGCGTGGCGTCGGTCTCCGGCACAGTGCTGGCGGTCTGCTCGTGCACGGTCCTGCCGCTTTTCGGCGGCATCTACAAGCGCGGCGCCGGGCTCGGCCCGGCGTCGGCCTTCCTCTACTCGGGGCCGGCGATCAACGCCCTCGCCATCATCCTGACGGCGCGCATCCTCGGCTTCGAGCTGGGCGCCGCCCGCGCCGTGGGTGCGGTGCTGTTCAGCATCCTGATCGGCCTCGCGATGGCCGGCATCTTCCGCGCCGAGGAGCGCTCGCGCGCCGTCGCCGCGACCACCCTGTCGATCCCCGAGCCGCGGCTCTCCCTCGGCCGCCAGGCGACCTTCTTCGCCCTGCTCGTGGCGATCCTCGTCTTCGCCAACTGGGCCCCCGCCGAGAGCGGCGTCTGGGCCGCGATCTTCGCCGCCAGGTGGGCTCTGACCGCCCTCGCCGCGGCGGCGCTCCTCGCGGTGCTCGTCGGCTGGCTCGGTCTTGCCGCCTGGCGGGCGCTCGCCGTCGCTGCGGCAACCGGCCTCGCCGCCGCGTTGGTGCCCGCCCACCCGGAGGTTCCCTTCGCCGTCGGCTTCGCGGCGCTCGTCGCCGTGCTGGCGGGCGACCCCGGGGAGCTCGGCGAGTGGCTCGCCGCCACCTGGGGGTTTGCCCGGCAGATCCTGCCGCTGCTGCTCACCGGCGTTCTGGCCTCCGGCTTCCTGCTCGGCCGCCCCGGGCACGAGGGGCTGATCCCGTCCGCCTGGGTCGCCGGCGCGCTGGGCGGCAACTCGCTGGCCGCCAATCTCTTCGCCGCGGTGGCCGGCGCCTTCATGTACTTCGCCACCCTCACCGAGGTGCCGATCCTCCAGGGCCTGCTCGGCAGCGGCATGGGCAAGGGCCCCGCCCTCACTCTGCTGCTCGCCGGCCCGGCCCTGTCGCTGCCCGCGATGCTGGTGCTGCGCAGCCTGCTGGGGTGGCGCAAGACGATCGTCTACGTCTCTCTGGTCGTCGTCATGGCGACCGCCACCGGACTGCTCTACGGAACCTTTGCCGCCTGAAAGGAACGCGATGACCACCCGCCTGCAGATCCTCGGCACCGGCTGCCCGAAGTGTCGCCTGCTCACCGAGCACACCGAGAGCGCGGCGCGCGAGCTCGGCCTCGACTACGAGCTCGAGAAGGTGACCGAGCTCGACCGCATTCTCGACTTCGGCGTCGTGGCGACGCCGGCGCTGGTGGTCGACGGCGAGATCCGCGTCTTCGGCCATGTCCCGTCGACGACCCGGCTCAAGGAGCTGCTCGCCGGCGCCGGAGCGCCGCCGGCGTGACGCGCGGCCTGCTCTTTCTCTGCGTCGCCAACTCGGCGCGCAGCCAGATGGCCGAGGGGATCGCCCGCCACCTCGCCGGCGACCGCCTGGCGGTCCACAGTGCCGGCTCGGCGCCCTCGCGCCTCCATCCGCTCGCCATCCGGGCGCTCGCCGAGGTCGGCCTCGACATTTCGACGCAGCGCTCGAAGTCGGTCGACGAGGTCGACCGCACCGCGGTCGACACGGTGATCACGCTGTGCGCCGAGGAGGTCTGCCCGCTCTGGCTCGCTCCGGCGCGGCGCCTCCACTGGCCGTTGCCCGACCCGGCCCGCCCGCATGCGGCCGGCGACGACGAGGCGGCGGCGCTGGCCGGTTTCCGCGCCGTGCGCGACGAGCTGCGCGAGCGGCTGGCGCGGTGGCTCGCGGAGGAGGGGATCCTGACGGCCGGAGAGGAAATCCGATGAGCGCTCCGGGACAGGTGAGGCGGCT
The DNA here is from genome assembly GCA_019911865.1 of Thermoanaerobaculia bacterium. Lineage (GTDB taxonomy): Bacteria > Acidobacteriota > Thermoanaerobaculia > Multivoradales > JAGPDF01 > JACTMI01. Next base: position 2,997 of record JAIOJQ010000187.1, read on the forward strand.
CAACGTCTTCGAACGCTACCTGTCGCTCTGGGTGGTGCTCTGCATGGCGGCCGGGGTGACGCTCGGCAAGCTGGCGCCGGAGCTGACCGACGCGGTGCGCCGGCTCGAGTTCGGCGCCGGCAGCCAGATCAACGTCGCCATCGCGGTGCTGATCTGGCTGATGGTCTACCCGATGATGCTGAAGGTCGACTTCGGCAGCCTGGTCGCGGTGCGCCAGCGGCCGCGCGGCATCCTGGTCACGCTGTTCGTCAACTGGCTGGTCAAGCCGTTTTCGATGGCGGCGATCGGCTACCTGTTCTTCCGCGTCCTCTTCCAGCCCTGGATCGGCGCCGAGCTGGCCAATCAGTATCTCGCCGGCTCGATCATCCTCGCCGCCGCCCCGTGCACGGCGATGGTCTTCGTCTGGTCGTACCTGACCGACGGCGATCCGGCCTACACGCTGGTGCAGGTGTCGCTCAACGATCTGCTCATGCTGGTGCTGTTCGCCCCGATCGTCAGCCTGCTGGTGACCGGCGCGAGCACGCTGACGGTACCCTTCCGCGTGCTGCTCTTCTCGGTCGGGGTCTTCATCGTCATCCCGCTGGCACTCGGCGCGGCCAGCCGGGTGGCGCTGCTGCGCCTGCGCGGCCGCGTTTGGTTCGAGACCCGTTTCCTGCCGGCCTTCCACCCGGTGACCGTGGTCGCCCTGCTGGCGACGCTGGTGATTCTCTTCGCCTTCCAGGCCGACAACCTGACCAGCCGCTTCCTGCACGTGGTGCTGATCGCCATTCCACTGCTGGTGCAGGTCTACTTCAACTCCGGCCTCGCCTACGGCCTGATGAAGTGGGCGAAGGTCCCCCACTCGGTCGCCGCCCCCGGCGCCCTGATCGGCGCCAGCAACTTCTTCGAGCTCGCCGTCGCCACCGCCATCGCCCTGTTCGGCCCCGAATCCGGCGCCGCCCTCGCCACCGTCGTCGGCGTCCTCGTCGAAGTCCCCGTCATGCTCTCCGTCTGCAACCTCTGCAACCGCACCCGCCACTGGTTCCCGGAGCCGCCAGCGCCCGCGGCCTCTTGAACCCGTGGCGGGCACCTGAGCCGGGCGAACGGACTCCGCTCCGGGTTCCGCGGCGTCGCTTCAATCAGGCGACTTCAAACCTGCTGCAGGCGGGGGAGAATTTCGAAACTTGCACAGGCAGTGTTGTCGGCCCCTCAGGCACTCTCGGCCAGCAAACTCCGAAAACCAGTGCTCATTGAACTTTCAACTTGGACTGTCAGCTTACCGGCGGTTTCATTCCAGGGAGGGGCTCAAAGAGGATGACGCTCAGCGAGAACGCAGCCAGAATGCCGCAAGAATCTCCAGATAGGTAAGCACAGGAGTCACCAGCGCTTCGGCAAGAGCCAAGCCGAATTCACGTCGATGGCTTCCCGACTTCTCCCGAACCCAAGCTACAAAGCAGCCGGCAACATCCAGGACAAAGAAGCAGACTACGGCAATTGGCAGGACTACGAGGACAGCCGCAAGCATGTCCGTGACACCGGACTGGTGCAGACCGCGCGTGGAAGCCTCATATGCGAGAAGCGCCATAAAGAGAACGCCTGTAAGGGCGACAACTCCGAATCGCACTCTTCGCGCGACCTTTCTGTACAGGTAAAGCGGTGACTGGCTCACCGTGAAAGCCCTTTCTAGTTGCCGCCGGCCGGTTGCAGTTCTGCAACTCCAGCTGGAGTTCGAGCATCCCCAACCGCCGCCCTCAGTTGTCGATCGAGATCTTCGGCGGTCATGCCGTCTGCACTCGAGTTCTCGGGCTTGTAGGAGAGTAAGCGACGAACCTCGTCCTCTACCCCACGCTCTCGAGCCGTTTCGAGAATTAGCTTGCGCAACGCCTCGATCGCCAAGTCATCAAGGGACCCATCTTCAGATCCCTCCCACTTGTACCACCTGGTGACCAATGAGCTCGGTCTTCTTGCAATCTCAGCCAGCCCTGCTGTGTTTGCGAGTTGACTTGGCGGAAGACCTCTATTACCTGCAAACACCTTCAACGCTGACAGCAGCGCCCTCGCGTACTCCATGTAGAGGTCTGGGCGCCTCTGAATAGCGTCCGGGCTTGTCCGGTCAAAGAGATGGCCATTGCCGGCCTCGTAGAGGAACATTGTGTTGTCTTCTCTGCGATGGCTGAAGCTGTCGCCGAGCCTGTGGATCTGAATCCCGGCATGAAGTAGCGACGTCGAGGCCAGCACGCTCTCCACGGCGCGGTCCGACTCCAAGACTGCGACCCCTCCGGTCAACGCATGGTGTGCGCGGTGCGTCGTGATCATGTGCCGATTCTCTTCGCTACTGTTCCATGGGTGAAACGCAGAGGCCCCTCTCGCCGCCAAGAACGTCTCCTTCGCATCGAATGCGGCGATCTCGTCTGGCGCCTGAGCTCCGACAGCCAGTGCAAACGAGTCTTGCGGAGAAAATCCCACCCTCAGAGCCAAGAGGAGCGTCGTGTAGTAGTGCCCGCCCTCTGCATACAGCCCGAGTGGATCACTCTTGTTGATGGGATCGCCCCCCGCAATCTGATACGTCCCCGGCCCATCCACGTACCCAGCGGATCGGCGGTGACAAACCTCCCCATGTCCGGGTCGTACCAGCGGTTTCTCATGTAGACGAGGCCGGTGGCCGGGTCGATTTCGTGGCCGTGGAAGCCGTAGAGGTTGGCGGCGGAGCTGGTGGGGATCTCGGTG
>JAIOJQ010000188.1 GCA_019911865.1 Thermoanaerobaculia bacterium
CCTGCTGCACGGCCACCAGCACCTCGACGAGGTCGACCAGCGGGTGGGCCTGGCCGACTCAAGGCGCGTGCGCGACCGCCTGCGGGCGTTGCCCTACGACCTGGTGGTGATCGACACGCCGCCGGCGATCGGGGTTCGCCACCTCGGCCCGCAGGTCTGGGCCGACCTCGTGGTGACGCCACTCGAGCCGAACAGCTTCTCGCTCCTGGCGCTCGGTCAGACGCTGGCCACGATCGAGGAGATCCGCACCATCCGGCCCGGGCTCGAGAACCGAGTGCTCATCAACCGCTTCACGCGCTCGTCGGGCCAGCAGAACCGCTACATCGCGCTGCTCGGCGAGCACGTACCGCTCACGCGGCCGTTTCTGACCCTGCGTGTCGCCGTCTCTGACGCGCTCGACGAAGGCGTTCCGGTCTGGCGCTTCCGCCGCGCCGACCGCGAAACGCGGGAGACCTGGATGGAACTGTGCGGAGGGCTGATCGGTGGCTGAGAGAGCAGAGGCAACCCTGGGGATGAGCTCGCTCGACCGCTTGCGCGAGCTCAAGGAGGAGACCGAGCGTCGCCAGGCCGGGGGCCGTCGCCGCGTCGTCGATCTCCCGATCGGCGAGGTCCACCCCGACCCGCGCCAGGTCCGTAGCGACTTCGTCGCCGACGTGCTGAGCGCCGAGGACCAGGAAGACCTCGAAGGACTCGCGCGCAACATCGCCGCCATCGGCATCCACAACCCGATCCACGTGCGGCCCGACGCCGAAGGCGGCTACGTCATCATTTCCGGCGAGCGGCGCTGGCGTGCCGCCGGCATCGCCGGTCTTGAGGTCGTCCCCTGCCTCGTCGCCGCCGAGGGCGAGCTCGACACGGGCCGGAACACCCTCACCCAGCTCTCCGAGAACCTCCAGCGCTCCAACCTCAAGCTCCTCGACGTCGCGAACGCGCTCAGGCGCTGCCTCGACGAGACCGGTCTTGGCCAGGCGGAGCTGGCGAAGGAGCTTGGCAAATCGAAGTCGTGGGTGTCGAAGTACCTGGCGCTCCTGAAAGCTGAGGGACCGTTCCGTGCTGCGCTCGACGAAGGCTTCCTCGGCAACCCGGAAACGGCGCGAATGTTCGGGCGCTTGGATAAAGGCCGGCAGGAGAACTTGCTGCGGCGGGCGCGGAAGCACCAGCAGGCGATCAGCCATGCTGAAGTGGCCCGGCTCGACAAGCAACAGAGCAAGGAGTCTCAGACGCGACAGGCTGACGACGAAGGACCGCAGCGAGTGGAGAATGAGAGTGAGCGTTCAAACCCAAGCGAGCCAGCATTATCCGAGCACGTAGTGCGTCTCACCAGCAGGCAGCTTCGCGAACTGATCGCCCGACTCGGAGGAACACCCGGCGAGGACAGCGAACTGGTGGAGTGCCTCCTGGGCGTCTTGGCCACTTCGCTGGCTTGACTGCTCGTGTCTTGGAGGACGGGCGGCCTATCAGGGCCTACTGAGGCCGGTGGGGCTCGGCGTGAGGAGTGCGGCGACACCGAGCGCCCTGGCGCAGCGTCGGCCACAAGCGCCGCGCAAACGCGCTCTCTGGACGTGGCTCGCGAGGCGCCGGCGCTGGCAGCCTGCATGGCCGTGGGATCTCAGTTGGACGGGTCGTCGCGCCGGACCACCCCGCCCGGCGACTTCTCCGACGCCTGCTTAGCTCCCTGCCGCGCTCGGCCTGCATTCTCGAGGATCTCCCACGCGCCCTTCGCGACGATTCCAAAGACGAGCAGCCCGATCACCAGGTCTGGCAGGTTGGACCGGAGCAACATCACCGCGACCCCCGATACCGCGACGCCGAGGTTCGCCAGCATGTCGTTCGTGGTGAAGATCCACGACGCCTCGAGGTGCACGCCGGCGTGGCGGTGCGACCGCAGCAGCCGCAGCGCCCAGACGTTCGTCGCGGCGTTCGCCAGGGCCGCGAGGATCATCGCGAGCCCGACCGGGTCGGATCCCGTCACGAAGCGGCGGATGACCTCGGCGAGCAGCGCAACGGCGGACAGAATCAAGAGCACGCCGGAGAGGCGCGCCACCCGGGCCTTGGCGACCACCGTCCGGCCCACGGCGTAGAGACTGACGGCGTACAACGCGGCGTCTCCGAGGTTGTCGAGCGCGGCACCCAGCAAGCCGGTCGACTGCGCGGCGATGCCCACGCCGCCCGCCACTAGGGCCTGCGTGGCATTGATCGCGAGCACCCGCACGAGCGTGCGCCGCTCAGCGGCGTCGTGCGCGTCGAGCTCCGGCTCGATCTCTTCGGTGCCGCGCGCCGCGGTCACTGCAGTTCCACCCCAGAGCGCCTGATGCCACGCATGGTCAGCTCGCGAGCGGAACGATCTGGCGGTACTTGCCGCCGGTCGACTGCTCGGGCGGTTCCTCCGCGCGCTCCACGCGTACGTGATCGAGGTCGTGACCGGCGAGGACGCCGGCGATCTCCGCCTTGGCCTCACTCCAGACGCGCTCCGGGTCGGCGCCGGGGGCCGAGTGCAGGCTCACCCGCAGCGAGGTGGGGCTGTCCTGCACGAGCTGGGACAGCTCGGGCCGCAACGTGTCGTTCTCGCAGTCGAGGTTGGCGACGCGGAGGACGAATCGTGAGCTCGCGTTTCCGTTGCCGGCGTCAGACGAAGGGCTCGTCATGTGCGGAGCCGATGACAGCGCGTTTCAAGGCCTGTGCTCCTCGCTGACTGCCATCAGGAGCCGCCGGAGGGCGCGCTCGGTTGCGAGCTGGGCCGCATCGAGCAGCGCGGCATCCGGCCGTCTGGCGCGCCGCAGCTTCGGTCCGCCCGTAGTCCACCGGACATCGTCCCATTCCACTGCGCCCTCGGCGGAGGCCAGGAGCTTGCCCGTGCCGTCGTGCAGCTGGAGCTGCGCGCTTGCGAGCTCGCCTTCGGTAAAGGCCGCACGGCTGCCCCGGTACTCCGGTGGCAGCGCCGTCGGCATGGAGAGGCGGCCGCTCAGGACAGGAGCCGCCGCCGGTGCAGCCTCGAGCTCGATGACCTCCGCCAGGCCTCGCTCCACCGCGAGACTCCGAGCAGCCGACGTCGCTTGCTGCGCCACAAGGGCCTCGAACCACTCTCGCCTCGGCTCGGCTCCCGCCACCGGCGCCGACTCCACGACGAGTTCTCGGACCTCGACGAGATCGAACAGCGGTCGGCCCCCAGGCGCCGGCGCGGTGGCGCACGAGGTCGCTCCGACGGCCACCAGGAGCAAAGACACCGCGAACGCGCCCCGTGACGAAACCTGGGCGTTCATATGGCCTCCTCCCCCCGTTCACCGGTGCGGATCTTCACGACCTCCTCGACGTCGTAGACGAAGATCTTGCCGTCGCCGACGTTCCCGGTGCGGGCGGCGCTCTCGATCGCCGCCACGACTCTGGGAGCGAGCGAGGCGGAAACCACGATCTCCATCTTCGTCTTCCGGGCGAAGGCGATGCCCGCCTCCTGCACCGGATCGCGGGCGTCGGCGGCGCGGGATTTACCCCAACCCATGACTTGCGACACGGTGATGCCCGGAAGGCCCTCGATCTCCCGCAGCACTGCGCAGACCCTCTCCAGCATGAACGGCTGGATGATCGCCTTGATCTCCTTCATCGGGCAGCCTCCTTTCAGATCTCGACCTCAGTGCGCCGGGGCTCGAACCAGGCGTAGATGGTGGGAAGGACGAAGAGCGTCAGCAGGGTGGCCGTAAAGAGGCCGCCGATCACCACGGTGGCGAGTGGGCGCTGGACCTCGGCGCCCGCGCCGGTGGCCACAGCCATGGGCACGAAGCCCAGCGCCGCGACGAGCGCCGTCATCAACACCGGCCGCATGCGGACGAGGGCGGCCTCGCGCGCCGCGGCTCGCGGCTCGAGCCCGCTCTCCTGCTGCAGCTTTCGGATGTAGGCGACGAGCACGACTCCGTTGAGCACGGCGACACCGAAGAGGGCGATGAATCCGACGCCGGCGGAGATCGAGAAGGGCATTCCGCGGGCAGCAAGCGCGAAGACGCCTCCCACGGCGGCGAAGGGGACGTTGAGGAAGATCAGCAGCGCTGGCCGCGCGGCGCCGAAGGCGCCGTAGAGCAGCACGAAGATGAGAAGTAGCGCGAGTGGGACCACCACGACCAGCCGTCGCGAGGCGCGCTCGAGGTTCTCGAACTGGCCACCCCACTCGATGACGTAGCCGGACGGCAGCTTTACCTCCCGGGCGATGGTCGCGCGAGCGTCGGCTACGACCGACGCGATGTCGCGGCCACGTACGTTGAGCTCGACGCTGAGCCGTCGCTGGATGCGATCACGGCTGACCTGCGCAGCGGCGGCGCCGGTGGAGAAGCTGGCGAGCTCGCCCAGCGGAACCAAGGCACCGCCGGCCGTGGCGACCGGGATGCGGGCGATCGCGGCCTCATCGTTGCGCACGTCGGTGGGGAATCGCACCTGCAGTGCGAAGCGCTTCTCGCCCTCGAGGATGACCCCGACCTGCTTGCCGCCCAGCGCCTCGATGGCCGTCAGGACGTCGCCCGCCGCGACGCCGTAGCGTCCGGCGGCACGCCGGTCGACGCGTGCCGTCATGACCGGCAGCCCCGAGACCTGCTCGACCTTGACGTCGTCGGCACCGGGGACGCGAGACACCGCCCGGGCGATCTCGTCCCCCAGACGACTCAGCTCGTCGAGGTCCTCGCCATAGACCTGGATTGCCACGTCCGAGCGGACGCCGGCGATGAGCTCGCTGACGCGAAGCGCGATGGGCTGCGAGAAGCCGAAGGCCGCGCCGGGCACGGACTCAGCGAGCACGTCCTCCATCGCCTCGACCAGTTCCTCCTTGCTGTCGAAGCGCCACTCTTTCCGTGGCTTCAGCATCACGAAGACGTCACTCATCTCGACGCCCATCGGATCAGTGGCGATCTCCGGGCGCCCCGTCTTGGTCACTACCGTCTCGACTTCTTTCGGGAACTCTCGCAACAGCACGCGCTCGAGCAGCGTCGACTGGCGGGCGGCCTCGTCGATCGACACGGAAGGCAGCCGCCACATCTCGAGCGCGATCGCGCCTTCGTCCAGCCGGGGGATGAACTCGGCGCCCATCGTCTTCGTGAGGCCGAGGCCGAGGACAAATACCAACGCTGCCGTCACGACGGTCGCCAGCCGGCGCCGCAGGACAAAGTCGAGGGCCGGCTCGTAGCCGCGGCGCAGCGCGCGCACGAACCAAGTGTCGTGGTCGGCGGCCGCCCGGCGCAGCAGGAGCGAGGCGAGCACCGGGACCAGGGTCAGTGCCAGTACGAGCGACCCCCCCAGGGCGAAGAGCACCGTCACCGCCATGGGTCGGAACATCTTTCCCTCGACCCCGGTCAATGTGAGGATCGGCAGGTAGACGATCATGATGATCCCGACCGCGAAGGCCACGGGTCGCGCCACCTCCAGGCAGGCGCGGCGCACGGTCTCGAGCATGGTTTCGTTTTCGGCGCGGCGTCCACCCATGTTGCGGAAGACGTTCTCGACCATCACCACGGCACCGTCGACGATCAACCCGAAGTCGATGGCGCCTAGGCTCATCAGGTTGCCGGAGACTCCGGCTCGGACCATGCCGATGAAGGCGAAGAGCATCGACAGCGGAATGGCCGATGCCACGATCAGCCCGCCGCGCAGGTTGCCGAGCATCAGGAAGAGAACGGCGACCACGAGCAGCCCACCCTCGAGCAGGTTCTTCTCGACGGTACTGATCGTGCGTCGCACGAGGTCGGTGCGGTCGTAGTAGGTCTCGATGGTGACTCCCGGCGGCAGGCTCTCCTGCAGCACGGCGACCTTGGTCTTTACCCGGTCGACCACCTCGCGCGAGTTCTCGCCCATGAGCATCATCACGATGCCGAGCACTGCTTCACCGCGGCCATCGCGGGTGACGACGCCCTGACGAACCATCGGCGCCAGCCGCACGTCGGCGATGTCGCGCACGCGCAGGGGCACGCCCCCCTCACCGGTGCGCACGACCACCTCGCCGATGTCGTCGAGACCGGTGAGGAGGCCCTCGCCGCGGATCACCACCTGCTCGCGGTCGCGCACGAGGTAGGCGCCGCCGACGTTGCGGTTTCCCTCCTCGAGGGCCGCGAAGAGCGCTGCGAGGGGCAGCCCGTGGCTACGCAGCGCCTCCGGGTCAGGGGCCACTTCGTAGGTCTTGAGCTCTCCCCCGAAGGTGTTGATCTCGACCACTCCCGGCACGCTCTTGAGCTGGTAGGCGACGAACCAGTCGAGAATGGTGCGCAGCTCCATCGGCGAGTGGCAGTCGGGAGTGTCCTCGCCCGGCGGGCACGCTGGCTCGCCGCGCACCTCGAACTGGTAGATCTCGCCGAGCCCGGTGGCGATGGGCCCCATTTCGGGCTGGCCGTATCCGTCGGGGATCGCCTCGCGCGCCTCGGTGAGGCGCTCGGCTACGACCTGCCGGGCGCGGTAGATGTCGGTGCCCTCCTCGAACACGACGGTCACGACCGAGAGCCCGAACTTGGAGATCGAGCGCACCTCCTCCAGCGCCGGCAGCCCGGCCATCGCGGCCTCGACGGGGAAAGTGATCAGGCGCTCGATCTCGAGCGGTGCGAGTGCTGGCGCCTTCGTCATCACCTGCACCTGGACGTTGGTCACATCGGGGACCGCGTCGATCGGCAGGCGCAGCATGTGCTCGACGCCAACCGCCACGAGCAAAACCCCGAGCACGATGACGAGAACGCGGTTGCGCAGCGCCCATTCGACGATTCGGGCGGCCATTACTCTTCCCCCTCTTCCTCGCCGAGGGTCGAGCGCAGGAGCTGACCGCGCAGCAGCAGGCCGCCGCTGGCGACCACCTGCTCGCCGGCGGCGAGGCCCTCGATCACCTCTACCCAGTCAGCCTCTCGGGTACCGAGGCGCACGGAGCGCACATCGAAGACCCCTTCACCTGCCGGAACGAAGACGAAGTGGCGTTCGTCGAGCTCTTGGACCGCGGCGGCGGGCACCGCCAACACCTGCGGGCCCGCGGCCGGAGCTTCCAGCCGGGCGGTGGCGAACATCCCGGGGCGCAGACGGTGGCCGGGGTTCGCGAGCACCACCCGCAGGGCCGCAGTGCGGTCGCCGTGGGCGAGCGTCTGGCCGACGTGAGCCACCTCGCCGGAGAACCGCTCTCCGGGGAGCGCCCGGACCTCGATCTCGGCACGCTGGCCGGCGCGGGCGTGGCGCAGATCGCGCTCGAAGATCGCCCCGAGGAGCCAGAGCTCGTCGAGGTCGACGACCTCGAGCACCGCGTCGCCGGGTTCGATCCACTGGCCGATGTGCGCCGAACGCGTGACGACGCTGCCCCGGATGGGGCTCGCGAGAACGACTCGGCCCGCCTCAACAGGAGTCGCGGGGTCGATGCCGTAAGCGCGGACCCGGGCGCGCGCTGCCTCGACCTCGGCCTCGGCCACGGCGAGCTCGCCCTCGGCTTCCTCCACTGCGCGCTGAGAGGTGACGCGGGCGGCGAGCAGGGCGCCCGCCCGCGTCACCTCTCAGCGCGCAGTGGAGGAAGCCGAGGGCG
>JAIOJQ010000189.1 GCA_019911865.1 Thermoanaerobaculia bacterium
CACGTTGCCCGTCGCGACATGCGGCGTGACCGCGATCGCGGGGAGGCAGGCCATCTGCACGTCGTTGCGCAGCACCGCGGTCATGGCGGCGGGGGAGCCTTGATAGGGCACGTGCACCATCCTGGTGCCGCTCTTCTGCACGATGCCCTCCATCGCGAGATGCGAGAGCGAGCCGTTGCCGATCGAGCCGAAATTGTACTTGCCGGGCTCCTTCTTGAGCAGCGCCACGAGCTCGGCCACGGAATTGACGCCAAGCGCTTTATTGACCACGAGCGCGCTCGGCATGGTGACGAGCTGCGTCACCGCGGCGATGTCCTTCTTCGGATCGTAAGGCAACTTCGAGAACAGGATGGTGTTGATCGCGAGCGGGCCGCCGATGGAGATGCCGATGGTGGCGCCGTCGGGCGCAGCCTTGGCGACCGCGTCGGTGCCGAGAATGCCGCTCGCGCCCGGCTTGTTCTCGACCACGAAGGCGGAGGCGGGATACTTCTGCCCGAGATTTTCCGCGAGCAGGCGCGCGACGATGTCGGGGGTGGAGCCCGGGCCAAACGGCACCATGATGCGCACGGTCTTCGGCGGCCAATCCTGCGCGCCGGCGGGGGCCAGCGCCAGCAACAGCGCTGTGAAAGCGAAAACAAGTCTTCTCATTGGACGTCCTTCCCGAGATATACGCCGTTCTTTTCAAGCGCGGCTTGCAGATCGTTCACAACAATGTCCGCCGGATTTTGGGAAGCCGCAAGAGCAAGATGTGCGGCGGTGCCGGCGGCCTCGCCCATGACGAAACAGGCGCCCGACACCCGTGCCGCCGATTGTCCCTCGTGGGTCATCGAGGCGCAGCGGCCGGCGACCAGCAGATTGTCGACCTCCTGCGGGATCAGCATGCGATAGGGCAGGTGGTTGAAGCCGCGCGAGCCCGGAATATCCGGCCAGTCCCATTCGACGTCGCCGGCGACATGCTTTTCCAGCGGCCAGCCGTTCACGCCGATGGTGTCCGGAAAGCTCGCGCAGGAGAGAACGTCCTCGCCGCTGAGCTGGTAGAGGCCTTCGATCCGGCGCGTTTCGCGGATGCCGATCTGCGGCGGGATGTCGACGATGTAGGAGCGGTCGAAGCCCGGTACCTCGCGGCGCAGAAAGTCGAAGAACGCGACGATCTGCCGCCGGCCTTCGGTTTCACCGGCACTGAGCGCGGCGGCGTCCGTGCCGTCGAGCGCGCGGCCATTCGCGCTTCCAAGCTGCGTGACGTTGACGCGCCATTCGATCGGGTTCTTCTGCGGCCGGACGATCGCGCCCCTGCGCGGGAACGTCTCGCCGCGGCGCTCGGCCGCCTGCTGGCGGCGCTCGCCTGACGGATCAGGCGCGGCCGGCACGCTCGAGCGTGCGCTGCGCCAGCAAGCGCTGGCTCGAACGGGCGGGCTCGCCCGGCGCCGGCCGGCACTTCGTCCACCGGCCGTCGGCCGCCAGCTCCCAGGCCTTGCAGTTGTCTGCCAGCTGCGCGTCGAGAATTTCCCGCAGCCGCGCCGCGAGCTGCGGATCGTCGACCGGCGTCATCGCCTCGACACGGTAATCGAGGTTGCGCGACATCCAGTCCGCCGACGCGATGTAGAACTCCGGGTGGCCGGCGTTGCCGAAGTGGAAGATGCGGGCGTGCTCGAGAAAGCGGCCGACGATGGAGCGCACCCGGATCGTCGCGCTGCGCCCGGGCAGCCCCGGCCGCAGCCGGCAGACGCCACGCACGACCAGATCGATCGGCACCCCGGCCGTCGACGCGTCGTAGAGCGCCATCACCAGCCGCGGGTCCTCGAGGGCGTTCATCTTGGCGACGATCCGTCCGCCTCGCCCGGCGCGCTGGTGGGCGACCTCGCGTTCGATCAGGGCGAGCAGCCGGTCGCGCATGTCGATCGGCGCCACGGCGAGACGGGTGAACCGCCGCTCGGCGAGTTGCCCGGTGGTCAGCAGGTTGAACAGCTGCGCGGTGTCGGCGCCGATCTGCGGGTCGCAGGTGAACAGTCCGAGGTCGGTGTAGAGCTCGGCCGTGTCGGTGTTGTAGTTGCCGGTCGCCAGGTGGGCGTAGGCGCGCAGCCCGTCTTCCTCCTGGCGCACCACGAGCGACACCTTGGCGTGGGTCTTGTAGCCCACCACGCCGTAGGCGACGTGCGCGCCCGCCTCCTCCAGCGCCTCCGCCCACTCGATGTTGCGCGCCTCGTCGAAGCTGGCGCGCAGCTCGATCAGCACCGCCACCTGCTTGCCCCGCTCGGCGGCCTCCATCAGGGCCCGCACGACCGGCGAGTCCTTCGACGTCCGGTAGAGCGTCTGCTTGATGGCGAGCACCGACGGATCCTCCGCCGCCACCTGCAGGAAGCGCTGCACCGAGGTGACGAACGAGTCGTAGGGGTGGTGGACCAGCAGGTCCCCCTCGCGGATGACGCGGAAGATGTCCGGCTCGCGGCCGTCGGGCCCCGGGGCGAGGCGCGGCTCGGTGAGCGGGTGCCAGGGCTCCTCGCGCAGCTCCGGCCGGTCGATGCCGGCGAGCTGGAGCAGGTCCCGCGCGCCGAGCGGCGCGCCGGCCTCGTGGACGTCCTCGTCGCCGATCTCGAGCTCGTCGGCGAGCAGGTTGCGCATCCAGGCCGGCATCTCGGGGACGACCTCGAGGCGCACGACCGGTGCGAAGCGCCGCTCGAGAAGTTCCTCCTGGATCGATTCGAGCAGGTCCTCGGCCGCCTCCTCGTGCCGCCCGGTTCCGGCGGCGCGGGTGACCCGGAAGGCGTGCGCCTCGACGATCTCGAGCCCCGGAAAGAGCTGTTCCAGGTGGCTGGAGATGAGGTCGTCGAGCGGCACGAAGCGGCAGCCCCCGGGCAGCCGCACCCACCGCGGCAGCGAGGGCGGCACCTTGACGCGGGCGAAACGGAGCTCGGCCGAGCCGGGCGCGCGTACCGCCACGGCGAGCGACAGCGAGAGGTTGGAGATGAAGGGGAAGGGATGCGAGACGTCGAGCCCGAGGGGGGTGAGGATCGGAAAGACGCTGGCGGCGAAGTAGCGGTCGCACCACTGCCGCTCACCTTCGTCCAAATCGCGATGGCGGACCACCAGGACGCCCTGCGCGGCGAGCGCCGGGACGACCGCGTCGAAGAGCACCCGGTGCGCCCGCGCGGTCAGCTCGCGCACCAGGGCGCAGCAGTCCCGCAGCTGCTCCTCCGGCGTTCTGCCGTCCGGCGAGAGTGCCACCCGGCCGCTGGCGTGCTGGAGCTTCAACCCGCCGATGCGCTTCATGAAGAACTCGTCCAGGTTGCCGGCGAAGATGGCGAGGAACTTCAGCCGGTCGAGCGGCGGCAAGGTCTCGTCGTCGGCCTCCGCCAGCACCCGCCGGTTGAACTCCAGCCAGGAGAGCTCGCGGTTGAAGAACAGCGCGTCGTCCTCCCGGGCGGCGGGAGCGGACGGCATCGGGGCGTCGCCGGAGACGAGGGTCACCTCGCCAGTCTAGCCAGCCCGCGGTGACAATCGCGTGACGCCTGCGTGCCGGGGGTGATATTTTCCCCGCCGGAAGCCCCATGCGATTCGACGCCCTGATCCGCCTGCTGCTGCCCCGCGAGGAGCGCTTCCAGGAGCTCCTGGCGCTCGACACCCGCAACCTGGTCCGCGCCGCCGAGCTCTTCCTCGACATCGCCGGCACCTCCGACATCGAGGGCCGCCGGATCAAGCTCGTCGAACTGAAGGCGCTGGAGCACGAGGGTGACCAGATCACCCGCCGGCTGATCGAAGCCCTCAATTCGACCTTCATCACGCCGTTCGACCGCGAGGACATCCGCTCCATCGCCGTCGACATCGACGACGTGCTCGACTATCTCGAGGGGATCGGCCAGTACCTGGTCCTGTTCGAGATTCCGGACGCTCCCGAACCGCTCACCCGATTCGCCGAGATCCTGCTCGAGCTCTGCCGGCAGATCGACGGGCTGACGGAGCTGATCTGGGACCTCGGCAACACGGCGAAGATCTCCGCCGGGATGGTGCGTGTCTCCGAGCTGGAGAACCAGGCCGACGCCCTGTTCCTCACCTCACTCGGAGCCCTGTTCCGCAAGGGCAGCGACCGGGACGCCCTGGAGGTGATGAAGTGGAAGGAGATCTACCAGGGTCTCGAGGATGCCTGCGACAAGTGCAAGGACTTCACGCACGTCCTGGGCAACGTCGTGGTCAAGAACGCCTGAGCGCCGGCGGCCGACCGCGATGACCTGGCTGGTCGCCATCATCCTCGTAGCGCTGGTCTTCGACTTCCTCAACGGATTCCACGACGCCGCCAACTCCATCGCCACCGTCGTCTCGACGCGCGTGCTCTCGCCGGCGGTGGCGGTGGTCTGGGCGGCGTTCTTCAACTTCGTCGCCGCCTTCGTGCTCGGCACCCACGTCGCCAAGACGATCGGCAAGGGGATGATCGACATCACGATCGTCTCCCAGGACGTCATCCTCGCCGGCCTGATCGGGGCGATCTTCTGGAACCTGGTCACCTGGTACTTCGGCATCCCGGTCTCCTCGTCGCACGCGCTGGTCGGCGGGTACGCCGGCGCGGCGGTGGCCAAGGCGGGCTTCGGCGCCCTGATCCTCTCCGGCTGGGTGAAGCCCCTGGCATTCATCGTTCTCGCCCCGGTCATCGGACTCTCCCTCGGGCTGATCCTGATGATCGTCGTCACCTGGACGTTCCGCCGCTGGCATCCCAACCGCCTCGATCGCTTCTTCCGCAAGGGGCAGCTGGTCTCGGCGGCCTTCTACAGCCTCGGGCACGGCGGCAACGACGCCCAGAAGACGATGGGCATCATCACCGGCCTGCTGCTCGCCGGCGGCTACATCCAGACCTTCGAGGTGCCCCTCTGGGTGATCCTCGTCTCGCACGCCGCCATCGCGCTCGGAACGCTCTTCGGCGGCTGGCGGATCGTCAAGACGATGGGTTCGAAGATCACCAAGCTCCACCCGATGGGCGGCTTCTGCGCCGAGACGGCGGGCGCGCTGACCATCGTCGGGGCGACCCTCGGCGGCATCCCGGTCTCGACCACCCACACCATCACCGGCGCGATCATGGGCGTCGGCGCCACCCGGCGCCTGTCGGCCGTTCGCTGGGGGATTGCCGGGCGCATCATCTGGGCCTGGATCCTCACCATCCCGATCGCCGCCGGCGTCGCGGCGCTCTCCTACTTCCTGGTCCGCCCGCTCTTCTGACACGCCGCCGTCACGACGGCGTGATCGAATGGCGCGGATGGCCGCCCGACGAACACCCGAGCCGGCGCCCGCTGCGGCGACTCCGCCGCCCGGCGCTTCCACCGCTCGCGTCGCGGCGATCGACATCGGCTCCAACTCGATCCACATGATCGTCGCCGAGGGCGACGGCGACGGCGGCTTCCGGGTGCTCACCCGCGAGCGCGACATGGTCCGCCTCGGACGCAGCGCGCTGTCGCGCGGCGCCCTGTCGCGTCGCGCCGTGCGCGACGGGCTCGAGGCGCTGCTGCGGATGACCACGCTCGCCCGCCTCAAGGGGGCCGGCCGGATCGACGCCGTCGCCACCTCCGCCGTCCGCGAGGCGGCCAATGGCCAGGAGTTTCTCGACCAGGTGCGCGCCCTCACCGGGCTCGAAGTCCGCGCCCTCGACGGCCGCGAGGAGGGCGAGCTGGTCTTTCGGGCCGTGCGCGCGGCCGTCGACCTGGGACCGCGCGGAACCCTGCTCGTCGACGTCGGCGGCGGCTCGACGGAGTGGTGCGTGGCGCGCGCCGGCGAGCTGGCGCGCGTGCGCAGCCTGCCGCTCGGCTCGCTGCGCTGTGCCGGATGGCTCGCCGGGGATCCGCCGTCGGCGCGCTCGATCGAGAAGCTCCGCCGCGACATCCGCTCCCACCTCGGCGGCGCGCGGCCGCCGGCGCGACTCGGCATGATGATCGCCACCTCGGGCACCGCGGCCTGCTGCGGCGACCTCGCCGACCACTTCGCCGGACGCGGACGCGCGCTGTCGACCGGTGGTCTGCGCGCGCTCGACCTGCGCGAGCTCGGCGAGGTGATCGCCCGGCTGCGCGCGCTGACCCGCAGGGAGATCGCCGAGCTGCCGCCGGTCGACCGGCCGCGCGCCGAGTCGATCCTCGCCGGCGCCATCCTGCTCGAGGAGCTGGCGCGCCGCGCCGGCGCCACCAGCCTCCACCTCAGCGATCGCGCGCTGCGCGAAGGGATGGTCCTCGCCGCGCTCGGCGCTCCCGCGGCCGGACCGAGGACGGCCGGCAGCGCGCGCCGGCGCCAGGTGCTCGAGCTCGCCGGACGGGCGCCCGCCATGCTGGACCACGGCACCCAGGTCGCCCGCCTCGCCGTGCGCCTGTTCGACCTCACCGCGCCGCTCCACAACCTCGGGAGCCGCGAGCGCGAATGGCTCGAGAATGCCGCGCTGCTGCACGACGTCGGCTACTCGATCCACTTCCGGCGCCACCACAAGCACTCGCAGTACCTGATCGCCAGCGCCCCGCTCGACGCCTTCGACGCCCGCGAGATCGACATCCTCGCCCACGTGGCGCGCTACCACCGGGGTGCACCGCCGCGCCAGCGACACGCCAGCTTCGCGGCGCTCGAGCCCTGGCAGCAGAAGGTGATTCGCAAGCTCGCCGCCCTGCTGCGCATCGGCAACGCCCTCGACCGCACCCACGCCGCGCGGGTGGTCGAGCTGCACGGCGCACTGAGCGGGCGCCGGCGGATGGTGATCGAGGTCCTCTCTCCCTGGGACGTCGCGCTGGAGCTGGCGGCAGCGCGCCACCGCTCCGGCCTGTTCGAAGAGCTGTTCGGCCGGCGGATCGAGTTCCGGGCCGGTCTCGAGCCGGCCCGGCACGGTTGAACAGCCGGGCGTCAAGTTCCGTCGTCACAGAGATTTAACCCGCCTGCCCGCGAGAAATCGCGGGGGCTGCGGAAATCCCCCGGGCGAGCCGGCGCGAGAGCCTGTTACTTCGCCTGACGGCGGGTCCAACTTCTTTGCTGGCAGATGGTTGCGGCGATTGCACAAGATCCGATGCAGATCGTTCCGCCCCTTGCCCGGCGCGGGCCGCAGCCCCGGGAGCCGTCGCTTTTCGACAGGATTTTCCGCAGCCGCTGCGGAGAAGCGGTCCCCCCGCCGTCACCCCGCTGCGCTACACTGCGCCGCCCGCACCGATGCCGATTCCCTTTTCGCCCAAGCTCCGCCTCGCCCCCCTCTGGCCGGCCGCCGCGGCCCTGGCGCTGGCCGCCGGCCTCGCCGTCCTGCTGCTGCCCCCCGTGCTCGCCGAGGCTGCCGCCGAGGACCTGCGGTCGACGCTGCGCCTGCTCGCCCGCACCGCTCCCCTGCCGTCCGGCAACCTCGGGCGTCCCGATCCGGCGCTGCAGGAACAGCTCCACGAAAGGGCGCGCGGCACCGGCCTGCGCGTCACGCTGATCGCTCTCGACGGCACGGTGATGGCCGACACCGACCGCACCTTCGAGCAGGTTCAGCGGATGGACAACCATCTCGCCCGCCCGGAGATCGCCGAGGCGCTGGCGCGCGGCGAAGGCCACGCCGTGCGGCACAGCGACACGACCGGCCGCGACACCGCCTACGCCGCCGCGCTCCTCGCCGACGCGGGGGGACCGGTGGCGATCGTCCGCCTCGGCCGGCCGATCGCCACGCTGGCGGCGCTCGAGCGCCACCTCGCCGGCGTACTGGTCGCGTCGGCCGCCGCCGCCGGCCTGCTCGTGGTCGTCCTCTCCTGGTGGCTGACGCGGCGCCTCTTCCGGCCGCTCGCCTCGCTGATCGACGCCGCGCACCGGATGGGCGAGGGAAACGACTCCATCCACGTCGACGTGCCCGAGTCCGGCGAGCTGGCAACCCTCGGCCGGGCGCTCGAGCGGATCGCCGCCCGGGCCCGCACGCAGATCGCCGCCGTCGAGGCCGAACGTGACCACCTGCGGGCCACCGTGGCGAGCATGACCGAGGGCGTCCTGGTCACCGACCGCAAGGGGCAGCCGCAACTGGTCAATCCGGCGATGCGCGAGTTGTTCGCCCTGCCGGCCGACACTCCGGCGCGCCGATTCCTCGAGCTGGCGCGCCAGCCCCGGTTCGACGATCTGGTTCGCGGCACCCTCGCCCTGCACTCCGGCGGCAGCACCGAGATCGAGATACTCGAGCCCGTCGCCCGCTCCCTCGTGCTGCTCTCGACGCCGCTGGGCAGCGACGAGGGGGTGGTGGTGGTGGCGCGCGACGTCACCGCGGCCGAGCGCCTGTCGCGCATGCGCAAGGACTTCGTGGCCAACGTCTCGCACGAGCTGAAGACCCCGCTGTCGGCGATCCGCGGCTACGCCGAGACCCTCGTCGACGGCGCGCTCGACGAGCGCGCCACGGCGCTGCGCTTCTCCGAACGGATCCTCGACCAGTGCCGCCGGCTCGGCGCGCTGCTCGACGACCTGCTGACACTGTCGCGCCTCGAAGGGGCGGAGCCCTTCCGCGACATCGAGCGGGTCGACCTGCGCGAGGTCGCCGGACAGGCGGCCGAGCTGGTCGCCTCTGCGGCGGGCGAGCGGAAGGTGGCCGTCGGACTCGTCCCCGGCGGGCCGGTGACGGTCGACGGCGACGCCGACGGCCTGCTCCGGCTGGCGGCCAACCTGCTCGACAACGCGGTCAAGTACAACCGTCCGGGCGGCAGGGTCGACGTCCGGATCGAGCGGCGCGGCGACTCGGCCGTGCTCGAGGTTGCCGACGACGGCATCGGCATCGCCAGCGTCCACCTCTCCCGCCTGTTCGAGCGCTTCTACCGCGTCGACAAGGGGAGGTCGCGCGACGAAGGGGGGACCGGCCTCGGCCTGGCGATCGTCAAGCACGTGGCCCAGGCGCACGGCGGCCGGGTCGAGGTCGACAGCGAGCCGGGCAGGGGCTCGACGTTCCGCGTCGTCCTGCCCGCCGCCCCCGCCGTCGCGCCAGCCTGACCCCGGCCGCGCCGCCGCGGCTGTCGCAGCGCTGTCACGCGCTCGTCGCCGCGCCGCCGGCAGTCGCCGCCTACAGTCTCCCCGAATCCTGACGGGCGTCCGCGAGGCGCGGCCGCCCCGTGCCGGACCCCGAACCCGATCACCGCAGAGGAGAACGTCATGTCGAGGAAAACCTTCGCCGCCGGTCTGACCGCACTGGCCCTGTGGGCCGGCGCGGCCGCGGCGCCCGCCGAAGCCCAGCAGATCACCACGCTCTACTACCAGGAGGTCGAAAAGGACGGCCGGGTGTACGTCTTCAACACCCCCGAGCGTTTCGCCAGCTTCCAGGCCTCCGGCGAGATCGGCACCGCCATCACCCTGATCGGTCGCGGCGAAGGCGGCGCCACGCTCGTCGCCGAGAACGAAACGGCGGCCGACCTCTACCTCTTCAAGCACGACCTGCCCGGCTACGACCGCGAGTCGCCGAAGCCCTACAAGCCCCCGTTCGACGTCTCCTGGAAGGGCGGCAAGACGACGATCACCTCGAAGGACGCGAAGATCGAAATCGGCAGCCGCGTCCAGTTCCGCTTTACCCAGAGCGAGCCCGAGGAGGGGGAGTCGAAGGGCTCCTTCCGCGTCCGGCGCGCCAAGTTCGCCGTCAGCGGCACCATCTACGAGGACTGGAAATTCAAGACCCAGGCGGTCTGGAGCGGCGGTTCGACTACCCTCGAGGACGCTTACATCGAGTATGCCCGCAACCCGATGGCGACCCTCTGGTTCGGCCAGGGCAAGGCGTGGTTCGGCCGCCAGGAGCTGACCTCCTCCGGCTCGCAGCAGTTCGTCGACCGCTCGATCACCTCCGAGCGCTTCGCCGCCGGCCGCGACCAGGGTATCGGCCTGACCGGCCGCAACTCCAGCAAGACCTTCGAGTACGGAGTCGGCATCTACAACGGCAACGGCCGCAACCAGTCCGCCAACGACGACAATGACTTCATGACCGTCGGCCGCCTCGTCTGGACGCCCTTCGGCGAGTACAAGCTCGAGGAGAGCGCCCTCGATTACCCGAGCTCGCCGAAGCTGGCGCTCGGCATCGCCGGCATGAGCACCACCGACGGCGACGACGAAGTCACGCGACTCGGGCTCGAGGCCGCCTTCAAGGTCGGCGGGTTCAACGCGGTGGGAGAGTTCTACCAGGAGTCGCTCGATCTGCTGGCCGGCGAGACCCTCGACACCGACGGCTACTACCTGCAGATCGGTTACCTCTACCCGAACCGGAAGTTCGAGCTCGCAGGCCGCTTCGCCGCGGTCAGCCCCGACGTCGTCGGCAACGCCGACGAGAACGAGACCGGCGTCGCCGCCTCCTGGTACTTCGCCAAGCACGGCCAGAAGCTGCAGGCCGACTTCCGCCAGGTCGAGGACGAGGCCTCCGGCACCACCGACGACGAGTTCCGCCTGCAGTTCCAGATCGTCTTCTGAAGCGCCTCCTCGGGCGGAGGGGTCCCCCCGGTTCGCCGGCCCCTCCGCCCCCTTTTTTTCATTTCACCCGCTCACCCGCCGCCGGCCACCCGCGCGGCGTTATCATCCGGAACCAAATGGAACGACACCGCGACCAGGACCTCGACCGCATCCGCCAGGCGCTGCTTCGCATGGGCGGCCTCGTCGAACGCATGATCAGCGAGGCGATGCACGCGCTCGTCGAGCGCGACAGCGAGCGGGCGCAGACCGTCATCCGCACGGACGACGACGTCGACACGCTGCAGAAGGAGGTCGACGGGCTGTGCAACCGCGTCCTCGCCCTGCAGCAACCGACCGCGGTCGACCTGCGCTTCCTCGTTTCGACGATGAAGATCGCCAACGACCTCGAGCGGATGGGGGATTCGGCCGTCAACGTCGCGCAGGCGGTCGAGATCCTCAACCAGGAACCACCGCTCAAGCCGTACATCGACCTTCCGAGGCTCGCCGACCTGACCCGCAGCATGGTGCGCGACGCCCTCGACAGCTTCGTGCGCCGGGACGCCCGCGCCGCCTACGAGGTCTGCCGGCGCGACGACGAGGTCGACGCGCTCTACAAACAGCTCTTCCGCGAGCTGCTGACCTTCATGATGGAGAATCCGCGCACCACCACGCGTGCTCTCCATCTGCTGCTGATCGCGCGCAACTACGAGCGCATCGCCGACCACGCCACCAACGTCGCCGAGGACGTCATCTTCTACGTCGAGGGGCGCGACATCCGGCACTCCTCGCCGGACGAAAAGGCCGTCGAGCCCGCCTGAGCCATCCGCGCCGGCCCCCTTTCGGACGTTTTCCAGGGCCGCCGGCACCGGCGGCTCGTTTCGTTGGCGGCCTTCCTCCGCCCGCTCATGCGGCGGGCGCCCTGTCACACGGCCGTCACACGTCTTACCGCCGGCTGACGCACCCGCTTGACAGGCTCCTCCCGACGGTCGAAGGCCCGGCTCCTCCGGGCTTCCCAGCAAGGAGACAGACGATGAAACTGACCCAGACCCTGGCCGGAACGGCGATCGCCCTGCTCGTCGCCGCCCCGCTCGCCGCCCAGCCCGCGCAGGTGGAGGCGGGCATCCAGCCGTACGCGCGCACCAGCGGCGTCTCCGGCAGCCTGAGCTCGATCGGCTCGGACACGCTGAACAACCTGATGACCTTCTGGGCCGAGGGCTTCCAGAAGGCCTACCCGAACGTCCGCATCCAGATCGAGGGCAAGGGCTCCTCGACCGCCCCGCCCGCGCTCATCGCCGGCACCTCGCAGCTCGGGCCGATGAGCCGCGCCATGAAGGCGGAGGAGATCGACGAGTTCGAGAAGAAGTACGGCTACAAGCCGACCGTCGTCCGGGTCGCCGTCGACGGCCTCGCGGTCTACGTCAACAAGGACAACCCGCTCGAGCAGCTGACCCTGGCCGAGGTCGACGCGATCTTCTCGAAGACCCGCAAGGGCGGCCACAAGCGGGACCTCACCACCTGGGGCGATCTCGGGTTGACCGGCGAGTGGGCGGCCAAGCCGATCTCGCTCTACGGCCGCAACTCCGCCTCCGGCACCTACGGCTTCTTCAAGGAATCGGCGCTGTTCAAGGGGGACTACCGCGACACGGTCAAGGAGCAGCCGGGCTCGGCTTCGGTCGTCCAGGGTGTCACCGAGGACCGCTTCGCCATCGGCTACTCGGGTATCGGCTACCGCACCTCGGGCGTCAAGCCGCTCAAGCTCGCCCGCAAGGCCGGCGAGCCCTATTTCTCGACCGAGGCCTCGGACGTCCTCACCGGCAAGTACCCGCTCTCGCGCTTCCTCTACGTCTACGTCAACAAGGCGCCGAACAAGCCGCTCGATCCGCTGATCGGCGAGTTCCTCCGCTTCGTCCTCTCCCGCGAGGGGCAGGAGATCGTGGTCAAGGACGGCTATCTGCCGGTCTCGGCCCGCGTCGTCGACGAAGAGAACGGCAAGCTGCGCTGAAGTCCCGCGAGAGGCGGCCGCTCTCCCTGGCGCGCCGCCTCTCCCGATTTCCCCGTTTCGCCCGCCGCTGGCAGAATCCCTCGCGAATGCCGACAGTTCCGACCCCCCCGCCCGCCGGTCCTCCGGCCGCGTCACGCCGAGGCATCGCCTCCGGCCGCACGCCGCGCCGGCGGTTGCTCGTCGATCGGGCGGCGCGCCACATCGTCGCGGCCGGCGGCTTCCTCATCATCGCCAGCATCCTCGGCATCCTGATCTTCATCGTCGCCGAGGTTGCGCCTCTGTTGCTACCGGCGCGCGTCGCCGTCGACCGCGCCTTCGCAGTGCCCGGCTCGGCCCTCGGCCTGGTGGTCGACGAATACCGCGAGCTGGGCGCCGCCCTCGGCACCACGGGCACCCTGCGCGTGCTCGATCTGGCCGACGGCCGGCTGGTCGAGCAGCGCGACCTGCTGGCCGGACTGTCGCCGGGGGCGCGCAGCCGAGGGCTCGGACGGCGCCCTGGTCGGCGCCACCTCGGACGGCCGTCTGGTCGCCCAGCCGGTCGCCTGGCTCGTCTCGTTCGCCGACGACGGGAGCCGCTCGGTGGCCCCCGACCTGCCCCCCGCCCTCGAACTCGATCTCGACCCCGAACGGCGTCCGCTCGGCGCCTTCACCGCCCAGGTCGCGGGTCCCGGCACCATCGCCGCGGCCGCGCAGCTGGCCGATTCGACGCTCTCTTTCGTACGCTACGAGTCGACCGAGAACGCGTTTACCGGCGAGGTCGAGAAGCACGAGGAGCGCTTCCGGCTGGCGGCCGTGCCACCGCTCACGACGCTGTTGCTCGACGCCGAGGCGCGCCACCTCTACGCCGGGACGCCGGGCGGGGAGCTCCTCTGGTGGGATCTCGCCGAGGGAGAAGAGGCCGAACCGCAGCGCGTCTCGACCGGCAGCGCCCCGATCACCGCGATGACCTTCCTGATCGGCGACCGCTCGCTGGTGGTCGGTCAGCAGAGCGGAGCGCTCTCGATCTGGTTTCCGGTACGCCAGAGCGACGAGTCTTTCGACCTGACGCGCATCCGGGACTTTCCGGCCCGGCCTGCCGCCATCGACCTGCTGGCGCCTTCGCAGCGCAACCGGACGTTCCTCGTTCACGACGCGAAGGGCGGCCTCGGGCTCTACTACTCGACCTCCGAGCGCGTGCTCTGGCAGGGCAGCTCACCGGTGCCGCACGCCACGTCGCTCGCCTTCTCCCCCAAGGGGGACTCGGGATTCGTCGCCGGCGAGCGGGGTCTCGCCCTGCTGCGCATCGACAACCCTCACCCCGAGGTCTCCTGGAAGGCGCTGTTCGGGCGGGTCTGGTTCGAAGGGTACGAGGGGCCCGAGTACGTCTGGCAGTCGACCGGCGGCACCGACGACTTCGAAGCCAAGCTCTCCCTGACGCCGCTCGTCGTCGGCACGCTCAAGGGGACGTTCTACTCGCTGCTCCTCGCCGTGCCGCTCGGCGTCTTCGGAGCCATGTTCGCCTCGCAGTTCCTTCACCCGCGGCTGCTCGCCTGGATCAAGCCGACGGTCGAGATCATGGCCTCGCTCCCCTCGGTCGTGCTCGGATTCCTCGCCGGACTCTGGCTGGCGCCGATCCTCGAGCGGACCTTTCCCGGGATGCTCCTGATGCTGATCGTCCTGCCGCTCGTGGTCTGGCTCTCCGGGCTCGGCTGGAACCAGCTCCCGCTGCGGCTGCGCAACCGCTTTCCGAGCGGTGTCGAGATCTTCCTGCACCTGATCGTGCTGGCGATCGCCCTGTGGGCCTGCGTCGTCCTGTCGCCCGCCTTCGAGCAGCTGGTGTTCGGCGGCAACTTCCAGGCCTGGCTGCTCGAGGCGACCGGCCTGCGCTACGACCAGCGCAACGCGATCGTGGTCGGTCTGGCGATGGGATTCGCGGTCATCCCGATCATCTTCGCCATCTCCGAGGACGCCTTCTCGAACGTGCCGAAGAACCTCGTCGCCGGCTCTCTCGCGCTCGGCGCGACGCGCTGGCAGACGGTCACCCGCGTCGTCCTGCCGACCGCCTCGCCCGGCATCTTCTCGGCAGTGATGATCGGCTTCGGCCGCGCGGTCGGAGAGACGATGATCGTCCTCATGGCGACCGGCAACACGCCGATCCTCGATCTCAGCCCGTTCAACGGCTTTCGCACCCTGTCGGCCAACATCGCGGTCGAGATCCCGGAAGCGCCGCACGGCGGCACGCTCTACCGGGCGCTCTTCCTGGCGGCGCTCATCCTCTTCCTCCTCACATTCGTCATCAACACCTTCGCGGAGCTCGTGCGGCAGCGGCTCCGCCGGCGCTACGCACAACTGTGAGAGCTCCGACGCCCATGGTTCCTCCCGCCGCCGTACCGCGCCGCCGTCGCAGCGAGCTCTTCGGCCTCTCGATGACCGCCCTGTGCGGCGGTGCCCTCGCCCTCGACCTGCTGCTCGTCATCGGCTTGCTGTCGCTGATCGGCTGGCAGGGCGGGCGCTACTTCTGGCAGAAGGACCTGCTCGAGTTCGGCCTCGCCGACGGCACCGTCCTGCTCGGCGAGGTGCACGACCACGAGGAGATTCCGGCCTCGGCGGGCGGTGGCACCCGGTTCCAGATCCGCACCGGTAACCGCGACCTGACCGGCGGCGACTTCCAGTGGATCGACGACGCGTCGGTCGTCCGGCGCGCCACGCCCGACGACGCGGTGATGCTCGAGCGGCTCGAGTGGGGGAACTTCTACGGCCGGGTGGTCGAGCTGCGGGATGGCGACAAGGTGCTCGCCGCCGACCCGGTGAGCGCCTGGCGCGCCCTCGCGCCGCTGCTCGCGAGCAAGGAGAAGGATCGCCGGCGGATCCGCCGGCTCGAGCGCGGCGAGATCGGCGACGTCAACGCCGGGATCGAGAAGCTCCGCCTGGCCGAGCGTCGGGTCGAGCGCTCGCAGGACGTCCCGGAAGAGCGCGCCGCACGCCTCGCCGCCATCGCCGCGGAGCGCCAGGTCCTCGAGGCGGAGTACGCCCGGCTGGCCGAGCGCCTGTTTGCCGAGCGCCACGAGCTCGAACGCGAGCGGGTCGTCCTCGAGGCGGCCGACGGCCAGCGCAAGGAGCTGCCGGCCGGCTCGATCGTGCGCGCCGTGCGCCCCAACTCGCTGTCCGCCGCCGGAAAGCTCGGCCTCTACTTCAGCCGCGTGTGGGAGTTCGTCAGCGACGACCCGCGCGAGTCGAACACCGAGGGAGGCATCTTTCCCGCCATCTTCGGCACCGTGATGATGGTCTTCCTGATGTCGATCGCGGTGGTGCCGCTCGGCGTCCTGGCCGCCCTCTACCTGCGCGAGTACGCGCGCCAGGGTCCGTTGGTGCGCATGGTCCGCATCGCGGTCAACAACCTCGCCGGGGTACCTTCGATCGTCTTCGGTGTCTTCGGGCTGGGCTTCTTCGTCTACACGATCGGCGGCTCGATCGACCGGCTGTTCTATCCGGAGGCTCTGCCGACCCCCACCTTCGGCACCGGCGGCATCCTCTGGGCCGCGCTCACCCTGGCGCTGCTCACCGTCCCGGTGGTCATCGTCGCCACCGAGGAGGGGCTCGCCGCGGTGCCGCGCATCGTGCGCGAGGGATCCCTGGCGCTGGGGGCCACGAAGTGGGAGACGACCTGGAAAGTCGTCATCCCGGCGGCCGCCCCCGGCATCCTCACCGGCCTCATCCTGGCCATGGCCCGCGCCGCCGGGGAGGTGGCGCCGCTGATGATCGTCGGCATGGTCAAGCTGGCGCCGACCCTGCCGATCGACGCCAACTTCCCGTTCGTCCACCTCGAGCGCAAGTTCATGCATCTCGGCTTCCACATCTACGATGTCGGCTTCCAGAGTCCCAACGTCGACGCCTCGAAGCCGCTCGTCTTCGCCACCGCACTGCTGCTCATCGGCGTGGTGACGGTGATGAACCTGCTGGCGATCGCGTTGCGCAACCGGCTGAGGCGCACCTACTCGGGCAGCTCGGTATGAGCGCCACCGAGGATTCCCGGAGTCCTGAGATGATGCCGACGACCGCAGTCCGCGCCGAGGAGAATCCGATGGCCGCCGCCGGCCCCGTTACCCGTCCCGTCCCCGACGCCCCGGCGCAGGATCACGCCCTCGAGCCGCGGATCGACGACCCGATCCTCGAAATCGATCACCTGTCGCTCTGGTACGGCGAGAAGCAGGCGTTGCGCGACATCTCGCTGCGCATCCCGAAGCGGCAGATCACCGCGTTCATCGGCCCCTCCGGCTGCGGCAAGTCGACGCTCCTGCGCTGCATCAACCGGCTCAACGACCTGATCGACGGCGTCCGCGTAGAAGGCCAGGTGCGTTTCGAAGGATCCGACATCTTCGCGCCCGAGGTCGAGATCAACGCCCTGCGCAAGCGCATCGGAATGGTCTTCCAGAAGTCGAATCCCTTCCCCAAGTCGATCTACGAGAACGTCGCCTACGGACCGCGCATCCAGGGAATCCGGCGCAAGGGCGAGCTCGACGAGATCGTCGAGCGGAGCCTGCACGGCGCCGCGCTGTGGGACGAGGTCAAGGACCGGCTGGAGGAGAGCGCCCTCGGCATGTCTGGCGGGCAGCAGCAGCGCCTGTGCATCGCCCGGGCGATCGCCGTCGAGCCGGAAGTGATCCTGCTCGACGAACCCTGCTCGGCCCTCGACCCGATCGCCACCGCGCGCATCGAGGAGTTGATGGAGGACCTCAAGAAGGACTACACGCAGGTCATCGTGACGCACAACATGCAGCAGGCGTCGCGGGTCTCCGATCACACGGCGTTTCTCTATCTCGGGGAGCTGGTCGAGTACGGACCGACCGAGAGGCTCTTCCTCAACCCGATGAAGCGCCAGACCGAGGACTACATCACCGGCCGCTTCGGCTGAAGCGCGCGCTCTTTCTCAGGAGCCCTTGCCGCGCAGCACGTGGCGCAGCCGGCCGAGCAGCACGTTGAGCGGATTGGCGCGGCCGAGGAAGGGAAGCGGCGGCCGCTTGCGGACGCCGATCTCGAGCCGCATGTCCTTGAGGCCCCGGTGCGTCGAATCGAGCTTGAGGCCGCGCGCGATCGAGGCCACGGCGGCCTTGCGGTCGCCCATCAGCATCTGGACCCGCGCCAGCTGCAGGTGATTCTCCGGTTCGTAGTACTGGATCTTGACCGCGTGCTCGCAGAGCTTGAGCCCGTCGAGCGTCCGGCGCTGATGGCGCGCCAGCCCGTAGCCGAGGTAAGCGAAGACAACGCCGGGCAGGTCCTTGCCGCCATGCTCCTCGGCGGCGGTCGAGAGCAGCTGCAGGCCGCGATCCCAGTCGTTCTCGCGGCAGAGCTGAAGCCCCCTCGCCGCGGCGGCCTGCACGTCGAAGCTTTCCTGGCTCATCGCTGAAGGCATGCTACACTGCCGCGCGCATCCGGAGAAATCGGCCGCGGAGCTGGCGATGCCTGAACCCCTTTCCCCCGGTTCGCCCGACCTCGACGAGCTGGTGACGCTCGCCCGGCGGTTCGCGGACCGCAAGCGCTACGACGAGGCGATCGATCTCTTCCAGCTCGCCCTGCGCCTCGAGCCCCAGGACCTCGGACTGCGACTCGCCGTCGCCCGGCTGCGCAAGCTCAAGAAGGCGCAGAGCCGGGCGACCGAGAAAGACCCGGTCGAGGCGGCGCGCGACGAGATTCGCCGCTCCTCCATCGACGCCTCGCACTTCGTCGGCCTGGCCTGGCTCTACGCCGAGAAGGGCGAAGAGTATCGGGCTCTCGAATGTCTCGAGATCGCGCGCGTCAAGGACCCGATCACGCCGTCGGCCTCCAAGCTGGCCGGCCGCATCCACTACCACCTCCAGGATTTCGACGCCGCCGCCGAGCATCTGCGCAAGGCGCTGCGATTCAACCCCTTCGACCGCGAGGCGGCCGAGCTGCTCGGCCAGGTCGAGTACGAGCGGCGCCAGTACGGCGATGCTCTGTCGGCGACCATCGACGCCTTCCTGCTGCTCCCCTCGACCGAGGAGGAGCGCGCCATCCGCCTGCGTCGCCGCATCCGCACGCTGCGCCACCTGCTCGGCTGGCAGGGCGCCCAGGTCACCGCGCTGCTGCGCGAGCGCGAGGAGACGCTCCACATCGCCTTCGACCGCCTGCAGTGGCGGCGGGAACGCTTTCGCAGCGCCGACAGCATCGCGGAGGGAGCGCCGCCGGCGTTCGAGACTCCGCAAGGCCGTCTGTCGATCGCCGGCCGGCTGCGCCGCTGCGAGACCTGGGATCACCTGACCGACGAGCAGATCTTCAAGCTCTCCTCGACGGTGACGGAGGAGGTCCTCCCGGCCGGGCACATGATGTTCACCAACGGCTCCCGCGGAGCGGACTTCTACCTGCTCGAGGAGGGGGAGATCGCCATCCAGCGGCAGACGCCGTACGGGACCTTCTCGCTCGCCGTGCTCAAGGCCGGGTCGATCTTCGGCGAGATCGGCTTCATCGCTCCGGGGCCGCGGTCCGGCGACGCGCTGGTCTCCAAACCGGCGCGCCTGCTGCGCTTCGAAGGCGAGGCCCTGACCGCCCAGGCCCAGCAGTGGTCGGAGTTCGGCGTCCAGATCTACTGGGGGCTCTGGCACTCGCTGGCCGGCAAGCTGCGGTCGACCAACGAGCAGCTCAAGACCTTCTTCACCACCGACAAGCAGCCGGAGAACTTCCTCCGCCTGCGACGCGCCCGCGAGAGCGTCTCGGGGGTGATCGAGATCCCCAGCGAAGACAAGCTGCAGATGCTGCGCGAGCAGGGCCTCTCCGGCAAGGAGCTGACGACGCTCGCCAACTTCTCGCGCGAGCTGCGCTTCGAGTCGGGCAGCCCGCTCTTCGAGGAGGGCGACGAGGGGCACGAGATGTACGTCGTGCTCGAGGGCAAGGTGCTGATTTCGAAGTTCATCCCCGGCGCCGGCGAGGAGGCGCTCGCCATCCTCGAGCGCGGCGACTTCTTCGGCGAGATGTCGCTGATCGACGGCGAGCCGCGCTCCGCCGACGCGCGCGCCCACGCCGGTCCGGTCACCGTGCTGGCGCTCGACCAGGGGACGATCCAGGAGATGCTGGCGCTCGATCCGGAGGCGTCACTCGAGTTCCTCAAGCTGCTCTGCCGGCTGATCGCCAAGCGGCTGCGCGAAATCGACGAGAAGGTGACTACCTGGCGCATCTTCGCCGGCGTGCGCGACGAGAACGTGCCGGTTTGAACCCGCGGGCGCGGCGCCGTCGTCGCCACGCTCTTCGCGGACGGCTTCGAGGACGGTAGTCTCGCGGGATGGACCGCCACCACAGCCACCACCCCCTGAGCCGCGCCGCCGGCGCTGCGCTGCTGCTGCTCGCTGCCGGCGCGGCGGCGGCCGGCGCCCAGACGATCAACACCTGCACCCGCGCCGACGCGGTCCCCTGGTTCGAAACCCCGGAAGGCGAAAGGGTGATCACCGTCGGCGCGGCCAACGCCTACCTGCCGCGCTGCGTGGTGATCACCGAAGGGCAGAGCGTCACTTTCCAGATGAACTTCTCGGTGCACCCACTCGAAGGGGGGCTGAACAAGAACGGCCCACCCCAGCCGGGCAACCCGATCCCCAGCGTGAACTCCGGCTCCGCGCCGG
Source organism: Thermoanaerobaculia bacterium (assembly GCA_019911865.1). Lineage (GTDB taxonomy): Bacteria > Acidobacteriota > Thermoanaerobaculia > Multivoradales > JAGPDF01 > JACTMI01. The sequence continues at coordinate 19,978 of JAIOJQ010000189.1, forward strand.
TAGCGGTCGTCTTCCAGGAGGCTGGCGCCTGGGGGTTCTTCTGCCCGTTCCATCAGCCCCCGATGGCGGGCGCCGTCTACGTCGTCGCGCCACCGTTTGCCGACGGCTTCGAGACCGGCGACACTTGCGCCTGGTCGGCGACGAGCGAGCCGTCCTGCTGAGCCGCCCGGCGCCCCGGCTCACGCCGCGGGCAGGCCGACCGTGACGGTGAGTCTTGCCGGATCGAGGTGGCGCGCCAGGGCCGCGGCGACCGCCGCATCCTCGACCGCCGCGATGCGCGCCCGCGACCACTCCGGATCTTCGATCGGCAGCCCTTCGATCGCTCCCAGCGCCGCCAGGTCGGCCCACTGGCGCGCCGTCTCGCGCCGGAAGGGCTCGCGGCCGAGCAGGTAGGCGCGCGCCTCGGCGAGCTCGCCGGAGGAAAATCCGTCGGTGCGCAGCCGCTCCAGCTCCTCACCCACCGCCCGCTCGGCCCGCGCCAGGGTCGCCGGCGAGGTGCCGGCATAGGCCACCAGTCGACCGGGGTCGAGCCCGGCGCCGGCCACCAGGTCGGCGGTGGCGTGGTAGGCGAGCCCCTCGCGGTCGCGCACGCGCTGCGGAATCCGCCCCGAAAGTCCCGACCCGGCACCGAGGGCCACCGCCGCCAGCTCGAGGGCGGCGCAGTCCGGGTCGCCGCGCCCGACGGTGAGCTGGCCGACGAACAGGTGCGCCTGGTCGCGGGCGCCGGTGCGCTCGCACCTAGCCGCAGCCTTCGCCGCGCTGGCGCCGCGTCGAAGTCCCCGGCCACCACCACGACGCCGCCGCGCGCCAGCGACGCGGCGTGGAACGCGGCGCACTGTTCGCCGGTCAGGCGCGCCAGGCTCGCCGCATCCCCCTGAAGCGGCCGCCCCTTCGGGTGCGGCGCGTAGAGGAGGTCGGCAAAGGCGCGGGCGGTCGCCACCTCGGCGTCGTCGGCCTGCGCCTCGAGCTCGGCCGCCGCCTGGCGCGCCACGAAGGCGATCCGCTCCTCCGGGAAGGCGGGCTCGAAGGTCATCTCGGCGGCGAGGTCGATGGCCGCGCGCCAGTCCGCGGCGAGCGCATCGACGGTGATGCCGATCTGCTCGAAGGCGCAGTAACCGCAGGCGTTCATCCCCAGCGCCTCGGCGGCCGCCGCCAGCTGCCGATAGTCGCGCCGGCGCGTCCCTTCGTCGAGCGACCGGCCGGTGACCAGCGCCAGGCCGGGGATCGACTCGCGCCGCGCGCCGCCCGCCAGCGCCACCCGCACGACGACCACCGGGGCGCCGGGCACTTGCCGGACGCGCAGCGCCGGCGCTTCCCGGGCGGTGGTGCGCTCGGGCATGCTTCAGGCCTCCGGCAGCGACAGGCCGAGGACGCTGCCGCGCTCGGGTTCGAGGTGGGTTGCGGCGAGGGCGCAGAGCGTCTGCGGTCCGGCCGCCAGCGCCGCGTCGAGCAGCCGCTCCGGCTGGCCGAGATCGAACATCGCCAGGGCGAGGCCGGCGGCGACCGCCTGCTGGTGGATCCGCTCCTGCCCCCAGGCCCAGTCGGCGAGGAAGACCTGGCGGGCGCGCCCGAGCTCCTCCTCGGCGAGCGGCCGGGTGGCGAGGTCGCGCAGCTCCTCGAGCACGATCGCTTCGACGCGCGCCGGGTCGGCGCCCGGCACCAGCTCGGCCGCGATGGCGAAGTGGGCCGCCAGCTGGTGGTCGGAGAGGCTTGCCGAGACCGACAGGCAGAGCTCCCCCTCGTCGACCAGGCGTCGCTCGAGCCGGCTGCCGCGCCCCTCGGCGAGGACCGTCGCCAGCAGGCGCAATCCGCCGTGCGCCGGGTCGTCCGGCGCGGGCGCCGGCAGGGCGAGCAGCAGGCGGGCGACGTCACCGTGGCGCCGCACGAGGCGGCGGAGCGAGCCGAGGAG
>JAIOJQ010000190.1 GCA_019911865.1 Thermoanaerobaculia bacterium
GTCGCGTCGCCGCGCTCGAAGCCGTCGGCGAAGAGGTAGGCGCTGGTGACGCGCAGCACGGCGAAGGCGGAGTGGTCGGTGGCGTCGTTGGCGGCGCCGACCAGCAGCGGCCGCCCTTGGGCGAGGATCAGGGCGCGGCCGAAGTCGTCGCCGCCGGGGGCGCGGTCGAACTCGTAGCGAGCGACGCCGTTGCCGTCGAAGCTCGGGTCGAGCAGGCCGGAGGCGGTCGTGCGGGCGAGGAAGAAGCCGGCGCCCGAGACGGCGGTGGCGATGCGGCCGCCGACGACGATCCGGCCGTCGCCCTGGCGGGCGAGGGTGTGCAGCCGCACGCCGTCGTTCTGCTCGAACCAGGTGTAGCCGGCGGAGGTGCCGAACGAAGAGTCGAACAGACCTTCACCGGTGAGGCGAAACAGCAGCCCGGTCGAGGAACTCACCGGAATCCCCCAGCCGGCCGCCAGCACGCCGCGCGTACCGGGCTCGACGACCAGTCCGTCGATCCGCCACTCGTCGCCGAGGAACGGCGGATGGATCGAGCCCGCGTCGCCGAAGGTCGGGTCGACGCCGCCCAGGCCGTGCAGGCGCTTGACCCACGGCACGTCGTCGCCGAGGTAGGCGAGCACGACGGCGCCGGCCGCCGTCGCCGCGGCGGTCGCCTCGGCCCAGGTCTCGGTGCCGAGCGACCAGACCGCGGTCGCCTTGCCGTCGGCCGAGAAGGTCGGGTCGGCAGCGCCATCGGCCGCGCCGACGGGCGCGGCGGCGAACGGCGCGATCAACAGCAGGACGGTGAGGCGCATGCGTCGCATGGTGGTCTCCCGGTCGACCCGGTTCAGTAACCCGCCCAGCCGGCCGTCGAGCCGCGCTCGAAGCCGTCGGCGAAGATCAGGGCGTTCTCGCTGCGCAGGATCGCCCAGCGTTCGTCGCCGTCGCCCTCGGTGGCGAAGCCGACCGCGACCGGCTTGCCGCCGGAGAAGGTGATCGCCTCGCCGATGTCGACCGCGCCCGCGGCCAGGTCGAAGGGGATCCGGCGCACGCCGTTGCCGTGAAAGGTCGGGTCGGGCTCGCCGTCGAGGCCGAGCCGGATGAGGAAGAAGTCGGCGAGCCCGGCGCCGACCGGATCAATGCCGCCGACGCCCACCAGCTTGCCGTCCGTCTGGAGCGCGAAGTGGCGCACCCAGCTTTCGTCGTCCCAGGACCCCAGGTAGGTCACCCCCTGGTCGCCGAACGTGGTGTCGAGGCCGCCGCCCGGCAGCACGGCGCGCACGGCGTAGGCGCCGTAGAGGTAGAGGCGCGTGCCGGCGGGCTCGACGATCAGCTGGAACGAGTTGCCGGTGGTGAAGGCGGTGTCGACGCGCCCGTCGCCGCCCCAGGCCGGGTCCGGGGCACCGGCGGCCGTCAGCCGCCAGAGCGCCACCGGCGCGGCGCTTTCGACCGCGGTCACCGGCCGGCCGGCGGCGTCGAGATCGAGGGCGATCCGCGGGTTGGCGCCGAGGTCCATCGGCAGCACCGCCCAGCCGTCCCCGTCGAAGCCGGTATCGGGCGCGCCGTCGGCGTTGAAGCGGGCGACGAACGGCCGGAAGGAGTCGTTGGCCGGGCAGAGGCGGCAGCGGCCGGCGAAGAGGTACTTGCCCGCCTCCGTGCGCCGGGCGGTCTGCTCGTAGGTGACGATTTCGGCGGCGCCCCAGGGCGGGTCGACGACCAGCGTGCCGCCGCTGCCGAAGGTGCCGTCGAGGTTGCCCGCAGCGGTCAGCCGCGCGAAGGCCGGCAGATAGCCCGAGCGGCCGGCGAGCATCAGGCGGCCGTCCGCCTCGCGGAAGAGAGCTTCCAGCGAGTCGCTGGCACCGAGGTCGACGACGCGGCTGCCGAGGCTGCCGAAGCCGAGGTCGGGAGTCCCACCGGCCTGGTACTTGACGACCGCGAAGTCTTCGACCGCCACGGCGCCCCCCCAGGAGGAGCCGCCGATCAGCAGCTCGCCGTCGGGCAGGGCGAGCACCGCCGAGGCGCGTTCGCCGGAGACGGCCGGCGACGAGATGGTGTAAGTGGTCTGGCCGTCGGTCGAGAAGGTGAGATCGGGGTCGCCGTCGGCGGCGAGCGCCGGCAGGGCGACCGCGGAGAGCATCAGGGCGAGCAGAGAGGGGGCGAAACGCAGCGGCGCGGGGACGACGTTCATCGGTCGGTTCTCCTCGGGTTCTCTCTCCAGAACGGCGGCGCGGCCCGCGGGCTGACATCGCCAGCGCGGCGGCGCCCGGACCGGCGCCGCGCTGCGGCGCGAAACGGTTCCGGCGGCGCCGGGAGCCGGGTCCCCCTTTGCTATGCTCATCGACCCCGCTTGGGGCGGAAAACGAGGACCCTCTCCCATGACGCATGCCACCCAGGACGTCTTCTCCCGCATCGAGCGCGACAAGTCCCGCTACCTCGACGAGCTCAAGGACTACCTGCGCATCCCGTCGATCTCGACCGACCCGGCCCACAAGGGGGACGTCGAGCGCTGCGCCGAATGGCTGATCGCCCGCATGGGCGAGGCCGGGCTCACCACCGAAAAGATTGCCACCGACGGCCATCCGCTCGTCTATGCCGAGTGGAGCGGCGCCGGGCCGGACGCGCCGACGGTCCTCTTCTACGGTCACTACGACGTCCAGCCCCCCGATCCGCTCGCCGAGTGGCGCAATCCGCCGTTCGAGCCGACCCTCGAGGCGGGCCCGGACGGCGACTGGCTGGTCGCCCGCGGCGCCACCGACGACAAGGGACAGTCGTACGCTCACCTCAAGGCGGTCGAGGCGATGCTGGCCGAACGCGGCAAGCTGCCGGTCAACGTCAAGTTCATCGTCGAGGGCGAAGAGGAGTCGGGCGGCGAGTCGATCGAAAAGTTCGTCCGGGAACAGGGCCCGTCGCGCCTCGCCTGCGACGTCGTGGTCGTCTCCGACACGGCGATGTGGGAGCGCGGCGCCCCGGCGATCACTTACGGCCTGCGCGGCCTCGCCTACTTCGAAATCCGCGTCCAGGGGCCCAATCGCGATCTCCACTCGGGCGTCTACGGCGGCGGGGTGGAGAACCCGGCCAACGCCCTGGCGACGATCGTCGCGGCGCTGCGCGACCCGGCGACCGGGCGCATCCGGATTCCCGGCTTCTACGACGACGTCCGGCCGCTCGCCGACTGGGAGCGCCAGGAGTTCACCGGCCTCGGCCTCGACGAGCGCGAGGTGCGCGAAGACCTGGACGTGTCGACGCTCACCGGCGAGGAGGGCTACACCTACGTCGAGCGCACCTGGGCGCGGCCGACCTGCGACGTCAACGGGTTGTGGAGCGGCTACCAGGGGGCGGGAGCCAAGACGGTGCTGCCGGCGACGGCCGGCTGCAAAGTCTCGTTCCGGCTGGTCGCCGACCAGTCGCCGGCGCGCGTCGCCGAGCAGCTCAAGGCCTTCGTCGAACAGGTCGCACCGGCCGGCGTCCGGGTGGAAGTCGTCTACCTGCACGGCGCCGAAGCGGTGACCGTCGACGCCACGGGGCCGTACGCCGCGGCGGCGCTCGACGCCCTCGAGGACGTCTGGGGCCGGCGCGCGGTGCGCATCCGCACCGGCGGCTCGATCCCGATCGTCGGCACCTTCGCCGCCGCCCTCGGCGTGCCGGTCCTGATGCTCGGCTTCGGCCTCGAGGAGGACCGCCTCCACTCTCCCAACGAGAAGTTCGACGTGGTCAACTTCGACAACGGCGTGCGCGCCATCGCCCGCCTGCTCGACCGCGCCGCGCAGGTGCGCGCGTGAGCGCCCAGCCCGTCGTGCCGGTCGAGCGCGAGCTGAAGTTCGCCCAGGTCGACCTCGATGCGCTGCGCCAGCGACTGCTCGAGCTCGAGGCCGAGCGGGTCGGCCCGGCGGTCTTCGAGGAGAACTGGATCCTCGACCGCGAAGGCGAGCTCGCCGGCCGCAGCTGCGTGCTGCGGGTGCGCGCCGAGGAAGGGCGTGGCGCCATTCTCACCTACAAGGGGCCGGCCACCTTCGAGGGGCCGGCCAGGCTGCGCCCGGAGCTCGAGCTGCGGGTCGAGAGCGCCGAGACGGCGCTCCACCTCTTCGCCCTGCTCGGCTATCAGGTGCAGAAGCGCTACCAGAAGCTGCGCGAGGAGTGGCGGCTCGGCTCCGAGACGATCTGCCTCGACCACACGCCGCTCGGCGACTTCGTCGAGTTCGAAGGGGGCAAGGCCGAGGCGGTCGCCAAGCGCTGTGGCTTCGACCCCGAGCAGGCGGTGCGCAAGTCCTACCTGATGCTGTGGGCCGAGCACGCCGCGGCGCACCCGGAAGTCCCCAGCGACATGGTCTTCCCCGACGCGAGCTGAGCCCGGAGTGCGCCGGCAGCCGGGTCCGCGCGCCCTCGTGCTCGCCGCCGGGCGCGGCGAGCGGCTGCGCCCGCTCACCCTGGAGCTGCCCAAGCCGCTGCTGCCGGTAGCCGGGCGACCGCTGGTCGTTCGCTCGCTCGATGCCCTGCTGCTCGCCGGCTGCCGGGAGGCGGCGCTCAACCTGCATCACCTCGGCGAGGCGATCCGCGCGGCGCTCGGCGAGTCGCACCGCTGTGGTCGCCGGACGCTCGCGCTCACCTGGTCGGACGAATCGGCCGCGCTGCTCGGAACCGGGGGTGCGCTGGTGCCGCTCGCCCCGTTCCTTGCCGGCGCCTCGCCGGCGGTGGTCCTCAACGGGGATTCGCTCTGCCGCTGGCCGCTCGATCGGTTGCTCGCCCGTCACGCGCGCGGCGACGCGGCGGTGACCCTGCTGGTCGCCTGCCGCGCCGATCCGCGCCGCTTCGGCGGTGGCGTGGCAGTCGATCGCGGCCGCGTCGTCGCCTTTCGCGGCGGCGATCTCGCCGCCGCCACGGCGCCGACGCGGCGCGTCTTCGCCGGCGCCGCGGTGCTCCACCCGTCGCTGCTCGCGCGCCTGCCCGCCGGCGCGTCGGACATCGTCAGCGCACTCTACGAACCGCTGCTCGCCGAGGGGGCGACGATCGCCGCGGTGGAGACCTTCCGCCCCTGGCACGACCTCGGCACGCCGGCGCGCTACCTCGAAGGGGCGCTCGACTTCGCTCTCACCGGCCTCGCGCCGCGACGGAGCCGCGTCGATCGTGCCGCCCGCGTCGCGGCCGGCGCGCGGGTGCGCTCCTCGATGGTCGAGCCCGGGGCGAGCGTCGAAGCGGGCGCCCGGCTGGCGCGCTGCCTCGTCCTGCCGGACGCCGTGGTGGGAGCCGGCGCGCGTCTGCGGCGGGTGATCGTCGGACCCGGCGTCCACGTTGCAGCGCATAGCGATTTCTCGGAGACGCTGCTCACCCGCGGCGCCGACGGGTCGATCGTCGCGACCCCGCTCGGCAGCTGAGATGAAACGCCAGCTCCTCACCGCCGCCGCCCTGGCGGGCGCTACCCTGCTCGCGACGAGCGCCCCTGCCGACGGGGCACCGCTGAGCGGCTGGCGGGTCGAACGGCGCACGGCCGAGAGCGGTCTGCCCACCGCGCCGGTGCGGGCGCTCGTCGCCGACGCCGGCGGTTGGCTCTGGGTCGGCACGGACGCCGGGCTGCTGCGCTTCGACGGTGAGCGCTTTCGCGCCGTGCCGCTCGCGCCGACCGCCGCGCCGGCCGTCTACGCCCTCGCCGAAGGGGCCGGCGACGAACTCTGGGTGGCGAGCGAGGCCGGCGTGGCGATCGTCGACCGGGCGACGCTCGCGGTGCAAGCGCTGCCGTCGCCGGGCCCCGTGCACGCCCTGGCGCGCGGCGGTCTACGAGCGGCTGCCGGCGGGCAGCTATCGCTTCGAAGTGATGGCGGCGTTCGGCGACGGACCCTGGGGAGCTCCGGCGACGGCCGACGTCGAGATCGCGCCGCGCTGGCACGAGCGCTTCGCCGTTCGCCTCGCCGCCGCCCTCGCCCTGCTCGCCCTGGCCGCCCTGCTGGTGCGCTGGCGCCTGACGAGCCTCGGTCGCCGGCAGGCCGAGCTCGAGGCCGAGGTCGCCGCGCGCACCGCCGAGCTGGCCCGCCTCAACGACCAGCTCGCCGCTCGGGTGGCGGCGCAGACCGGCGAGGTCCGCCGTACGCGCGACCAGGCGCTGCTCACGCTGGCGCGCCTCGCCGAGCTGCGCGGCGGCACCACCGGCGAGCATCTCGACCGCATCGCCTGGTTTTCGCGCCGTCTCGCCGAGGCGATCGCCGACGGGCCTTTCGGCCCGCTCGGCGAGGATTTCGTCGAGGAGCTGTTCCGCTCGAGCCCGCTGCACGACATCGGCAAGGTGGCGATTCCCGATGCCATTCTCACCAAGCCGGGCGCTCTCGATCTGCGCGAGCGCGGCATCATGGAGCGCCACACGACGATCGGTGGCGACACGCTGCGCGGCGTCATCGCGCGCAGCCCAGGGCAGTCCTTTCTCGCCATGGGAATGGAGATCGCGTACGCCCACCACGAGCGCTGGGACGGCCGCGGCTACCCGCGCCGCCTCGCCGGCGAGCAGATTCCGCTCGCCGCCCGCATCGTCGCCCTGGTCGATGCCTACGATGCGATCACGGCGCTGCGCCCCTACAAGGACGCCATCGCCCACGAGGAAGCCGTGCGCCGCATCCTCGCCGACGCCGGAAGCCACTTCGATCCCCGCCTCGCCGACGCCTTCCGCCGCATCTACGTCGATCTCGACCGCCTGCGCCGCGAACACCCGTCGTCCGGCTGAGGAGTCGGGCGTTGCCACACTCGTCCGGAAGTTGCGAGTTCGGCCACCAGGGCGAGGAGGACTAGCCGCAGAGTAGATTCGGCCATGCCAACGGCTTCGGGGACGCAGCGGGTTGGCACGCCGCGCGATCTGCGAGCGGCGCCGAGTGAGGAGCGAGAGGGCGAGATGAGCCAGACGAAGCGAAGCAAGCGAAGTGCGGCAGCAGCGTGGGCAGCCATGATCGCCGTGTTGTCCATGCCGGCGACGGGCGCGCCGGATTGGCTGGTGCTGCGCGACGGAGCGCGGGTGGAGACGCGGGGCGCGGTGCGGCTCGAAGGGCGCCGTGTGCTGTTCACCCAGGCGAACGGTTCGCTCGCCGCGCTGCCCGCGGACGAGGTCGACCTGGCGGCCACCGAAGCGGCCAATCGGCCGCCGGCGCCGCCACCGGCCGCGCCGGTCGAGGCCGCGCCGGTGCGTCGATTCACCGACGCCGATTTCGCCCACGTCGACGACGTCGAGACGCCGACCATCGCCTTCTACACCACCAGTTGGTGCGGCTGGTGCCGCAAGAGCCGCGAGCTGCTCGACCGGCTAGGCGCTCGCTACCACGAGCAGGATGTCGAACAAAGCGCCGCGGCGGCGCGCGAGAAGGAGCGGCTGGCACCGGGCTCGGGCGTGCCGGTGATCGCCTTCCGGGAGACGGTGATCCCGGGCTACAGCGAACGCGGCATTCAGCAGCTCGTCGACGCCTGGCGGGCCGCCGAACAGGCGGCCGCTGCGGCTCGCGAGGCCTCCCGCCGCCCTGCGCGAGCCCGACACGCGGCCGATTGAAGGTTCACGTTTCCGGCGTCCCGCCGACTCGCGAGCCGCTCGGTCCGGTGCGATGGCTGGCGGCCGGTTCGGCGAGGATGCGGCGCTCGGGGTCGACTTCGATCGGGGTGCCGGCGGGAACCTCGAAGCGGGCGTGGCCGCCGGGCATCTCGACCCGGCGCGCCTCGCCGGCCACGACGATCGGCAGGGCGAGCTCGAAGGCCGGGTCGTCCCAGGCGAGGGTGATCGCCTCGCGGGCGGGCGGCGTCGGCGTCCGCTCGAGACGCCAGCGCGGCGGCGCGGCGCGGCGCAGATAGCGCTGCCAGAACCAGTCGAGGTTGCGGCCGGCGATCTCGCCGACCAGGCGCTCGAAGTCGGCCGTTTCGACCAGCCCGTCCGCCGGCAGCGCGTCGGTAGCGAAGCGGCGCAGCGCCTCGTCGAGCGCCGCCGCGCCGAGCTCCCAGCGCAGGGTGTGCAGCACCGCGGCCCCCTTGGCGTAGATGTCGCCGACGTAGGCCTCCGAGGCGACCCGGTCGCGCCCGCCGACAATCGGCACGCGGTTGCGGATGCCGGCCGTCACGCCGCGCATGTGGTCGAGGTAGGCCGCTTCGCCGCGCGAGTCGAGGACGTGCAGCGCCACGGCATAGGTGGCGAACCCCTCCTGCAGCCAGAAATCGGCCCAGTCGCGCGCCGTCACCTTGTTGCCCCACCACTCGTGCGCCGTCTCGTGGAAGAGCAGCTCGTCGAAGCCGTGCTCGTTGTTCTCGAAGTCGGCGCCGTAGGCGACGATCGTCTGGTGCTCCATGCCGAGATAAGGAGTCTCGGCGACGTGGAACTTCTCGTCGAGGTAGGGATACTCGCCGTAGCGGCGCGCATAGGAGGCGAGCATCGCCGCCCCCTGCTCCTGCCACAACCGGGCGGCCTGCTCGCGGTGCTCGGGGATCGCCCAGAAGACGATCGTTTCGGCACGGTCGCCGTCGACGCCGCCGTAGGTCGCCTCGATCGGCACGTAGGGACCGGCGTTGAAGGTGACCAGATAGTTGTTGATCGGATGCCCGACCTCCCAGCGCGTGGTCGTGGTGCCATCCGCGTGGACGGTCTCGCCGGTTTTGCGGCCGTTCGACAGGGCGACCAGCTCCGAGGGCAGGGTGAGGGCGATCGCCACGCCGTCGTCCGGCTCGTCGGAGGGGTGGTCCTTGCAGGGCCACCAGTCGTCGGCGCCGTCCCCTTGCACGGTGACCCCCAGCCACGCGGCGCCCGACGGCGTCTCGGCCCAGACCAGGCCGTCCAGCCACGGCGGCTTTGCGGCGACTTTCGGCCGGCCGGCGTAGCGGAGCTCGACGGCGTGCCGCTCGCCGGGCCCCCACGCGGCGGCGAGCTCGACGCTGACCAGCCCGCGCCGATGGCGGAAGCGGGCCGCCGTGCCGTCGACCGTGGCCGCGACCACCTTCAGCCGGTCGTCGAGGTGGAGCTCGACGGCGTCGAGCGGCGCCACGGTGAGCAGGTGCGTCACGGCGCGCCCGGCGAGCGAGCGGCGCGCCGGGTCGAGGCGCAGGTCGAGCTCGTAGCGCCGGACGTCGATCGCCGCCTGGCGCGGACGCAACGGCCCCCCCGAGGGGAGCTGCTGACCCGCCAGCCAGAGCCGCGCCGTCGCCGCCGCCACCAGGAGCAGCGAAATCGCCCACCCGACACACAGCGCCCCCCGCCGCAGCCACTTCCCC
>JAIOJQ010000191.1 GCA_019911865.1 Thermoanaerobaculia bacterium
CCCGGCGACGGCGTCGCCGCCGAACAGCCGGCGCAGCAGGTCGAGCAGCAGAGCGAGCGGCGCCGTCGCCGCGCGTCCCGGCTCGACGGTCAGGCCGGTAAGCGCGCCGGATCGGTCGACCCGCGCCGCACTCCAGTCGCCGGCGAGCCGCCAGCCGGCGACTTCGCAGAGCGACAGCAGCCCGGCCGCCTGCAACACGACGCCGAGCCGGGCGCGGTCCGACAGGTCGGCCCGCTCCGGCGGCAGGCCGGTGGCCGGCGCCAGGGCCGGGTGGCGCAGCGTCGTCGCCGGCCGGCTCAGCGCCCGGCCTCCCCTTCGCCGCTCCAGGCCGCGAAACCGTCCCAGAAGCCCGGCCAGGACTTGCCGACGCAGCCGGGATCGGCGATCGCCAGGCCCGGGCGGCGCAGGCCGACGAGCGCCATCGCCATGGCGATCCGGTGATCGTCGCGCGGGTCGACGACCACCGGCGTCGCCGGCGGCGGCGCGTCGGCCCAGGTCCCCTCGATCTCCAGTCCGTCGGCCCGCTCGGTCACCACCGCGCCGGCGCGCGTCAGCTCCGACGCCATCGCCGCCAGCCGGTCGCTCTCCTTGATCCGCAGATGGGCGACGTTCGAGATGCGCGTCGTGCCGCGCGCGAACGGTGCCAGCGCGGCGAGCGTCGGCACCTGGTCGGGGATGTCGGAAAGGTCCGCCTCGATCGCCGCCAGGGCGCCCGCGCCGCGCACCCGGATGCCGCCGGACTCCGGACGGACGCTGGCGCCCATCCGGTCGAGCAGGTCGAGGAAACGGCGGTCGCCCTGCCGCGAAGCCGGAGAGACCCGCTGGAGGAGGATGTCACCGCCCGTCAGCGCCGCGGCGGCCGCCGGATACGCGGCGGCCGAGAGGTCCGGCTCGATGTCGATGGCGCCGCCCGCGAGGTTGCTCGGCCGGCTGACCCAGAGCCCGGTCGCCGGATGCTCGACCCGCCCTCCCTGCCTCCGGATCAGGTCGACCGTCAGCTCGACGTACGGCGCCGAGACGAGAGCGGGGACCTCGATCTCGAGCGGCCCTTCGGCTGCCTGCCCGGCGAGCAGCAGCGCGGAGAGGTACTGGCTCGATTCGCCGGCGTCGAGCCGCACCCGGCCGCCCGGCAGCCCGGCGCCGTGCACCACCAGCGGCGCACAGCCGGGCGTGCCGGCGAACTCGATCCGCACACCGAGCGCGCGCAGCGCGTCGGCCAGCGGCCCCACCGGCCGCTCGCGCAGCCGCGCCGTGCCGTCGAGCTCCCAGATTCCCGGCACCACGGCGGCCAGCGCGACGCAGAAGCGCAGCGGCGTCCCGGCGTTGCCGAAGAAGAGCCGGCCCTGCGTGGCGACGGGCGATGCGACACGGCGGATCGTGATCCCGTCGCCGCGGCGCTCGATCGCGCAGCCGAGCGTCGCCAGCGCCGCGAGGAACAGTCGGGTGTCCTCGGCTTCGAGCGGGTGCTCGATGCGCAGCGGCGCGCGGGCCAGCAGCGCCAGGGCGAAGGCGCGGTGGGTCAGGCTCTTCGACGGCGGGATCTCCGCCGCGCCCGCGGCAACGCCGCCGGCGCGGATTCGCCGCGGCTCAACCGAGCTCGACGACGAGTCCGTCATGACCGATCTCGACTCCCGGCGGCACCGGGACGTGCAGGTCCGCGTGGTCGATGTCGTGGGCGATGTGGGTGAGGATCGTCCGCCGCGCGCCGATGCGGCGTGCCGCGGCCAGCGACTCCTCGAAGCTCCAGTGGGTCGGGTGCGGACGGTAGCGCAGCGCCGAGAGAACCAGCACCTCGACTCCGGCGAGGGAGTCCCAGCTCGATTCGGGAATGAAATTGACGTCGGTGACCACGGCGAAGTTGCCGATGCGCCAGCCGTACACCTCCATCTCCCCGTGCATCACCGGAATCGGGACCACCCGCTCGCCGAGCAGGTCGAACGGCCGCGTCACCGCCACCAGCTCGAGCTTCGGCTTGCCACCCCCCTCCTGCCCCTCCTCGAAGACGTAGGCGAAGATCTGGCGCAGACGGGCCATCGTTTCGGGCGGGCCGTAGCAGGGGATGGGCGCGCGCTGGCGGAAGTTGAAGATCCGCAGGTCGTCGAGCCCGAAGACGTGGTCGGCGTGAGCGTGGGTGAAGAGCACCGCGTCGACCCGCTCGACGGCGAAGCGCAGCGCCTGTTCGCGGAAGTCCGGCGAGGTGTCGACGACGATCGTGCCGCCCGAGGCCTCGATCTGCAGGCCGGGCCGCATCCGGCGGTTGCGCGGGTCGGTGCTGGTGCACACGGCGCAGCCGCAGCCGATGACCGGCACCCCCGTCGAGGTGCCGCTGCCGAGCATCGTCATTCGCCGGAGCACGCGGCGGGATCCTATCCGACCCACTCGACGCGGCGGCTCGAGAACCAGGCCTCGAGCAGCCGCACTTCGCCTCCCGGCAGGCTCCAGCTGCGCGCCTCGTGGAAGTGCCCGAGCAGGATCCGGTCGTAGCCATCGGCCAGCCGGCGGGTCGCCCAGGCGCGGATGGCCTCCTCGGGGATCCGCATCTTGTGCTTGAAATTGGTACCCGACAGGCGGCTCTCGGTGCGCTGGATCAGCGGCTCGACCACGCGGCGCGGCAGGTGGCGGACGACGCCGCGCACCGGCGGGCTCTTCGACAGCCAGCGCCAGGCGCGGTAGGCGTGGTCCCGGTCGTTGAGCCGGTCGCCGTGCACCGCCAGGCAGCGCTCGCCGCCGGCGACAAAGGCGACCTCGAGGCCGACCGAGTCGAAGTGCGCGCGCAGCGGCCCTTCGGCGAGGAAGAAGTCGCGGTTTCCCTCGATGCAGTCGACCCGCACCCCGTGCGACCGCACGTCGTCCACCGCGGCGAGCAGCGCCCGCGACTCGTCGGTCTGGTACTGCTCGAAACCGACCCAGACCTGGAGGACGTCGCCGAGCAGAATCAGCCGCTCGCAGCCGAGCGACGGCAGTTCGCGGATCTGCTCGACCAACGGCCCCGCCTCCCCGCC
>JAIOJQ010000192.1 GCA_019911865.1 Thermoanaerobaculia bacterium
CGCGCTCCCCGTCCCGGAATGCGATGCACGGGTTGGCCTCGGAGCAAGGCATCGTCGGGCCCGCCAGCGCGACGTACTGCGGACGTTCGAAGTTCAGCCCTCGTTCCGTCGCGGCGCGCTGCGCGGCGGTCATGTCCTCGATGTGGTGCCCGTCCATCATCGCGAAGCTCCGCTGATCTCTTCTCAGCCTCAGACTGCGCAACAGACCGCTCGGCAACAGCACGATGCGCGCGACTTCGCCGCCGTCCGCCCGCAGCTTCAGCCGCAAGACGTGAAACGCGGGCTGAGTTCCATGCACGAGGCCGCACCGGGAAGGTGCCCAGTTCGCGCCAGTGAGCCATTCAGCCGCCAGCGCGTCGGACTCGAGCAGCTCGAGCATCCAGCGATCCTCTGCGGGGACGAAGCGGCGGGGCTGCTTCGACCAGCTCCGCACGTACTGATGATCGAAATCCGCGAAAGCTTCCCCGACAGTCTCCGGAAACGGATGCGGCACGTGCAGTTCCGAGGTCGGCGGTGCGGCAAGAACCTCCTGCGCGACCTGGCGGGACCTGGCATCGTCCGCCTCCGTGCAGCCGCTGAGCGCCCACAACTCGCCGGCCGAGGCGGCGCTCGGCAGCAGGAGCAGACCCAGCAGCCAGCAGCAGGCGCGCACTCGCAGGATTCCTCCACTCCTCGGGGGGCCGCTTCGATGATTGCACCCCCGAGAGGTGCCCGAGCCGCGGCAACCCGCAGAAAAGACAGCTCTGGCGAATCGGCTGGCACCGTTCTGGCCGGCTGCTTCGGGGCGCTGGGCGCGATAGAATGAACCCGTCATGGGCAAGCTGCTGATCGATTCGAACCCGCACCTCCGCACCCTCGCGGATCGAAAGCAGCAGGTCTTCGAGACGGTCGCGACCTCTTCGGCCATCGAGGGCATCCGGACCGGGGCCCGGAAGTCGACGAAGACCGCCGGTCTCACCGCCGGGAAGCCCTCCGCTGGTGCTTCACCGTCTGCTCGATCACCGAAGCGAAAAGCCCGCTGAGCAGTCCGTAGTCCCGGTCGAAGGCGGCTTGGATGCCCTCGAAGTATCTCGCCTTCCCCTTCCCGTCGAGTCGGTCGAAACGGAGCGCTGGCAGCCCCGCCTGGAGTCCCATCAGGCCCGCCAGCAACCGGGCGCAACGGCCATTCCCCTCGCGAAAGGGATGAATCAGGATCAGCTCGGCGTGGACGACCGCGATACCGTGCGCCACGTCGGCGACTGGCGCAGGCCGACAGGGGGTGTAGATGGTCAGCGGACCGCGCTCGAGCTCGGCCATCAACCGATGGATCTGCCCGGCATTCGCGAAGTGGAGGTCACCCTTGGACAGGTCCACCGTGCGGTACTCGCCCGCCCACGGGTAGATGTCGCCGAGCCACTCGTGGTGCATCGCGCGGATGTTCGCCGCGGTGAAGCGCTGATCGGTCCGGGCACGCGAGAACCACGCCTCGGTGGTGCGAAGGAGCCCTTCGAACTCGGCCTCGTGCATCTCGCGAACGCGACGGATCCCCCGGAGGTTGCGCAGCACGCGCCCGTGAGATCCGGGCTCGAACTCGGCCTCGACCCCCTTCGCCTCGTACCGCCCGCGCTCGTTCACCCTCTCGCTTCCTCCTACCCCGCCCACCCCTCGCTCAGCACCTCCGCCTGTTCGAGCACGGTCTGGGTCGCCTTCTCCTGCTTGTCCGGCGGGTAGCCGTACTTGCGGAGGATCCGCTTGACGTAGACGCGCAGTTGGGCCCGGACGTTCTCTCTCAGGGTCCAGTCGATGGTGACGTTCTTGCGAACGGTCTCGACGAGCTCGCGGGCGATCTGGCGCAGGGTCTCGTCGCCCAGGACCTGGACGGCGCTGTCGTTGGTCTCGAGCGCGTCGTAGAAGGCGAGCTCGTCGTCGGTGAGGCCGAGCGCCTCGCCTCTGGCGTCGGCTTCGCGCATCTCCTTGGCGAGCTGGATCAGCTCCTCGATCACCTGGGCGGTCTCGATGGCGCGGTTCTGGTACTTGCGCAGCGCCCGCTCGAGCAGCTCGGCGAAGCTCTTCGCCTGGACGACGTTCCTCCGGCCGCGGGTACGGATTTCGCCGCGCAGGAGCTTCTGGAGCAGCTCGACGGCTAGGTTCCTCTGCGGCAGGCCGCGGACCTCGGCCAGGAACTCGTCGGAGAGAATCGAGATGTCGGGCTTCCTGAGTCCCGCCGCGGCGAAGACGTCGACCACCTCGCCGGCGACCAGCGCGCGCGAGACGATCTGGCGGATGGCGAGGTCCATCTCCTCGTCGCTCCGCTGTTCGCGGGCGGTCCCCTTGGCGAGCACGGCGCGCACGGCCTGGAAGAAGCCGACGTCGTCGCGGATCCGGAGCGCCTCCTCGTGCGGCACCGCGAGCGCGAAGGCCTGGGAGAGCTCGGTGACCGAACGGAGCAGCCGGTTCTTGCCGTCCTCCTGCGCCAGCACGTGCTCCTGCGCGGCGGGCAGCAGCGAGAGCCGGTTCTGCGGAGTACCGGAGACCCAGCGGCTCCAGTCGAAGCGGTGGAAGAGGCCGCGGCAGATCTCGTACTTCTCGAGCATCAGCGCCACGGCCTCGGCCTGGTCGAGCGCGGTCTTGCCCTGGCCGCCCGCCTCGGTGTAGGTGGCGAGCGCCGCCTTGAGCTCGTCGGCGAGCCCCAGGTAGTCGACCACCAGCCCGCCCGGCTTGTCCTTGAACACCCGGTTGACCCGCGCGATCGCCTGCATCAGCCCGTGGCCGCGCATCGGCTTGTCGACGTACATGGTGGAGAGGCTCGGCGCGTCGAAGCCGGTCAGCCACATGTCGCG
>JAIOJQ010000193.1 GCA_019911865.1 Thermoanaerobaculia bacterium
GGCCGCGCTGACCCGGCGGCGCAGCGCACCCTTCAGGCGGGCTTGCGCGCCCGCCAGGTGATCGACCGGATGGTGCCGCGCACCGCAGCCGGGTCGACGCCGGACCGGCTCAGCAGCTCGGCCGCCTGTTCGGGCGCCGCGGCCTCGAAGGTGGCGCCGTAGTCGGCGTCGCGCAGGATCTCGATCTCGCCGAGTCCGGCCGCGGCCACCGCGGCGAAGTAGGGCTCGCGCAGCTCGGCGCCGGCGACGCAGCCGACCCAGGCGAGCAGGTCACGGGCCATCGCCTCGGGCAGCGGACGGTCGAGCAGGATGTCGGAGACGACGATGCGGCCGCCCGGCTTGAGCACGCGCGCCACCTCGCGGAAGACCGCCGGCTTGTCCGGCACCAGGTTGAAGACGCAGTTGCTGGTCACCGCGTCGACCGAGGAGTCGTCGACCGGCAGCTGCTCGAGCCGGCCGCGGCGGAACTCGACGTTGGCGAAGCCGTGCTTCGCGGCGGCAGTGCGCGCCCGGTCGATCATCTCCGGGGTCATGTCGACACCGATCACGCGCCCCGTGGCGCCGACCTGACGCGCGGCGAGGAAGGCATCCATGCCGGCCCCCGAGCCGAGATCGAGCACCGTCTCGCCCGGCGCCAGCGCCAGGCCGGCGAGCGGCGCCCCACAGCCGAGCCCGAGGTTGGCCTCTTCGGGGATGGCGGCGAGGTCGCCGTCGGCGTAGCCGATGCCGCGCGAGAGCGCCGACTCGACGCCGGCCGGAGCGTCGTTGCAGCTGCAGCCGCAGCCGGAGACTTCGCCGCTGGCGATGCGGCCGTAGCGCTGGCGCACTTCGGCGACCAGCGACTCGGGGGATTCGGGGACGTGACTCATGGCAGGCTCCTTTTTGGGGTGGCGCCGGGGCGCCGCAGAGGGACCGCCGGCGCGCAGGCTCCGTCGGCGCAACAGCTCTCCGTCAGGAAGGCCACCAGCTCGCCGGCCGCCGCGAAGTCGGGGGCGTAGAGGATGGAGCGGCCCTGGCGGCGCGCCGACACCAGGCCGGCGCGCTCGAGCGCCGCGAGATGGAAGCTGAGCGTCGGCTTGGGGATGGCGAGCGCCTCGGCGATCGCACCGGCGGCGAGACCGTCGGGACCCCGCCGCACGAGGCGACGGTAGATCTCGAGGCGGGTCTCCTGGGCGAGGGCGGCGAGCCGTTCGACGGCGGTCGTTGCTTTCACGGTTCCAGAATAGTCAAAACGTCCGGCGGCTGTCAACCCTCCCGGGGCGGCCTCGCGGACCCGGCTCAGTTACCCCGGCTGCCGAGATGGAAGAAGGAGCGGATGCGGCGAAGCAGCGTCTGCGCGTCGGAGGCTTCGGCGCGCGGCGCCTCGCCGCGGCGATCCTCGATCCGGGCGGCGGTGGCGGCCATCCGCTCGGCCAGCCGGCGCGACAGGGCCTCGGCGATCGCCGGGTCGCTCTCGAGGATCGGCGACAGCGCCGCGCGGTCGAGCACGAAGACTTCGACCGCGCCGTCGGCGGTGACCGTGGCGCTGCGCGGCGCGCCGGTGAGCAGCGACATCTCGCCGAAGTACTCCCCGGCGTCGAGCGTCGCCAGGGCGAGCCGGGAGGTTCCCACCTCGGCGCCCGACTTGGAGACGCTCACCGAACCGCGCGACAGCAGCATCAGCGACTCGCCGTGTTCCCCCTCGACGACCAGCCGCTCGCCGGCGTCGTAGTAGTGGTGCCCCGCCGCCGCGGCGAGGCGCCGGCGCACCGCCGGATCGAGCTCGGCGAACAGGTCGGTACGCGCCAGCAGCTCCTCGGCCCGGCCGCTGCGCCAGGCGCGCTTGTCGTCGGCGATGCGGCGGCTGGTCTCGATCTGCACCGTGCGCATGGGGAACGGAATCGTCCAGCCATCGCGATGCAGGCGGTACCAGACGCGAGAGAGCACGGCGTCGCGCACCCGCGCTACCCCCTCGACCTCGCGCGACCAGTAGCGCAGCTCGTAGGTGACCGCCGAATCGCCGAAGCCGGCGACCAGCGCCGCGGGAGTGGGCTCGCGCGCCACACCTGGCGCCTCGCGCGCCGCCCGCTCGAGCGCCTCCTTGACCAGCCGCGGCGGCGCGCCGTAGGCGATTCCCACCGTGACCGCGAATCCGACGGGGCGCTCGCCGGCGCCGAGGTTGACGATCTCGGTCGAGACCAGGTTGGCGTTGGGCTCGCGGTAGTCGACGCCGAGGGAGCTGCGCAGCTGCGTGGTGCGCCAGGACATCTCGACCACCCGGCGCGGCTCGCCATCGACGACGATCCAGTCGCCGATGTCGAACGGCTCCTCGGTCTGCAGGGCGAGGCCCGCGAAGACGTTTTTCAGCACGTCCTGCAGCGCGAAGCCGAGCACCGCCGAGACCACCGCCGAAGGCAGCGCGAGGCCGCTCAGGCTGGCGTCGAAGAACCAGACCGCGCCGAGGATCAGGCCGAGCGCCAGCGCCAGCCAGGCGCCGAGGTCGCGCACCAGCCGGGGGACGGCCGGACGCCCGCGCGCGTCGAGCCGGCGCGCCACCAGGAGGCGATCGAAGAGCCGCCAGGCGAAGGTGACCGAGAGGACGGCGGCGAGAAAGCCGGCGATGGCGAGCAGCCGGCTCTCGAGGCGCGGCGGCAGGAGCGTCAGCTCGCGGCCGGCGGCGAGCAGCGACACGACGCCGAGCGAGAGCGTCCACAGTTGGTAGGAGATGCGCTCCGCGAGCCGCGGCAGGTGCCGGCGCAGCAGCAGGTAGACGACCTCGAGGCCGGCCACGGCGGCCAGCGAGAGGGCGAGCGGAAAGATCCAGGCCGGTTGCATGCGGTGCGATTCGCCGCGCAGTCTAGACCGGATTCGGGGCGCCCGGAGCCGGCGCTATCATCCTCTCCGATGTCCCCGGCCCGCCTGCCGACCGCCCGCTTCCTCGCCCTGGCGTTGCCGACGGCGATGCTGGTGCTCGCCCTGGCCGGTTTCGCCGCCGAGACCCTGGGTCTCGGCCCCGACCTCGCGCCACTGGCGGCGCGCGGCATCGGCCGGCCGGGCGGCCTGCCGACGGGCGTGCGCACCCTCGCCCTCGCCTTCGAGGCGACGGCGCTGGTCGCGCTCTACCTGCTGGTGCGCGGGCGCGGCGCGGCGCGCCTGTTCGACGGCGTCACCGCCGGCCTCGCCGCCTGGCTCTTCCGCGGACCGATCCTCGTGCTGTCGATCGCCCAGCTCACCCGCCTGCCCACCGACCCGTTCTGGCAGGCGGCGCGCATCGAGCTCGTCGCGCTGCCGGTCGCCGGCCTGGCGGTGGCCGCCCTGGCGCGGGCGACCCGCCTCGGCGCCGGAGAAGCCGCGTGAGGATCGCCGCCGTCGCCTCGGCTTTTCCGCCCCACTACTACGACCAGGAGGCGCTGCTGGCGGCCTTCCGCGAGCACTGGAGCCAGCGCTACTTCAACCCGGCGCGGCTCGAGCAGCTGCACCGCAACGTGAAAGTCGGCGGCCGCCACCTGGCGCTGCCGATCGAGGCCTACGCGTCGCTCGACGGATTCGGCGCCGCCAACGACGCCTGGATCCGCGTCGGGCTCGAGGTCGGCGAGCGGGCGGTGGCGGCGGCGCTCGACGCGGCCGGCGTGGCGCCGACCGACGTCGGCGCGATCTTCACCGTGTCGGTGACCGGCATCGCCACGCCGTCGCTCGACGCGCGGCTGGTCGGGCGCCTCGGCCTGTCGCCGCAGGTCAAGCGGGTGCCGATCTTCGGCCTCGGGTGCGTCGCCGGCGCGGCGGGCATCGCGCGCGCCGCAGACTACGTGCGTGCCTTCCCCGGCGAGGCGGCGGTGCTGCTCGCCGTCGAACTCTGCTCGCTCACCCTGCAGCGCGAAGACCTGTCGATTCCGGCCCTCATCGCCTCGGGGCTGTTCGGCGACGGCGCCGCGGCGGCGGTGGTCACCGGCGAGGCGCTGGGCGGCGACGGGCCGCGGGTCGTCGCCACGCGCTCGGTCTTCTATCCCGACAGCGAGCGGGTGATGGGCTGGGACGTCACCAACTCGGGCTTTCGCATCGTGCTGTCGGCCGAGGTGCCGCTGGTCGTCGAGCGCCACCTGGCCGGGGACGTCGACGCCTTTCTCGCCGACCAGGGGCTCGGCCGCGGCGACATCGCCTCCTGGGTCTGCCACCCGGGCGGGCCGAAGGTACTGACGGCGATGGAGAGCGCCCTCGGCCTGGCACGCCAGGATCTGGCGCTGACCTGGCGCAGCCTCGAGGAGGTGGGCAACCTCTCGTCGGCCTCCGTCCTGCTGGTGCTCGCCGACACGCTGGCCGGGGCCCGCCCGGCGCCCGGCTCGTGGGGAATGCTGCTCGCCCTCGGCCCCGGCTTCTGCTCCGAGCTGGTGCTGCTGCGCTGGTGACCGGGTGAGCGGCTGGCACCTCTTTCTCGTCGTGCTCGGGGCGGTGGTCGTCGAGCGCCTCGTCGAGCTCGTCGTGTCCGAGCGCCACGCGCGGCGGGCGCTGGCGCGCGGCGGCCTCGAAGGGGAGAGCCGCGGCGCCTACGCGGCGATGGTCGCGACGCACGCCGGTCTGCTGGCGGCGGCGCCGACCGAGGTGCTGCTCGCCGGGCACCCCTTCCGCCCCGCCCTGGCGGCGGCGATGACGGCGGTCGTCGCGGCGACCATGGCGCTGCGCTGGTGGGCGATCGCGGCGCTCGGCGAGCGCTGGAACACGCGGGTGATCGCCGTGCCGGGCGATCCGGCGGTCATCGCCGGTCCCTATCGCTACCTGCGCCATCCGAACTACGTCGCCGTCACCCTCGAGGTCGCGGCGCTGCCGCTGGTGCACGGCGCCTGGCTGACGGCGCTCGCCGGCAGCGTGGCGAGCGCCCTCCTGCTGGCGCGCCGGATCCCGCGCGAAGAGGCGCTGCTGGCGCGGACCTCCGCCTACCGGGAGCGGCTCGGGAAGCGCCCGCGCTTCCTGCCCGGGGGGCGATGACGCGCGCCGAGATCCTCGCCGGCATTGCCGAGGTGGCGCGCCGGCACCTCGGGATCGAAGCGCCGCTCGCTCCCGGACAGCGGCTGGTCGAGGACCTCGGACTCGACTCGCTGCGCCTGCTCACTCTGGCGGCGGAGGTGGAGAACCGCTTCCGCGTCACGCTCGATCCGGAAGACGAGGCGCGCATCGCGACCGTCGGCGACCTCGTCGACGTGCTGGCCGGCAAGCTCGGAGCCGGGTGCTAGAGTCCGCGCGTTCCGAACCCACGAGGAGATTTCCCATGTCCCGAATTCCGTCGGAGGGTGCCGCGCTTGCGCTCTGGCTGCTGGTCGCCGCGCCGCTCGCAGCGCAGTCCTCCCTGCCCGCACCGGCCTCCGGCCCGGCCGGGCCGACGTCGCTGTCGCAGCTCATTCCCGGTCTGTTCGACCGCACCATCGTGCTCGCCGCCACCGGCCACGAGGCGCACTTCATCGGCTCCGGTGAGGCGCTGCGCGAGGCGGGCCTGCAGCTGAACGGCTCGATCCTCACCCAGCTGACGGCCTACCCGGTCTCCTCCTCGGCGGGCGGTTTCACCTACGAATTCGACCCGGCTCTCGGGGTGATGAGGCGCACCAGCGAGTCCTTCGGTCCGCTCTTCGCCGAACGGGCCGAGACGATCGGCAAGGGGAAGTGGAACTTCGGCATCAAGTACGAACGCTTCGACTACGACGCCATCGACGGGCTCGACCTCGACGACGGCGACATCGCGCTCTCCTTCACCCACCTCGACACCAACAACGACGGCACCACGGTGGCGACGGTCTACGAAGGCGACGTGATCGTCGCCGACGCCCGCTTCGACCTGTCGAGCGACATCGCCGTGATGTCGGCCCACGTCGGACTCAGCGATCGCCTCGACCTGACGGTGGCGCTTCCCGTCGTGCGGGTCGAGCTCGACGCGGCGCTCTCGACGAGGGTGGTGCGGCACGCCACCGAGGGGTTCGAGAGTCCGCCGGCGCACCTGTTTGCCGACGGCACCGACTCGGCCACCTTCCTGGCCAGCGGCAGCGCCAGCGGCATCGGCGACGTCCTGCTGCGCGGCAAGTGGAACTTCCTGCGCGCCGAGGGGCGCGGTCTGGCGGCGGCGCTCGATCTGCGCCTGCCCACCGGCGACGAGGAGGAGCTGCTCGGCAGCGGCGCCACCCAGACGCGCCTGTCGCTGATCGGCTCGTCGTCCTTCGGCGCCTTCGCGCCGCACTTCAACGCCGGCTATGCCGTCTACTCCGGCGAGGGACTGCAGGACCAGGAGCTGCCGGACGAGGCGAGCTTCACCGTCGGCTTCGACTGGGCGGCGCACCCTCGGGTGACGCTGGCAGGGGACCTGCTCTGGCGCACCCTCTTCGACGCCAACGTGATGTCGGTGCGCGACGAGCGCCACCTCTACCGGCGCTGGGACCAGACCGAAATCTCGACCACGACCCGGCCGGAGCTCGAGACGACGCTCGACGACCTCAACCTGATCACCGCGGCGGTGGGCTGCAAGGTGAACCTCTGGGGGCAGCTGCTGGCGAGCGTCAACCTGCTCTATTCGCTCTCCGACGACGGCCTGCAGGACGACGCCTGGGTGCCGCTGATCGGTCTCGACTACAGCTTCTGAGCCGCGCCGGCGGGGCCGCGTCGCTCAGCGGCCCGCGACGTCGGCGATCCGCCAGCCGTCGGCGCCGCGCTCGAGGCGGAAGCGCACCGCGCTCTCGAGCGGCGCCGCCTTGCCGACCTTGAGCTCGAAGCTCTGCCGCATGCGACAGTCCGCGGTGGCGCTCGCGCCGGCGATCTCGACGGAGCACTCGGACAGGGCGAGCTCGAGCCAGCGGTAGCCGGCGAACGCCTCGGCGAGGCCGCGCTGGCGCTCGCTGCCCATCCCCGGCCAGAGGCGGGCCACGGCGCCGGCGTCGAGCGCCTCGTAGGCGCGCGCGTAGCGGTCGAGCAACTCCTCGACCGCCTGCTTCTCGTCGACGGCTGGCGCGGCGGACGCCGCCGGCTCGGACCGCGGCGCCGGGGCC
>JAIOJQ010000194.1 GCA_019911865.1 Thermoanaerobaculia bacterium
CCCTCGCCGCCACGGCGCTGCGCGAGCCGGCGGCGACCGCGGCGCGGCCCCGCCTGGCGGAGATCGCCCGCGCCCTCGCCACCCGGCCCCGCCTGCTGCTCCCCTGGGGGCTCTACTTCGTCGAGCGGTTCACCGTCGGCATGTTCGTCGTCGTCTTCCCGCTCTTTCTCGCCGAGCGGGCCGGCGCCGATCCGGGCGAACGCGGGCGGGCGCTCGCCTTCTACCTGCTCCCCTTCGCCTTCTTCCAGCTCGGCACCCACCGGCTGACCCGCCGCTTCGGACCGCTGCCCGTCCTGGTCGTCGGTACGGCGCTCTACGGCCTGGCGCTCGCCGCCCTCGGGCGCATCGAGCTCTCGCTGCTGCTGCCCTTCCTGGTCGGACTTGGCGGGCTGGCGGCGGTGATCTTCCCACCGACGCTGGCGCTGACTGCCGAGTGGAGCACGGCGGCGAGCCGGGCGAGCGCGATGGCCGGCTTCAACCTCGCCGGCTCGCTCGGCTTCGCGCTCGGCCCGGTCACCGGCGCCTGGGCGGCCCGCTCCGGCGATTACGGGTTCGCCTTCGACCTGGCCGGCGGCCTCGCCATCGTCGCCGCCCTGGTCCTGGCCGCGGCGCTGCTCTCCCGGCGCCGAACCGGGCGCGATCCCGGCTGAGGCCTTCCCGGCCTCAGCGCGAGCGGCGCCGTCCCAGGAGGTGAGCGAGGGCCGCGAGCAGCCAGAGGGCCGCCGTGACCAGGTGGACGACGAGCCAGGCCCGTCGCCACGACGGGTCGACGGCGGTCTGGAGGAAGTAGCCGGAGGCGGTCATCGGCACGAAGACGCCCATCAGCGCGACTCCGCTGGCGCGCCGTTGCCCCGCGCCGAGGCGCCAGCCGGTCAGCGCATGGGACCGCCAGACGGCACCGAT
The DNA here is from genome assembly GCA_019911865.1 of Thermoanaerobaculia bacterium. GTDB lineage: Bacteria > Acidobacteriota > Thermoanaerobaculia > Multivoradales > JAGPDF01 > JACTMI01. Next base: position 904 of record JAIOJQ010000194.1, read on the forward strand.
GGCGAAGACGAGGAGCGGCGCGATCCAGACGTGCGCGTGCTGCACCGGCGGCTGCCAGGGGTGAACCGCGGCGAACGGGTCGGCCGGCTCGAAGAGATAGCGCACCACCGCGTAGAGCAGGCCGGTACCGCCGACCAGCAGGTTGGCGAGGTGGACGAGCCAGGCCTCGGAACGGGTCATGGCGCCTCCCCGTCCGGCGCGGCGTCCTCGGGCGGCCGGGGGATGGCGGCCTGCCGCAGGACCTGATCGAGCGCCAGGACGCGGCGCACCGCGTCGGTGGTCGAGCGCGCGGTGAGCGTGGCGCCGGTCACCGGGCGAATCGCCCGGCGCAGCTCGAGTTCCGGGTCGAGCCGGTGGCCGTCGAACTGGCGGAACCACTCGCTGCGCGGCAGGTAGTCGGGCGGTTCGTCGAAGGCGATCGTCTCGACACGCAGAACCTGCCCCCCGGCGTCGACGGCCACCATCACGGTCGCCGCCAGGGTGCGCACGAGGTGAGTGTCGAAGAAGGCCGTGCCGACGACCTCTCCGTGCCGGCGGGCAAGGTAGGGGTGGACGATGCCGGTGGCCAGCGGCATGCCGGCCAGCCCGGCCGCCTCGTCCCGCTGGCCGGCGGTGAGATAGACGGTGCGCCGCTCGATCTCGGCGCCCGGAAACGCCAGGGCGAGGGCCTCGTCGACGCTGAGCAGCACCTTCGCCGGCGACGGCAGGACGCCAAGCAGGGCGCAGGCGATAGCGATGGTAGTGCGCGACGAGACCCTCACCGCGGCCGCCTCAGAAGACGTAGCCGAGGGCGACGTTGAACTGGTCGACGCCGCTGCCGGCGCCGTTGTCGACATCCTGCCAGTCGGCCTTGAACACCACCTGCTCGAAGGGCTGCCAGGCGAGGCCGACGGTCAGGATCTCGACGTCGCTCGCCGGGTTGGCGAGCCACCCGTCCGGCACGTCGGCCTGGGTGTCGTAGGTCTCCCAGCGCGCGAACGGGAGCAGGCGCGCGGCGCCCTCGCGGCGAGCGAAGAGGTCGTAGCCAGCCTGCACGTAGTAGCCGTCCATCGCCTCGCCGACTGACTTGTTGCCGGCCAGGTCGAGGGCGCGGTTGAGCGCCTCCACGTCGTCGAGTTCGGCGTCGGCCCACAGGCCGCGCAGTTCGAGGCCGCGCCACTTCCAGTCGGCGTGCAGCTCGACGAGCCGCGTCGCGACGCCGACCTCGCCCCCCTGCGGATCGGCGATCCCCTGACCCGAGTCCCCGAAGTAGGCCGAGCCGCCGGCGATCAGGCCCGGCGTCGCGGTCCAGTCGAGACGGCCGACCCAGGCGAAGTCTTCGGCCTTCGCATTCGACCCCTTCTGGCGACCGCCGCGCAGGCCGCTCGCCGAGAACCCCTTCGCGTCGAGCCCGTTGACGATGTAGGTGCGATAGGAAAATCCCCCCACTTCGCCGAAGGCGCCGACGCCGCTCTCGCGCCAGGTCGTCGGCAGGATGGCGCTCTCGATGCCCGGGCGGCGGGCGCCGAGGAAGACCGTCGGCTCGTGCAGCTCGTTGACCAGGCCCATCGGGATCAGCACCAGGCCGGCCCGCAGGTTGACCTCCGGGCGAATCATCCGGTCGAGATAGGCGAACTCCACCGAAGCCTCGCCGTTCTTGCCGGTCGAGCCGTGCTCCCATTCGAGCTCCGTGTTGAGGATCCAGGCGTCGTTCCACTTGTAGCCGAAGTAGAGGACGCCGCGCAGCACGTCGAGCTCGTCCGTCCTGCCCGAGGGCGCTCCGGCATCGTTCGAGCCGGAGAAATTCTGGTAGAGGATCTCGCCGTAGCCGCCGACCGACACGCCACGCGCCTTGGCGTAAACCTTCGAAGCCGCCGGCCCGAGGCCGTGGCGACTCTCGTCGGCCTCGACCGCGGCTTCGCCGAGGCGCAGCTTCTCGAGCTCGGCGGCCAGCAGGTCGATGCGCCGCTCGAGTTCGGCGGTGTCGGGCGCCGGGGCGCCCTGGCGGGCGGCGGCGATCTCGGCGCGCAGCGCCGCGACTTCGCGCTCGAGCGCCTGCAGCCGTTCCTCCGCCGCCGGGGCCTGGGCTAGGGCCGGGCCGGCCGGGACGAAACCACTGCTCACCAACGCCGCCAGAACGGCACTTCGGACAATCACGCGGTACCGCATGTACACTCTCTCCGTTCGTATCGCCGCCCCCTTTTGGGGCGCGGCGATCTGGACAAGAGAGCGGCCCCCGGGGCATCCTGCCAGGGATTCGGGGCGCCGCTCTCGCTGTTTCACCGCGACCGAGGAACGACCTCGATCGAAACGTCTTCCGTCAGTGCCTTGACCGAATCGAGCAGCCGCGGCCCTACCAGCGCGCGGAGCCGATCCCCTTCGACCACCAGCAGAACGTTGTCCCCCTGGCTCGCCGCGCCGGCGATCTTCGCCCGGGCCCCATCCGGACCGAGCACGAACAGCGCCGTGGAGCGGCAATCGGCGAGCGTCGGCGAGGGCCCGATCGAGCTGGCCGTGCCGAAATCGGCCGCCGGCTCGCCGGTGCGCGGGTCGAGCAGGTGGCCGAACCGGCGCCCTCCGACCTCGAATCGGCGCTCGCTCTCTCCGGAAGTCGCCACCGAACCCTCGCCGAGCGGCGAGACCACTTCCAGCACTTCGCGGCCGCGATTCCGCGGGTCGGCGAGCGAAAACGCCACCGGCGCACGGGCGCCGGTCCAGGCCAGCTGGCCGCCCAGGTCGAGGCGCACTTCCGCGTGCGGTGCCAGCTGGCGCGCCAGCGCCAGCGCGCCGGCGAGCGCAGCGCCCTTGCCGAAGCCCCCCTCCTCGAGGCGGAAGTCGCCCAGGCGGGCTGCCGTGCGGGCCGGCGCGTCGAGCTGGAGCTGGCGCCAGTCGACCGCGGCGCGCGCCGCCGCGAGTGCCTCCGGATCCGGCACCCGGCCGTCGCCTCGCAAGCCCCAGGCCGCGACCAAGCTGCCGACCGTCGGGTCGAAAGCGCCGTCGCTCTCGAAGGCGCAGCGCACAGCGTCCGAGAGGGCCTTCCAGGTCTCCTGCGAGAGCGCCAGCGCCTGGCCGACGGGGGTCCGATTGAGCGCCGCCAGCTCGCTGTCCTCTCTCCAGGTCGACAGGCGCGCCTCCGCCGCGGCGACCTCGCCGATCAGCCGCTCGGCGACGGCGAGCCCTTCCTCGCGGCCGAGGCCGTCGACGACGACGGTCAGGGTGGTACCCATCGCCGCGACCCGGCGCTCCACCCGTTCGGCCGGTGCCTGCTGCGCCTCGAGCGCGAAGCCACCGGCGAGCAGCGCGCAGAGCAGGGTCAAGGCCGGCGGGCGGACACGCGGCGCGGGCGGCGGAGCCTGGCGGACGACCTGCGCCGCCGGACAGCTGGCGCACGCCGCCGCGGCCTCGTCATCACGGCGCAGCGCTCGATACACCGCGAAGACGACGACCGCGAGGGTCAGCAGCGAGACGATCCAGAACTGCGGATCACTGAGCGGCAGGCTGGACATTTTCAGGCGACTCCCACGGCGAGCAGCAGGTGACGGGCGGCGAAGGCACCAACCCAGGCGAGGCCGGTCATCCAGGCGAACTGGAGCAGCGGCCACTTCCAGTGGCGGGTCTCGCGGCGCACCGTCACCACGGTGGACAGGCACTGCATGGCGAGGACGAAGAAGACGAGCAGCGAAACCGCCGTCGAGGTGGTGAGCAACGGAGTTCCGTCGTCACGCGTCGCTGCGTAAATCCGCTCGAGGATTCCCGCCTCCGCGGCGCCCTCCGGGGCGTCCGCGAGCACCGCCAGGGTGGAGACGAACACTTCGCGCGCCGCGAAGGCGGTGAGCACGCCCATGGTGAGGCGCCACTCGTAGCCGAGCGGCGCGAAGACCGGCTCGAACGTCCGCCCCAGCATGCCGGCGAAGCTGCGCTCCTGCTGATGACGGTGCGCCAGGGTCGCCGCCTCCGTGCGCAGCGCCGTGGCCGCCGGCGGGTCGCTCGCCGCGAGCCCGACCGCCTGCGCTTCAAGCGCCGCCACTGCCGCCGGCGGCTCGACCTTCGGATAGGCCGAAAGCCACCACATCACGAAGCAAATCGCGAGAATCACCGTACCGACCGTCGACAGGAAGGCCCACCCCTGCTCGAACGCGTTGGCGAAGGCGACGCGCAGCGATGGCCACTTGTAGGTGGGCAGCTCGAGCACCATCGGCCGCGACTTGCCGGGCAGCAGGGTTCGCCGGGCGAGGAAGGCGCTGCCCATGGCGGCCACCGCGCCGAGCAGATAGCAGAGCGCGAAGGCGAGCCCGGCGAGCGCCGGCCGGCCGGGGAACAGGAAGCCGGTCAGCAGGACGTAGACCGGCAGGCGCGCCGAGCAGCTCATGAACGGCGCCACGAGGATGGTGGCGAAGCGGTCGTGGCGATCCGGAATCAGGCGCGTCGAGAGAATTCCGGGGATGGCGCAGGCGTGCGACGAGAGCAGCGGCACGAAGGCGTAGCCGGGCAGTCCGAAGCGGCAGAGCAGGCGGTCCATCACGAACGCGGCGCGCGCCAGGTACCCGGTGTCCTCGAGCAGGGTGATGAGGAAGAAGAGCAGGCAGATCTGGGGCAGGAAGACCACCGTGCCCGAGATGCCGCCGATCAGGCCGCCGACCAGCAGATCCTGCACCGCGCCCGCCGGCAGGTGGGCCTCGAGGAAGTCGCCCAAGTGGGCGAAGGTCGCTTCGATGAGGTCCATCGGCACCGTGGCGAGCGCGAAGATGATCCAGAAGAGCAGCGCCATGACGAGATGGAAGATGACCAGCCCGGCGAAGGGGTGGGTGAACGCCTCGTCGAGCCGGTCGATCAGGGTGTCCGAACCGGATCCGAGCGCGGCGGCTCCGCCGACGCTCTCGCCCACCACCCCCTCGGCCCACAGCTCGAGCGCCTCGCTCCCCCCTTCGGGGATGTCGGCGATCCCGGGTGGGGCGGCGCCGTCCATCACCTCGCGGACGACGGCGAGCAGCCGGTCGATCCCCTCGCCGCGGCGCGCCGAGATCGGCACGACAGGGGCGCCGATGGCGAGCGCCAGCTTCGCCACGTCGTAGGAGATCCCCTTGCGACTCGCCAGGTCCATCATGTTCAACGCCAGCACGAACGGCAGGCCGCGCCGCCTGAGCTCGCCGACCAGCAGCAGGTGCCGGATCAGGTTCGTCGCGTCGGCGACCACGATCCCCGCCGCGGGCTGAATGCCGTCGTTGCCGGCGAGCACGCCGACCGCGACTTGCGACTCGGGCAGGTCGAGGTCGAGGCTGTAGAGCCCCGGCAGGTCGATCACCTCGATGGGCTCCGGCTCGCCGCCCCGACGGGCGAGGGCGAACCGGCCGCGACGCAAGTCCGTCGTCGTGCCCGGGAAGTTCGCCGTCTTGGCCCGCATGCCGCAGATGCGGTTGAACAGCGTCGTCTTGCCGCAGTTCGGATTGCCGATCAGAACCAGGCGGCGTGTCGCCGCGAGGGTCGCGGGGCGACGGTCGGCGGCGACCGTCACCTGCCGGGCTCCAGTTCGGAGAGGACGAGCAGCTTCTCGGCGATCGAGCGGGCGATGCCGATGCGCGTCGAGCGGACTTCGACGATCGTCGGATCGCCGGGAATGCGCACCACCAGGCGGCAGCCCGCGGTCAGCCCCATCGCCGAGAGGAGGCAGGCTTCCCCGTCGCTCAACTCGCGCTGGTGGAGGCGCGCCACCGCGCCGCCAGCGAGCTCCGAGAGTCTCGACAGGCGTCTGTCCTTGCCAGCGGGTGGCAGCGGCGGCACGGGGAGGCCGTCAGGCATGGACCGTCCGGGGCTGCGAGTCAGCCGTCGCGCAGGCGAGACAGGCGCCGAGGATCTGCAGCTGGTTGTCGCGCGGCGCAAAGCCGTGGGCGCGGCAGATCTCGCCGAGCATCGCCGTGATGCCGGGGCTGACGAATTCGATGATGCGGCCGCAATGGCGGCAGGCGAGATGGTCGTGGCTCTGACCCGGGTGCAGGTGTTCGTAGACGTGCCGGCGCGCGCCGAGGCGGACCTTGTGGGCGAGCCCGCAGGCGACCAGCAGCTCGAGGTTTCGATAGACCGTGGCGCGCGAGATTTTGTGGCCCGCTTCCTGCACCGCCAGCAGCACTTCGTCGGCGTCGATGTGCCGGTGCTGTGCGAAGATCGCCTCGAGCAGGGCGCGGCGTTCCGCGGTCACCCGCAGGCCGCGGGATCGCAGGAACTCGAGGAAGATGGTCTCTTCGCGCGTGGGAGTCATGTTCTTGAGACTTCGTCTCAACTATCGAGTGAGATTCTGGACGGTCCTGGTCCGGATTGTCAATCCGTCGACGGGTGGGGGCCGGCGCCGACCCGCAGGGGCGGGCGGGTGAAGCCGCGCCGGGTCCCCCGTTCCGAGCGGCCGCGCTACCAGCGCCTGCCGCTGCCGACCTGGGTCCGCGTCCTGGTGCTCACCGCCGGCTGGATCCTCGTCCTGGTCGGCATTGCGGGGATCTTCCTGCCGATTCTCCAGGGGGGACTGTCGCTCGCCATCGGCTTTGCGCTGCTGTCGCTCGGCAGCCAGAGCTTCCATCTCTGGCTGCGCCGCCTGATGGGCCGCTGGCCCGGACTGTGGAAGAAGATGGAGCGCTTCCGGCGACGCGTGCACGGCTGGCTGCACCGCAATACGTCGTCCGCCGCCGACCGGCGGCGGGCGGACGATCGTCCCGACGACGCCGGCTGAGCGCCGGCCGCCGCCTCAGCGCTTGTCGACCGGCACCCAGGGCGACTGGGTCGCCCCGGTGTAGATCTGCCGCGGGCGATTGATACGCGACCCCTGCTCGCGCATCTCCTTCCAGTGGGCGATCCACCCGGGCAGGCGCCCGAGTGCGAACATCACGGTGAACATGTTCGTCGGGATGCCCATGGCGCGGTAGAGGATGCCGCTGTAGAAGTCGACGTTGGGATAGAGCTTGCGCTCGACGAAGTAAGGATCCTTCAGCGCCACCTCTTCGAGCCCCTTGGCGATCTCGAGCAGCGGGTCGTCGACACCGAGCTCGGCGAGCACCGCGTCGGCGGCCTTCTTGAGGATGCGCGAGCGCGGATCGAAGTTCTTGTAGACGCGGTGGCCGAACCCCATCAGGCGGAACCCCGACTCCTTGTCCTTCGCCTTGTCGACGAACTTCTGATAGCCGCCGCCGTCGGCCTGGATCTTCTCCAGCATCTCGATCACCGCCTGGTTGGCGCCGCCGTGCAGCGGCCCCCAGAGAGCCGAGATTCCGGCCGAGATCGAGGCGAACAGATTGGCGCCCGAAGAGCCGACCATGCGCACCGTCGAGGTCGAGCAGTTCTGCTCGTGGTCGGCGTGCAGGATGAGCAGCAGATTCAGCGCCCGCTCGAGGGTCGGCGAGATCTTCAGCGGCTCGGCCGGCACCGCGAACATCATGTGCAGGAAGTTCTCGGTGTAGGCCAGGTGATTCATCGGATACATGAATGGCTGGCCGATCGACTTCTTGTACGAGAAGCCCGCGATCGTCTTGGCCTTGGCCAGCAGGCGGACGATGTTGAGGTCGACGTCCAGGTCGTCCGGGTAGTAGGTCGACAGGCTGGCGACCATCGCCGACAGCATCGCCATCGGGTGCGCCGAGGCCGGGAAACCCTCGAAGAACTTCTTCATGTCCTCGTGCAGCAGGCTGTGGCGGGTCAGCTTCTCGCGCCACTGCGTCAGCTCGGCGGCGTTGGGCAGGTGGCCGTAGATGAGCAGAAAGGCCACCTCGGTGAAGCGCGCCTGTTCGAGCTCCTCGATCGGGATCCCGCGGTAGCGGAGGATCCCCTTGTCGCCGTCGATGAAAGTGATCGCGCTGCGACAGGATCCGGTGTTGCCGTAACCGTCGTCGAGCGTGATCACGCCCGTGCGGTCGCGCAGTTTGGAGATGTCGATGCCGACCTCGTTCTCGGTACCGACCACCAGCGGAAACTCGTACTCCTTGCCTTCCAGAATCAGCTTGGCATTGCCCATGACACGCCTTTCCACCCGCGACCTCGTTGCCGCAGCGCGTCAATCCTACCGCCCGCCTCGCCCCCCGGACAAGGCGCGAACGGGTGGGCCGAAAGCCGGCTTCAGTCGGGGTGGAAGGCCACCCGAAGGCGCAGCTTCTTCGCCCGTTCGAGGCCGTACCGCAGAGTCGACAGGGTCACCGTCTGCACGTCGCGGTGCGACTCGCTGTCGAGGTTTTCGCTGTCGTGATAGCCGTCGATCGGCTGCCCCGCGGCGTCCAGCCACTCGATCGCCAGCCCCGCCTCCCAGTCCCGGGTCGCGTCGTTGGTGAACTCGAGCTGGATCTGCACGTCCTCGAGGTACTCGTCGTTGCCCGGCCGCATCAGCCGCGACTTCGCCGAGCGGGTCACGCGGGCTACCCGGATCCGGTGCAGGGTCACCGGCCCGTCGGCCGCGGCGAGCTCCACCCAGTGATCGAGCTCGAAGGGTACGGTCTTCTCCACCTCGCCGGCGAAGGCGACCGGGGCGGCGAGCAGGGCGGACAGGGTGGCGGCGGCGAACGTCGGCATGCGGATCATCGTCTCCTCCGATCTTCGGCTTCGGAGCCCGATTCTACGGGACCCGCGAGACCCCGGCGACCCGAATCACGGCAAGGACGGGAGCTGCCGGGCCTTCACGCCTCGCGCAGCGCCGCCGTCACCGGCAGGCGGGCGGCCCGCAGCGCCGGGAAGAGGCCTCCCAGCAGGCCGAGCAGGATGGCGAAGATCGCGCCCTGGATCATCAACGCGCCGGTGACGTCGAAGGCGAAGGTGACCTGGCTGAACGTGTCCCAGTTCAGGGTCGAAGTGCGGTAACCATCGAAGAAGAGCCAGGCGCCGATGGCCCCCAGCGTGCCGCCCGCCGCCGCGAGGAGCAACGCCTCCATCAGCACCGAGACCACCACGGCGCCGGACCCGAAGCCGAGGGCGCGCAGGGTGGCGATCTCGCGAGTCCGCGCGGCGACCGCGCTGTACATCGTGTTGACCGCACCGAAGATCGCACCGACGCCCATCAGCACCGCCAGGCCGAACCCGAGCTTCTCGATGATGGCGCGCAGGGTGCGCCCCTGGTTGCCGTAGTACTCGGTCTCGCGCAGCACCTGGACGTCGAGCCGCGGATCGGTGGTCAGCGCGTCCTTGAAGCGATCGAAGGCCGCCGGCGACTCGAGCCGGGCGATCAGGGTCTGGAACGAGTTGCCGCGCTGGTAGGCGGGCTGCAGCACCCGTGCGTCGGTCCACAGCTCGGAATCCCAGAGCGCGCCGCCGGCCGAGAAGATCCCGACCACGGTCCACTCGTTGCGACCCCAGACCAGCTGGGATCCGACCTCGAGGCCGCGGAACTGACGGGCCGCGCCTTCGCCGACCAACAGCTCGTTCCTGCCCCACTCGAACTTGCGCCCCTCGACGATGCGCAGATTCTCGCGGGTCGAGAAGGCGGCCGGCTGCACGCCGCGCAGCGGAACGTTGGCCGGCGTCCCGGTCGATCGCTTCGGCAGGTCGACCACGACGAACAGCTCACCCGACGCGAGCGGGGCATCGGCGGCGGCGCCGTCGACCGGGCCGCGCGCCACACCGGGCGCCTGCGCGATGATCTCGACCGCATCGCCGAGCAGCACGCTCATCATCTCGGAGTCGCTGCCGGCACGCAGCACCAACGCGTTGTCGGGCGAGCCGGCGGTGCGCAGAGCCTTGCGGAATCCCTCGCCGATCGACAGCACGGCCACCATCACCGCCACCACGCCGGCGATCCCGACCACCGTCGCGAGCGACGATCCGCGCCGCTGCGGGATGGTGCGCACCGCCGTGCCGGTGACTGCGGCAACCTGCGAGAACCAGTTCGTCATCGCCACGGTCAGGCCCTCCTCAGGGCGTCGACGATGCGCAGCCGCATCGCCCGGATCGCCGGCAGCAGGCCGGCGACGAAGCCGAGGGCGACGACCAGGACGGCGCCCAGGACCTGGTCGAACTCGGGGAAGTAGAAGACCGGCAGGAAGCCGCCGGTCGGGTCGCCGCCGGCGATCAGCAGCGCGCCGAGGCCGAGCCCGAGCGCGCCGCCGGCGAGCGCGAGCACGAGCGACTCGGCGAGCACCAGGCCGAGCACGCCGCCGTTCGAGAATCCGAGCGTCTTGAGCACCGCGAGCTCGCTGGTGCGCTCGCGCACCGACTGCGCCATGGTGTTGCCGATCACCAGCAGCAGGGTGAAGAAGACCGCGGCGAGGATCCACTGGATGATGGCGCCGATGTCGCCGATCTGGTCGGCGAAGCTCTGCGCCAGCGCCTTCTCGGTGACCGTCTTGGTCTCGTTGGGCGAGTTGGCGAAGACTTCGTCGATGCGCTTGCCGATCTCCGCCGCCCGCGACGCGTCGGCGATCCGCACCACGTACCAGCCGACGATCCCCTTGCCCCACTGCCGGGCCTCGTCGAAGTAGTCGTAGTGGAAGAGGAACTGCGTGGTGTCGGTCCCCTTCTCGCGCCCCTCGTAGATGCCGCGGACGTTGAACTCCCAGGTCTTCGAGCCGTCGGACTTGGTCCAGATCGTCGCCTGGACCGGCACGCGGTCGCCGACCTTCCAGCCGAAGCGGTCCGCTGTCTTTCTGCCGACCACGACCCCCTCGCGATCCTCGAACCAGGCCTTGCGCTCGGCCTCGTCGAGCACGAACTCGGGATACATCGCGAGGTAGGCCTCGGGGTCGACCGGCGACTGGAAGACGCCCTGGAAGCCGGTATTCGGGTTCTGGTAGATGCCGCCGAACCAGGACGAGTGCGTCACCGCCGTGACGCCCGGCACCGCCGCGATCTTCTCGTGGTAGGCCTTGGGCAGCGGCTGGATGATCGAGACCTTGTGGGTGGTGAACAGCCGGTCGGCGCCGGCCACGTCGACGCCGGCGCGGAAGGCGACCTTGACCGCCGCCAGGAAGGCGAACAGCACGAAGGCGATCAGCACCGACAGGAAGGTGAAGAGCGTCCGCGCCTTCCTGCGACGCAGGTTGCTCCACAGCAGCGGCAGGAATTTCACGCCACCTGCTCCGCCAGCACGCCCTTGTCGAGGTGGACGATGCGAGTCGCGCGTTCGGCCGCGTGCGGATCGTGGGTGACCATGACGATCGTCTTGCCGTGCTCGCGGTTGAGCGCCTGCAACAGGTCGAGGATCTCGTCGCCGGATTTCCTGTCGAGGTCGCCGGTCGGCTCGTCGGCCAGCAGCAGCGTCGGGTCGGTGACGATGGCGCGGGCGATGCCGACCCGCTGCTCCTGGCCGCCCGAGAGCTGCCGCGGGTAGTGGCGGGCGCGGTCGGCGAGGCCCACGAGCGCGAGCGCCGTCGCGACCTGCTGGCGGCGGCGCGCGCGCGACAGCGGCGTGAGCAGCAGCGGCAGCTCGACGTTGCGCTCGGCCGAGAGCGCCGGCAGCAGGTTGTACATCTGGAAGACGAAGCCGACGTGACGGGCTCGCCAGGCGGTGAGCTTCGAATCCGACAGCTCGTCGATGCGCAACCCGCCGACCTCGACCGCTCCGGAGGACGGCCGGTCGAGGCCGCCGATCAGGTTGAGCAGCGTCGATTTGCCCGAGCCCGACGGCCCCATCAGCGCCAGGAACTCGCCGCGACCGACCTCGAGATCCAGCCCCTGCAGGACGTCGATCTTCTCGCCGCCGCGGGAGAAGGTCTTGTGGACCCCGCGGACGCGGACCAGTGTCTCCATGATTCCTCCCTCTGCTCGCATCAATCGCTCTCGCGCTCGACCACGGCCTGGCCGGCGGCCAGCTCCGCAGGCCCCTCGACCACCACCCGTTCGCCCGCCGACAGGCCCGCCACGACCTCGGCGGGATCGCTGCCGCCGGCAGCGAGGCGCACGGCGCGCCGCTCGATCCGACCATCCTCCGCCACCACCAGCACGAACTCCTGCCCGCGGTCGCCGCGCACCGCGGCGCGTGGGGCGCGCACCACCCGCCGGCTCGCGCCGCCGTCGCCGGCCTCGGGCTCGGCGAGGAAACTCACCTTGACGCCCATGTCCGGGAGGATCCGCGAGTCGAGCTGGTCGAATCCGATGCGCACCGTGACCGTCGCCTTCTGCCGGTCCGCGGTCGGGATCGTCGTGATCACTCTGGATGGGAACGGAACCTCGGGATAGGCGTCGAGCGTCGCGACCACGCGCTGCCCGTTGCTCACCCGCTGGATGTACGCCTCGTTGACGTCGACCTCGATCTCGAGCGACGACATGTCGACGATCGTCGAGATGCCGGTGCGGGTGAAGCCGCCGCCCGCCGAGATCGGCGAGATCATCTCGCCGGGCTGCGCGTTCTTCGAGATCGCCACTCCGGCGAACGGCGCGCGGATCACCGTGTCCTCGAGATTCTGCCTCTCGAGCGCCACCGCCCGGTCGGCGGCCACCAGATCCTCGCGCTGCGCCGCCAGGCGCGCCTCGAGCGCTTCGACCTCGGCCGCGACCGCGTCGAGGTCGGCCGGGGCGGCGATCCCCTGGCCCGCGAGATCGCGCGAGCGCCGCTCACGCAGCCCTGCCTCGCGCAGCCGGGCCTCGGTCTCGGCGAGCGCCTTGTCGACCGCGCTCCGCCGCGCTTCGAAGAGCCCGAGCGACAGGCGCGCCTGGCTGGCGTCGAGCCGCGCCAGAACCTGCCCGGCCTCGACCCGCATCCCCTCCTCGACGAAGACCTCTTCGACCTTGCCGGTGATCTTCGACGACACCGTCGCCTGCCGCCGCGCGGTGACGTAGCCCGATGCGTTGAGCACCGCCGGTGCCCCGCCACCGATCGCCGTCGCCTCCTCGACCACGGCGGTGCGCACCGGCACCGGCCGAGGGCGGGACAGCCAGAGGCCGAGTGCCGCGAGCACGACCACCGCGGCGGCCGCGACCGCGATCCAGCGCCGCCGTCCCGAAGGCGGCTCCGCCGCCTCGCGATCGATTCGCAGACTGTCGAGCGCCTGCTTGAGGTCCGAACTCATCGCCCCTCCATCCCCTGTTGCCGTGAAAACTACGTCATCGGCGCGGCGGCGGCTCAGCCCGACCGGCGAGTGGCGGCAGGAGGCCGGCGAGCGGCGCGCCGTCGGCGCGCGCGACTGCACTCAGACGCCGCGCGCCTCGGGTCCCCAGAGAACTTTGTGGAGCTGCAGGCCGAGGCGCGCCGGGACGCCGTCGGCGAGCATCCAGGCGGCGAGCTCGGCCGGCTCCAGGGCCTCCCACACCGGCGAGAAGTGGATCGGACAGCGCCCCTCCAGTGCGTGCTCGGCGATGCAGGCGCGGGCCCACTCGTAGTCGGCGCGGTCGGCGAGGACGAACTTGAGCTCGTCGGTCGGGCGCAGCTGCTCCAGATTCGGCCAGAAGTTGTTGGCCGCCTCGCCCGAGCCCGGACACTTGACGTCGACGATCCGCCGCACCCGCGGGTCGACCGTCGAGATGTCGAAGCCACCGCCGGTCTCGAGCAGCACTTCGAAGCCGGCGTCGGCGAGTCGCCGCATCAGCTCGTGAACACCCGGCTGGAGCAGCGGCTCGCCGCCGGTCACCTCGACCAGCGGGCAGCCGTAGGCGGCGACCGTCTCGAGGACCTCCTCGAGGCTCCTCCATCGCCCCTCGTAGAAGGCGTGCTCCGTGTCGCACCAGACGCAGCGCATCTGGCAACCGGTCAGGCGGACGAAGACGCAGGGGCGGCCCGCGAAGGTCGACTCGCCCTGGATCGAGTGGAAGATCTCGTGAATGCGCAGCCGCCCGCCCGGCACGCGGTTGACTTCATCGGAATCCGGATGGCGGGTCAAGCGAATGTGCTGCCGCGGCGGGAGCGCTCCCGCCGCGGCGTCGCCGGTCACTGCAGGAAGCGCATCAGCTGGTCGGCGAAGTTGAACGCCGCGCCGGTGGCGCCGTCGCCGTGGGTCTGCTGGCGGATGAGCGCCAGCACCCGGTCGCCCTCCGTCGCGCGCAGGCGGACCTCGACCTCGATGAAGGGCTTGATGTTGCCCCACGGGGTCCAGGAGGAGTCCTGCTTGTAGTCGACCAGCGCCGCGCCGAGCTCCAGGGCGCCACCCGACTCGACGACTTCCAGCCCCAGGTGCTCGCAGGCCTTGACCAGATTCTCGCGCACGCTCGCGGTGACCTCCGGCGGCACCATCCCCTTGTGGAAGCTGCTGATCTCCGGAATGGTGACGCTGCCGAAGGAGCGGATGTCGAAGCCGAGCTGCTTGACCTTGGGCTTCATCTTCCCGTCACCGGTGTCGACCCAGGCCCAGTCGAGGTCGACGTCGTTGCGCTCGGCGTCGTCGATCATCTTCGCGTAGTCCTCGTCCTGCAGGAAGACCTTCACCACCTCTTCGCCTTCCTTGTAGTCGTCGCTCTTGATGAACGTGTCGCCACCCGCCCGCGCCGAAGCGGCGCCGGCGAGGGTGATCAGCGTGGCGAGTACGAGGCAATGCTTGAACGGCTTGCGCATCTCATCTCCTTGTCGTGGGGCGGAACCGCCCGCGTTGAACCGGTCGCGTCCGGCCGAACTTCTCATCCGGCCTCGTAGATCGCACACGAGGTTTCGGTTTCCCAGATCTCCACGCGGCGCACGCTGCGCCCCTCCGGCAGCCGCGTCGCGACCTCCTCGAAGACGTACTGGCTGAGCAGCTCCGCAGTCGTGTTGCGGACGTCGAAGGGCGGGATGTCGTTGATCACCGCGTGATCGAATCGGCCGACGACCTCGGAGAGGATGCGCTTCAGGTCGGCGAAGTCGATGACCATGCCGAGCTCGTCGAGCGCCGCGGCGGCGACGTGGACGCGCACCCGGTAGTTGTGCCCGTGGAGGTTCTGGCAGCCGCCGCGGTGGCCGCGGATGGCGTGCCCGGCGGCGAATGTGAAGTCCTTGAAGACCGTGAACATGCCTCGCCTCTCCGCGCCGCGCGGCGCCCTCAGTGTCCGCCGGCCGTCGTGGACGGCGATCCGGTGAGCTCCGGCAGCAGCTCCGGCAGTCCTTCTGCGAGGCTGCGCCGGCTCCAGCCGAGCTCGCGCCGGGCCCGCGTGTCGTCGAACGCCCAGTGGCGGCCGAGCGAGGCGAGCTGCTCGATCGGCACCGGCGGCCGCCGGCCGGCGAGCCGGTAGAAGGGCGTCGCCAGGCGCAACCCCCAGCGCGCCACCGGCACCGAAACAGCGCGACGCGGCGCCGGAGCGCCGCCGAGCGCGGCAACCCTCCCCGCCAGCTCGCGCACCGTCGCGACGTCGCCGGTCATGAGGTAGTCGCTGCCCGCCTCCCCCCGTTCGAGCGCCACCACCAGGCCCTCGACGAGGTCGTCGAGGTAGACCCAGGAGGTCCTCCGGTCGGCCCCGATCAGCACCGGGAAGCGTCCGAGCCAGAGCTGGCGGATGAGGGCGTTGGCCCCCTCTTTCTTGCCCGGCGGCCCGTAGACGAGGCTCGGGTAGACGGTGACGACCGCGAGACCGCGCTCGGCCCAGCCCCGGATCGCCTCTTCGCCGCGTCGCTTGGTCGCCGAGTAGCGGGTCGGCGGCGCCAGCAGCGGTCCCCGCTCGTCCGACGGGGTGCCGTCCTCGGGACTGCCGCCGAAGCGGGCCATCGAGGAGACCGAGAGGAGGCGCGGTACGCCGAGTTTCCAGGTCAGCGAGGCGACGTTCTCCGAGCCGCCGACGTTGACCGCCTCCATCCGCTCCGCCGGACCGTCCAGGTCGAGGTCGGCCGCCGCGTGGATCACCGCGTCGGCGCCCGACATCCCCTCGCGCATCGAAGCGCGGTCGGTGACGTCGCCGGTGAAGGTCGCCACCCCGGCCTCGGTCAGCGGCCGGGCACGCTCGGGCGTGCGGACGAGGGCACGCACCTCGTGCCCGCCCGCGACCAGGCGCCGGCAGAGTTGCCGGCCGATGTATCCGGTCGCACCGGTGACGAACAACCTCATCGCAATCCTCCCGGCGGCGCGGGGAATCGGGCGAGCCCCTCTCCGCGTTGCTCAGGGTAGCGGACGATTCGGGAGTTGGGTCCGCCGTCCGGGAACGTTCCCGGATCCCAGCAGCTCCCGCTCCTCCCCCCGCGCGGGACTCCCTCCACCGTGCGGGGTCTTTTTCGTCTACGACGCCAGCAGCTGCCGCAGCACGTACGTCAGGATGCCGCCGTGCCGGTAGTACTCGGCCTCGCGCGGCGTGTCGAGCCGGATCTTCGCCAGGAACTCGATCGCCGTGCCGTCGGCGCGCTCGGCGCGGACGACCACCTCCCGCCCCGCCGAAAAGGGCCCGGCAAGCGCCGCCGCCAGCCCCTCGACCGAATACGTCTCGAGACCGCTGAGGCCGAGGCTGGCGGCGCTCTGACCGGCGGCGAACTCGAGCGGCGCGATTCCCATGCCGACGAGGTTCGACCGGTGGATGCGCTCGTAGGATTCGGCGATCACCGCCCGCACCCCTTGCAGCGCCGGCCCCTTGGCCGCCCAGTCGCGCGACGAGCCGGAGCCGTACTCCTTGCCGGCAAGCACGACGAGCGGCGTCCCTTCCTGCGCGTAGCGCATCGCCGCGTCGTAGATGCTCATCTGGGTTTGCGACGGCACGTGGAGCGTGAAGCCGCCCTCGACTCCGGGCACCATCCGGTTGCGGATGCGAACGTTGGCGAAGGTGCCGCGCACCATCGCCTCGTGGTTGCCGCGCCGCGAGCCGTAGGAGTTGAAATCGCGCGGTTCGACGCCGCAGCCGATCAGGTACGCGCCGGCCGGGCTGTCCTTCTTGATCGATCCGGCGGGCGAGATGTGGTCCGTCGTGATCGAGTCGCCGAGCAGCGCCAGGCACCGCGCCCCGGACAGATCCGAGACCGGCGCCGGCTCGAGCCCCATGCCTTCGAAGTAGGGGGGGCGACGCACGTAGGTCGAACTCTCCTCCCACGCGAAGGTGCTCCCGGCCGGCACCGCGAGTTTCTGCCACGCCTCGTCGCCGCGGAAAACGTCGGCATACTCGCGGCGGAACTGCTCGGAGCGCAGCGACGTCCGCATCGCCTCCTCGATCTCGGCCTGCGTCGGCCAGAGGTCGGCGAGGCGTACCTCGCGGCCTTCCCGGTCGACGCCGAGCGGCTCGCGGGTCAGGTCGATGTCGATGCGGCCGGCGAGCGCGTAAGCGACTACCAGCGGCGGCGAGGCGAGGTAGTTGGCGCGCACCTCCGGACTGATGCGCCCTTCGAAGTTGCGATTGCCCGAGAGCACCGCCGCGGCGACGAGCTCGCCGTCGGCGATCGCCTTCGACACAGCGGCCGGCAGCGGACCGGAGTTGCCGATGCAGGTCGTGCAGCCGTAGCCGACGACGTGGAAGCGCAACGCCTCGAGGTCGGCGAGCAGGCCCGACTCGCGCAGATAGTCGGTGACCACCTTGGAGCCCGGCGCGAGGCTGGTCTTGACCCAGGGACGCGACTTGAGGCCGCGCGCCACCGCCTTGCGCGCCAGCAGACCGGCCGCCAGCATCACCGACGGATTCGAGGTATTGGTGCACGAGGTGATCGCGGCGATCACCACCGAGCCGTGGCGGAGCTTGCAGGCCTCACCGGCCATCTCGAAGTCGATCTCGACCGGCGCCTCGACTGCGACCGCCGTGCCGCCCCCCTCGGCCTCCCAGCGGCCGACCGTCTCCGGCTGCGGCTTCGCCGCGGCCTTCTTGCCGGCGCGCAGGCCGGGCAGCTCGGAGAGAAAACTCGCCTTGACCCCAGACAGGGCGACCCGGTCCTGCGGCCGACGCGGGCCGGCGAGCGACGGCTCGACGCTGCCGAGGTCGAGCTCGAGGTGATCCGAGTATTCGGCCGTCGGGCTCGCCGCGTCGTGGAAGAGCCCCTGCTCGCGCAGATAAGCCTCGGCCAGCGCCACGCGATCGGCGGGCCGGCCGGTGAAGGCGAGGTAGTCGAGCGCCACGCGATCGACCGGGAAGATGCCGCAGGTGGCGCCGTACTCGGGCGCCATGTTGGCGATCGTGGCGCGATCGGCGAGGCGCAGATGCTCGAGACCCGGACCGTAGAACTCGACGAACTTGCCGACCACGCCGCGCTGGCGCAGCACCTGGGTCACGGTCAGCACGAGGTCGGTCGCCGTCGCCCCCTCGGCCAGCTGGCCGGTGAGCCGGAAGCCGACCACCTGGGGAATCAGCATCGACACCGGCTGGCCGAGCATCGCCGCCTCGGCCTCGATGCCGCCGACACCCCAGCCGAGCACGCCGAGGCCGTTGATCATCGTGGTGTGCGAGTCGGTGCCGACCAGGGTGTCGGGATAGGCCCAGCCGTCCTCCTCCATGACCACCCGGGCGAGGTACTCGAGGTTGACCTGGTGGACGATGCCGGTGGCCGGCGGCACGACCCGGAAGTTGCGGAAGGCGTTCTGCCCCCAGCGCAGGAACAGGTAGCGCTCGTGGTTGCGCTCGAACTCCCGCTGACTGTTGAGCAGCAGCGCCGCCTCCGAGCCGTACTCGTCGACCTGCACCGAGTGGTCGATGACCAGCTCGACCGGCTGCAGGGGATTGATCCGTTCCGGGTCGCCGCCCATGGCGCGCATGGCGTCGCGCATGGCGGCCAGGTCGACCACCGCCGGCACGCCGGTGAAGTCCTGCAGCAGCACACGCGCCGGCATGAAGGCGATCTCGCGCGACGGCTGGGCGGTGGCCTGCCAGCCGGCGAGCGCCGCGATCTCGTCACGGGTCACCACCTTGCCGTCTTCCCGGCGCAGCAGGTTCTCGAGCAGGATGCGCAGGGCGTAAGGAAGGCGGGAGATCGCGAAACCGTGCTTTTCGAGCGCCGGCAGGCGGGCGATTTTGAAGGACTTTCCTCCGACTTCGAGGACTCCGTGGGTCGAAAAGCTGTCGAGCATGGGCGGGCACTCCGGGGAAAAACCTGTGGAGCCCCCACGATATCGCAGCGACTCCGCGCCGTCCGGTTCAGCGGCCACTGCGGCTAGACTGCAACCCCGTGGAGCACGACTCCGCCCCCCCCGCCCGGCCGCCAGCGGCCGCACTCCACGTGCTCGTGCGCTGCTCCCGGTGCCGACGCCAGTACTCCACCGACGGGCGGCGGGCCGGCGAGCGATTCCGCTGCTCCTGCGGCACCGCGATCACGGTGCCGGCGGCGCATCCGGTCGAGGCGGCGGTCGTGCGATGCGCCTCGTGCGGCGCGGCGCGCGGGCGCGCCGAGTCGGTCTGCCGCTTCTGCGGCGCCGAGTTCTCGCTGCTCGACCGGAATCGCAACACCCTCTGCCCGGCCTGTGCCGCCCGCATCCCCGACCGCTCCCGGTTCTGCCCGCGCTGCGCCGTGCCGATCGTGCCCGTGCGCTCCGACGGATCGCCCACCGGCTGGGCCTGCCCGGCGTGCGGCCCGGATCGCCGCCTGATCAGCCGTTCGCTCGGCGAGCTCGGCGCGGCGGCGCTCGAATGCCCCGGCTGCACCGGCCTCTGGCTCGAGCGCCAGGTCTTCGAACGATTGGCCGCGACGACCCGGCGCGAACAGGCACCGTTCGCCCGGTCGCGCCAGGCCGCCGCAGTGCCACCGCCGCAGCACGCCGACCGCTACCGTCCCTGCCCCGAGTGCGGCAAGCTGATGTTGCGCCGCAACGAGGGCGGCCGCAGCGGCGTGCTGGTCGATCTCTGCCACGCGCACGGCCTCTGGTTCGACGCCGAGGAGCTCGACCGGATCCTCGACTGGCTGCGCGGCGGCGGCGCCGAAGCGGCCGAAGCGGCCCGTCTCGCCGAGGAGCGCGAGCGGCGGCGCGCCGAGCGGCTGCGCCGCGACCTGGCCGAAGCCGAGGCGAGCCAGCGCGGCTACGGCGGTTCGCTGGCCGACGGCGGCGCGCCGGATCCCTTCGTCCGTCTGCTCGAGTGGCTGCTCGGCCGCCTCGGCGGGATCTTCTGACCCCCTGCGAGCCGGCGGGGTCCGGGTAGACTCCGGGCGATGGATGCCCCCGACCTCGCGGCGCCGGTTTTCCTCCTGGCGATGCCCCAGGTGGTGGACCCGTTCTTCCACAAGAGCGTCGTCCTGCTGCTGGCCCACCAGGACGAAGGCAGCTTCGGCTTCATCGTCAACCGGCGCACCGACCTCAAGGTCGCCGCCATCCTCGACGACCTCGAGCTCGTCTGGGGCGGCGACCCGGAAGCGTTCGCGCGCTTCGGCGGCCCGGTGCAGCCGCAGGTGGGCAGCGTCCTGATCGGCGACGGCGCGGAGTCGGAGGGCCGGCTGCCGGGCGCCAGCGAGGTGCTGCCCGGCCTGCGCATCACCCAGAACCTCTCGGAGCTGGCGCGCCTGGGCGAGCAGCCGCCACCCCGCTTTCGCCTGTTGCTCGGTTACGCGGGCTGGGGCCCTGGCCAGCTGCTCACCGAAATCCGGCGCAACGACTGGCTCGTCGCGCCGGTCGACCTCGACCTCGTCTTCGCCGAGGGGACCGAGTCGACCTGGGAGCGCGGCCTGCGGTCGGTCGGCGTCGACCCGACGACGCTGCCGGCCTGGACCGCCGGCGAGAACGACGGAGAGGTGAATTGACCGCTCCCGACCCGATCGAGGAGTTCATCGCCCTGTTCACCCGGGCCGCCCTCGACGCCCCGTCCGATCCGACCGCCGTCGCCCTGGCCACCGCCGACCGGCAGGGACGCCCGGCCGCGCGCATGGTGCTGCTCAAGGGAGTCGACTCCCTCGGCTTCCGTTTCTTCACCAACCTCGAGAGCCGCAAGGGGCGCGAGCTGGCGGAGAATCCGCGCGCCGCGCTCTGCTTCTACTGGGCGTGGATCGACGAGCAGGTGCGCGTCGAAGGAGCGGTCGAACGCCTCGCCGACGCGGAGTCCGACGCCTACTTCGCCTCACGCCCGCGCGGCAGCCAGCTCGGCGCCTGGGCCTCGCACCAGAGCCGGCCGCATGCCTCGCGCCTCGCCCTGCTGCGCCGCGCGGTGGCCACCGAGGCCCGCTTCCTCGGCCGCGAGGTGCCGCGCCCGCCGTTCTGGGGGGGCTTCCTGCTGCGCCCCGAGGCGATCGAGTTCTGGACCGCCCGGCCGAGTCGCCTGCACGTGCGGCGGCGCTACACGCGCGCCGGCAACGATGCGTGGACGCTGGAGCGGCTCGACCCGTGAGCGTCCGCCGGCCGGCACCCGCCGCGCGCCTCCCGTCGCGCACCCCGCCCGAGCGCCAGCACTCCGCCGGCGGGCTGGTCGTCCACCAGGACCGCGTGCTGCTCATCGCCACCGCCGGTGGCCGCCGCTGGCAGATTCCCAAGGGACACGTCGAACCGGGCGAACGGCTCGAGCAGGCGGCGGTGCGCGAGGTGCGCGAAGAGACCGGCGTGACGTCGCGCATCGTCGCCGTGCTGCCGGCGGTCGATTACACCTTCGTCGGCAAGGACGGCCGGCGCGTCCGCAAGCACGTCGACTACTACCTGCTCGACTACGTCTCCGGGGATGCCGCGGATTTCGACCGCGAGGAGGCCGATGCGGCCAACTGGTTCTCCTGGGACGAGGCGATCGACCGGTTGTCCCACGTCAACGAACGGCGGGTGGCCGAAAAGGCGCGCATCCTGACGCAGACGACCACCCAAGAGGAGGAACCAGCATGAGAATCCTGGCCCGCATTCTGCTCAACGGCGTCGGCCTGTGGGCCGCTGCCGCCCTGCTTCCCGGTCTGCACTGGGAAGGAGGCCTGCTCTACCTGTTGGTGGCCGGCTTCGTCATCGGTCTGATCAACGTCTTCGTCAAGCCGATCGTCTCGGCCCTCTCCTGCCCGCTCCTCATCCTGACCCTCGGTCTGTTCTACCTCGTCATCAATGGCGCCATGCTCTGGCTGGCCGACCTGCTGCTCGACAAGTTCCACATCGACAGCTTCCTCTGGGCGATCGCCGGCGGCCTCTTCCTCGGCGTGTTCAATCTGCTGCTCAAGCCCCTGGTCGAGGCGAAGGAGGACTGAGCTTGCCGCGCGAGAGCGCCGCCGCGCGGCGCATCCGCACGGAGGAGATCGTCCGCCGTCTCGCGGCGGCCCATCCCGAGGCGCACTGCGCGCTCGATCACCGCTCGCCGCTCGAACTGCTGGTGGCGACGATCCTCTCGGCCCAGTGCACCGACGCGCGGGTCAACCTGGTGACGCCGGCGCTGTTCGCCCGCTACCCGGCGGCCGCCGACTATGCCCGCGCCCCGCTCGCCGAGCTCGAGGCGGCGGTGCGCTCGACGGGCTTCTTCCGCAACAAGGCGCGCGCGCTCCAGGGCCTCGGCGCGGCGCTCGTCGAGCGGCATGGCGGTGAAGTGCCGCGAACGATGGACGAGCTCACCCGCCTGCCGGGGGTGGGGCGCAAGACGGCCAACGTGGTGCTCGGCAATGCCTTCGGGCGCGACGAGGGGATCGTCGTCGACACCCATGTCGGCCGGTTGTCGCGGCGCCTCGGGCTGAGCCGCTCCGACGATCCGGTGCGGGTCGAACGCGACCTGATGAAACTGGTGCCCGAACGCCACTGGACTCTCTGGGCCCACCTGCTGATCGCCCACGGGCGCGAGGTCTGCCGCGCCGCGCGCCCGCTATGCGGTCGCTGCGTCCTCGCCGACCTCTGCCCGTCCGCCGAACCCTGACCGCGGTGACCGGGGCAAGCCGGCGGTGGCGGACCCGTTCGACCCGGTGCGCAATCAGGTGAAAGGTCATTCCGGCGTTCCACCCTCCTCGGTTAGACTGCCACGGATGTCCGCCAGTCCCCGTGTCGCCGTGGTTACCGGCGCCAGTTCCGGCTTCGGCGCCGCCACCGCCGAGGCCCTGGCCAGGCGGGGTTTCGAGGTCGTCCTCGGTGCCCGGCGCACTGACAGGCTGCGCGCCGTGGCCGAGCCCCTCGGCGCCCTCTGGGCACCTCTCGACGTCACCGATCCGGCCAGCGTCGAGGCCTTCTGCGCACCGCTCGAGCGCGTCGACGTCCTGGTCAACAACGCCGGCAATGCCTTCGGAGCGGAATCGGTCGCCGAGGCGGTCGAGGCGAAGTGGCGCGACATGTTCGAGCTCAACGTGCTCGGCGTGCTGCGCATGACGCGCGCCCTGCTCCCCCGCCTCGTCGCCTCCGGCGACGGGTTGATCGTCAACGTCGGCTCGATCGCCGGCTTCGAAACCTACCCCGGCGGGGCCGGCTACACGGCCTCCAAGCACGCCCTGCGCGCCCTGACCCGGACGCTGCGCCTCGAGCTGCTCGGCCAGCCGGTGCGGGTGACCGAGATCGCCCCCGGCCTGGCCGAGACCGAGTTCTCGCTGGTCCGCCACGACGGGGACAAGGTGCGCGCCGCGAAGGTCTACGAGGGGATGCAGCCGCTGGTCGCGGCCGACGTCGCCGAGGCGATCGCCTGGGTGGCGACGCGGCCCTCGCACGTAGGGATCGACGAGATGGTGATCCGGCCGCGCGATCAGGCCACTGCAATGCTCGTCCACCGACGCCCCGCCACCTGACCCGGAGGATTCGCCGATGCGCTTCCGTCAACTGCTCCCGGCTCTCGCCCTGGCGCCGGCCCTCCTCGCCCTCGCCGGCTGCGACGAGCTTCTCGCCCGCACGCCGGGCGAGAGGCTCTGGCGCCGCCACTGCGCCGACTGCCACGGCATCGACGCCAGCGGCAACACGCCGCGCTACATGGGCGAGCACTATGCCGATCTGCGCGACAACAACTGGAGGACCGGCGGCGACCGCGGCTCGATCGAGAACGTCGTGCGCGAAGGGATCTTCGCCAAGATGCCGGCCAACGAGAAGCTGACCTCCGAGGAGATGCGGCTGCTGATCGACTACCTTTACGAGCTGCGCGGAGAGCGCGGGTGAGACCGCCGCGGCGCGCCGGCCTGCTGCTCGCCGCCGGCGCGCTCGTCCTGTCCGCCTGCGGCCCGCCGACTTCCGGGCGCCCGGTCGCCGACCTCTGGCAGGAGCTGTGCGCCGGCTGCCACGCCGCGGACGGCAGCGGCGTGCGGGCGCGACGCGGCCTCGATCCGGGCGTCGACCTGCGGCGCTCCGAGATGATCCGGCGCAACGACCGGGGCCTGGTCTTTCAGCGCATCGCCCGCGGCTATGCCGCCATGCCCGGCTTCGGCCACAAGCTGCCGCAGGGTGACCTCGAAATGCTCACCCAGTTCGTGATGCAACTGCCCCGGGAGTGACCCATGGATCCGCAACGACTCAAGGACGTCTACGAACGGCTGGAAGTGCTCGATGACCGGCTCGGACACCGCATGCGCGCCCGCGGCGGTCCGGCGCGCGCCACCACCGAGCAGATCGAGGAAAAGGTCCGCGACCTGGCCGAGTACGCCTCGGAATTGCGTCAGCTGGTGCGCGACCTGATCGTCGCGATCTCGTCGCGTCCCTCGGCCTGAGCCGCGGCGAGGTTCAGGAGGCGCCGCGGCCGGAGAGTACGACCGGCAACGTCTTGAAGAGGATCTTGAAGTCGAGCCAGGGACTCCAGGTGTCGATGTACTCGAGATCGAGCCGCATCCACTCCTCGAAGTCGACCTCGTTGCGACCGCGGATCTGCCAGAGGCAGGTGAGGCCCGGCTTCATCGCCAGCCGCCGGCGCTGCCAGCGCTCGTAGCGCACGACCTCTTCCGGGATCGGCGGCCGCGGTCCGACCAGGCTCATGTCGCCGGCGAGGACGTTCCACAGCTGCGGCAGCTCGTCGAGACTGAAGCGCCGCAACCAGCGGCCGATCTGCGTGATCCGCGGGTCCCGCCGCGACTTGAAAACCGGGCCGTTCATCTCGTTGAGGTGAGCGACCTCCTCGAGTCGTTCCTCGGCCCCTTCCACCATGGTGCGGAACTTGTAGAGCGTGAAGATCCGACCGCTGCGCCCGCAGCGCCGCTGCCGGAAGAGCACCGGACCGCCGTCACCGAAGCGCAGCGCCAGGGCGATGCCGGCCAGCAGCGGTCCGGTCGCGATCAGCAGGGCCGCGGCGCCGACCAGGTCGATGCCCCGCTTGATGGCGAGCTGGAACGGACCCGTGGGGGCCGTCGCCAGGGTCACCAGCGGTACGCCGTCGATCTCCTCGAGCCCGACCCGCGTCTGGGCGTGGGGGAGAATGTCGAGCGCCAGCCGGACGAGGATCCCCTGATCCTGCAGGGCAAGCACGGTGTCCTCGAAGCGCGCCAGGTCGCGCGGCGCGATGGCGAACACCACCTCGTCGACCACCTGTCCGGCGAGCACCCGTGGCAGGTCGCTCTCGCGCCCGAGAATCGGCTGCACCCGGTGGGCATCCGCAGCGGGCTCGACCAGGTCGTCGACCTCGACGAAACCGAGGATCCGGTACCCCCACCAGCGACGCTCGCGCAGCACCCCGGCGAGCGCCGCCGCGGTGCGGCCGGTGCCGACCACCAGGATGGTGCGGTAGTTCATGCCGCTCGCCCGGGCCCGTCGCGCGGTCAGCCGCAGCAGCAGCTTCTCGGCCATCAGCAGCAGCGCCGCGAGGCCCGAGAAGAGGAGAATCCAACCGCGGCTGATGCGATCCGAGCCGAGAAGCTGCTCGTCGAAGCGCAACGCCCAGACCGCCAGGGCGAAGAGAACGGTCGCGGTGATCGAAACCTTGACCACCTCGGTCGCCTCTTCGAACAGCGGAATCCGGCGATGCGAGCGGTAGCGACCCGATCGCCAGAGCAGCAGCCCCCAGAGGACGAGGGCCACCGGCAGGAGAGGCAGGTAGCGCTCGAGCGGATAGAGCGCCGGGGCGTCCCGGCCGAGGCCGAGAATTTCGAGTCCCCGGCTGCGCAGGGCGTGGGCGGCGAAGAAGGCGAACGCCACCAGCGCGAGATCCACCCCGAACACGAAGAGGGCGATCAGTCGGGCCTGCTGCTTGAGCATGCGGTCGGGTTCGCTGGGTCGCCGTTCGGGAGCCGGTCGAAGGCCGGGGTTGCGCCGAGTTTACCCGACTGGCGATGTCAGGGGCGTGGAACCCTTCTCAGCGCCGGCCGAGGTCGGCGAGCAGCGCCGCGTAGGCGTCGGCCACCCGCTCCCAGGAGTAGAGCCGCCGCGCCCGCTCGGCAGCCGCGGCGCGTCGCTGCTCGACCTCTCCGGGCCGGGTGCGGACGACTTCGAGCGCCGCCCGCAGGCTCTCCGGCTCGGCAGCGTCGAAGTAGAGCGCCACGTCGCCGGCGGTCTCCCGGTTCTCCGGCGAATCGTGCACCACGACGCAGTTGCCGTAGCCCATCGCCTCGACCAGTGCCGGATGCGTACCACCGACCTCGGTGGCGTGAACGTAGGCGAGGGCGTGCGACAGGAGCTGTCGGTAGCCGCGGCCGTAGATGGGGCCGGGAAAGCGGATGCGCGGATCGGCGCCGCGGGTGAACGATTCGATGAACTCGCTGGCGTAGGGCGCGCCGCCGACCATGAGCAGCGGCTCGTCGCCCGCGACCCGCCGGAAGGCGGCGGCGACGCGATGGGGGTTGTTCTCCGGTTCGAAGCGCGAGACGTAGAGGAAGAAGCGCCTCGACTCGACGCCGAGTCGCGTCAGCAGGCCGGTCTGGCGCAACGGCCGCGGATCGACTCCGTAGGCGATCGCCACCGACTCGGCGCCGTAGCGCTCGCGATAGTGGCGGCGGATGACCTGCGCATCGGTTACCAGCCGGTCGGGCAGGAAGGTCGCGAGGCGCTCGGAGAGGGCGTAGACCCCGCGTCCGAAGGGACCCCACTTGGCGCGCCGCTTCTCGATGCCGTCGACGTTGAGCGCCGTCGGCACGCCGGCGGCGGCGAGGATCGGCAGGAAGAGCGCGTTGGCGCCGTTGACCACCAGGGCGGCGTCGAAGCGCTCACCGGCGGCGTGCAGGCAGGAGAGCAGCGTGTGCACCGGAGTCTCGAGGTGCTTCGTCCGCACCGTCGGCAGGTGAACGAGGCGCGCGCCGCGCCGGCGCGGCCGGCGGCGCGGGTCGTTGTGGCGGCGACAGTAGACGGTGACGTCGAAGCCGCGCGCCACCAGGCGCGGCGCCAGCTCGTCGAACATCGTCTCGTAGCCGCCGTAGCGACCCGGTATGCCGCGGCTGCCGATCAGCGCGATGCGCGGCCGGCCGCTCACCAGGCCTCCCCCGGGCGGCCGAACCAGCGCTCGACCGCACCCGCCGGCGCACGGCGCCGGCGGGGGC
>JAIOJQ010000195.1 GCA_019911865.1 Thermoanaerobaculia bacterium
GCCTCGTCGAGGCGCGCGGCGCGCGCCGCCCTGCCGAGCGTCGCGCCGGGCAGCACCGCCGAGACGAGGACGATGAAAAACACTCCGGCGAATACCTGGCGGTCGGCATCGACCCCGGCGAGCACCGGGTAGATCGCCAGCACGATCGGCACCGAGCCGCGCAGCCCCGCCCAGCCGATGAACAGGACCTCCCGCCACCGGTAGCCGAACGGCGCCAGGCAGAGGGCGGCGGCGAGCGGCCGCGCGACGAAGGTGAGCAGCAGCGCGACGCCGACGCCCCAGCCGAGCGCCGGCAGCGCCTCGGCCGGGGTGATCAGCAGGCCGAGCAGCAGGAACATGCCGACCTGGGAGAGCCAGGCGGTGGCGTCGTGGAAGCGCACCAGCCCGCTGCGGTAGGGCAGCCGCTCGGCACCGAGCGTCATGCCGGCGAGGTAGACGGCGAGGAAGCCGCTGCCGCCGAGCACCGTCGGCAGGCCGAAGGCGATCAACGCCGTCGCCAGCGTGAGCACCGGGTAGAGGCCGGCGACGCTCGAGCGGAAGCGCCGCAGGACGCGCGCCGCGACGCCGCCGACCGCGACGCCGAGGACGCCGCCGACGGCGAACTGCCAGACGATGTCGCCGATCAGCGCCGCGACCGAGGTCGCCTCGCCGGCCAGCCAGTGAGTCACCGCGAAGGTGAGCAGCACCGCCATCGGGTCGTTGAGCCCGGACTCGACCTCGATCGTCGACGCCACCCGGTGGCTCAGGCTGAGGCGGGCGCCGCGCAGCTGCGAGAAGACGGCGGCGGCGTCGGTCGACGAGACGATCGCGCCGACCAGCACCGCCTGCGGCCAGGCGAGCCCGAAAAAGTGCGCCATCGCCGCGGTGAGGCCGGCGACCAGCAGCACCCCGACGGTGGCCAGCAGGCCGGCCGGCAGGGCGACCCGGCGCACCGCGGCGGGCGACGTGTTGAGGCCGCCGTCGAAGAGGATCATCACCAGGGCGAGAGTGCCGAGGCGGAAACTGGCGCCGAAGTCGTCGAACTCGATGCCGCCGGGACCGTTCGCCCCGGCCAGCATGCCGACGGCGAGGAAGATCAGGTAGAAGGGCAGGCCGAAGCGGCGCGACAGGCGGCTCGACAGCGCGCCGACGGCCACCAGCAGGCCGATGGTGAACAGGGACCAGGCGGTCGCGAGCGGTTCGGCGGTCGGCATGCAGCGCCGAATCTAGCGCGCCGCGCCGCTCAGCGGACGATCAGCGTCGCCAGGCCGAGCAGCAGTCCCATGCTGACGACGTCGGTCGCCGTGGTGAGGAAGATGCTCGAGGCGGTGGCCGGATCGGCGCCCAGCTTCTTGAGCGTCAGCGGCACCAGGGCGCCGGAGACGCCACTCACCGTGCAGCTGCCGACCATCGCCAGCCAGACGACGAGCCCCAGCCGCAGGGCGTCCGGGCGGCCCTGCGAGGTGGCGACCACGAACATGCCCGCGGCGGCGACCAGGCCGACGAGGGCGCCGTTGAGCAGCCCCAGCCAGGCCTCCTTGACGAACAGCCGCCGGTGGCGGCCGTCCTCGAGCTCGCCGAGGGTCAGGCCGCGCAGGGTGACGGCGAGCGCCTGGCAGCCGGTGTTGCCCGACTGGCCGGCGAGCACCGGCAGGAACATCGCCAGCACCACCAGCCGGTCGACCGTCTCCTGGAAGAGCGCCACCACGCCGCCGGCGACGAAGGCGGTGAAGAGGTTGAGCTGCAGCCAGGGGTGGCGGAACTTGAGGCTGCGCGGCCAGCGGGTGGCGAGGCGCTCCTCGCGGTCGACACCGACCAGGGCGCCGGCCTGGGCGCTGATCTCGATCGCCTCCTGCTCGAACAGCGTCCGCCCGCGCACCATGCCGACCAGGCGGCCCGCGGCGTCGCACACCGGGTAGGCGGGCACGTGCAGGGTGACGACGTCGCGCGCCGCCTCGAGGACGGTCAGCTCCGGGCGCAGGGCGAACGGCTCGCTCACCATGATCTCGGCGAGGCGCTGTTCGAGGGTGGCGAAGAGCAGCTCGCGGAAGGCGAAGACGCCGCGCAGCCGGCCGTCCGCGTCGGTGACGAAGCCGTAGACGATGTGGGCGCGCCGGGTCAGCTCGCGCAGCCGCTCGGTCGCCTCGCCGACCGTCGTCTCGGGCCGGAAGACGGCGAGCGGGCGCTCCATCAGCCGGCCGATCGTCCCCTCTTCCCAGGCCGACTCGACGACCCAGCCGTCGACCCGCCCGCCGGGGGCGGCCGCGGCGAGGCGGGCACGGTGCTCCGGCTCGAGCTCCCAGAGGATCTCGAGCGCCGTCGCCGGGGTGACCAGGGTGAGGGCGCCGGCCGAGCGCTCGTCGCTCGCTTCGGCGATCTCGGCCGCCGCCTCTTCGGGGGGGAGATAGGCCAGCCGCGTCGCCAGCGAATGCGTCGCCTCGTCGAGTTCGAACCTCTCCGCGCCCATGCCGGCTTCGCCCATCGCACTCCTCCCGGAATCGGAGGCGGAGCCTAGCGCGCCGCGCGCCGTTCCGGGCGCCGGCCGCCGTTGGTACACTGCCGCGCGATGAGCGACGAAGCGCGCCGGCGCAAGGGCCCCAACGGGGATCGCGCCCTGCTGGAGGGGCCGGCCTGGCGGCTCACCGAGCTGCGCCGGCTCAACCGGATCCTCTTCGAGTTCCTGCGCGGCTTCCGCACCCTGCACTTCGCCGGGCCCTGCGTGACGGTCTTCGGCTCGGCTCGCTTCCCGGCCGGACATCGGTGGTACGAGCTGGCGCGCGAGATGGGGGGGCGCATCGCCGAAGAAGGCTTCACCGTGATGACCGGCGGCGGCCCGGGCGTGATGGAAGGGGCCAACCGCGGCGCGCGCGAGGCCGGGGGGCGCTCGATCGGCTGCAACATCGAGCTCCCCTTCGAGCAGCAGCCCAACCCCTATCTCGACCAGTTCCTCGAGTTCCGTTACTTCTTCGTCCGCAAGGTGATGCTGATCAAGTACTCGTACGGCTTCGTCGTCCTGCCCGGCGGCTTCGGCACGATGGACGAGTGCTTCGAGACCCTGACGCTCATCCAGACCGAGAAGCTCGCGCCGGTGCCGATCGCGCTCCTGGACTCGGTCTTCTGGGGCGGCCTCCTGGACTGGATGAAGGAGACGATGATCGGCGAGGGCACGATCGGCCCGGAGGACTTGCGCCTCTTCCGCATCTTCGACGACCCCGCCGAGGCGGCCCGCTGGATCGGCGACGCCTATCGCAAGACCCGCCCCGCCGGGCGCGGCGGGGCGGGTCTTGCGA
>JAIOJQ010000014.1 GCA_019911865.1 Thermoanaerobaculia bacterium
ACCTCGCTCCACCGCAGGCCGAGCAGCTCGCCCTGCCGGCCGCCGGTCGTGAGTGCGAGCACGACGAGCGCGTGGAGCCGCGCGTCGGCCTCGCTGCAGGCGGCGAGCAGCCGGCCGCGCTCCTCAGGAGTGAGCACGCGCTCGCGGCGCTTCTCCTTGGCGCGACGCAGGGCGCCGTGCCGGCCGCCCCGGGCCGGGTTGGCCGGTAGCAGCCCTTTGCCGACGGCGAAGCTCAGGACCACGGAGAGCGCGCTCAGGTAGCGGTTCACCGTGGTCGGGGAGCGTCCCTCCCGCAGCCGGGCGCGCGCCTCGTCGATTCGGTTCGGCGTCAGGTCGGCGAGCGGAACGTCGCCCAGCACGTCGACCCACGCCGCGAGTTGGTCGGATCGCTTGCGCTGCTCGCCGGCCGACAGATTGAGGTAGCTCTCGTCGGCCTCGTAGCGGTCGACGATATCCCCGAGGCTCGTCCGCTGCGCCTCCCGCTGGGGCAGGAGCCGGCCCTCCTGAATCGCCGCCTCCGTGCGCTGAATCCACGCCTTCGCCCGCGTCCGGGAGTTGAAGCTCGCCACCCGGGCCGGGTGCCCCTTGCGGCGGACGTGCGCCTGATAGCGGACCTCGCCGCTAGCCGTCGTTCGTGTCACGATCGATCCCATGCAGCACCCCCGTTACAGCGGTTACAGCGAGCCGGGCGAGCAGGGGAGTTCGACGCACCCGCGCCGGCGCTGTAACCGCGCTGTAATTGACTGCAAGAGTACACGAAACTCGGCGACAGTCAACGAGGCCCGGAGGTGCGGCTGTAACACACTGTTAGGACAGGACTTTAGGGCCGGAACGGCCGCAAGGTTCTGAGCGGAAACAGGCTTAGCCGGAGTGGCGAAATGGCAGCCGCAGGGGACTTAAAATCCCCCGACTCTCACGGGTCATGCTGGTTCGAGTCCAGCCTCCGGCACCACCCCGGAAAAATTCAGTCAGAGGCAATTTCCTGCCGCTTCGTCCGGGGGCCGAGCCTCGGCCCGATGGCAGGAAATTGCCTCTGACTGAATTTTCTAGGAAATTGCCTCTGACTGAATTCTTTCCGGGGTCAGAGGAGGCGGGTGTGGAGCTCGGGGGGCGTCACGAGGTGGCGCTTGACCGCGCACTGGTCGACGGCGCGGGTGATCGCTTCGTGGTACCGGGCCGGGAAGCCCTCGGGCAGGCGCAGCAGCAGGGTGAGGGCGGCGACGCGGCCGCGCACTTCGGGGTCGCGCCGCACTTCGAGTTCGACCCCCAGGCCTTCACGCGGGATCTGCCGGGCGTCGCAGAAGCGCGCCGCGTAGAGGCCGGCGCAGGTGGCGAGCGAGGCGAGGAAGAGGTCGAACGGGGCGGGAGCGGTGTCGCCGCCGCCGCCGGCCAGCGGCTGGTCGGTGACGATGCGATGGGCGCCGATGCGGGTCGCGATGCGGACTCCGTCCTCGATCTCGACCACCAGGCGCTCGACCGGACCCTCTTCCGGGCTCAACCCTCCTCCGAGGGGACGATGCGGTGGCGCAGCGCAAAGGCCACGACCTGGGCGCGGTTGTGCAGGTGGAGCTTGTCGAGGATGTTGCGGACGTGGAACTTGACGGTGTTTTCCGAAACGCCCAGGCGGTCGGCGAGCTTGCGGTTCGACGTCACTCCGTCGACCAGGCAGCGCAGGACGTCGAGCTCGCGCTCGGTGAGCGCGTCGGGGTCCTCGGTCCGGCTGGGCGCCGGCTTGGCGAACTCGCGCATCAGCTTGCGCGCCAGGGCCGGCGTGAGCGCGGGCTCGCCGCGGGCGACGCGATCCAGCTGTTCGAAGAAATCCCCGGCGTCGAGGTTCTTGAGCAGGTAGCCCTGGGCGCCGGACTTGACCGCCTCGAAGAGGCTCTGGTCGTCGTCCGAAGCGGTCAGGATGACCACCTTGACCTCGGGGATGTCGGCGGCGATCAGGCGGGTCGCGGAGAGACCGTCGACTTCGGGCATGGCGAGGTCCATGAGCAGCACGTCCGGCTTGTGCCGATGGGCCAGCGCGACCGCCTCGCGGCCATTCTTCGCCTCGGCGAGAACCGTGTAGCCGCGGGCCTCCAGCAGGGCCTTCAGGCTCTCGCGAAAGAGGGCGTGGTCGTCAGCGATCACCAGTTTCATCGAATCCAACCTCCTCGCTCGTCAGCATGTCCGTGCGCCGGACCGGCAGGCGAAGCATCACACGAGTCCCCGCTCCGGCGGAACTCTCCACTTCGAGCCGGCCACCCACGGCCTCGGCCCGCTCGCGCATCGTCGCCAGGCCGAAGCGGGGGGTCTCGGTTCGCTTCGGGCTGGCCGGGTCGAAGCCGTGGCCGTCGTCGGCGATCACCAGCCGGTGCTCGCCCTCCTCGGTCGTCAGCTCGACCCGCACGCTCCGGGCTCCGGAGTGCTTGCGCACGTTCGCCAGGGCCTCCTGGGCGATCCGCAGCACCTGCAGCTCGTTGCCCGCCGACAGCCGGAACCTGGAACGCAGGTCGACCCGGGCGTCGATGTTCGCCTGATCCTGCCACTGTGCGACGTATTCGGAAAGGATCTCGTGCAGCTCGCGGCCGCTTTCACCGGCGCCGCCGGCGGCGCGCAGGGCGAGGATCCCTTCCCGAACCTCCGCGTAGAGCTCGCGGCTGGCCGCCGCCAGCCGGTCGAGCTGGGCCGAGGCCTCGGCGATGCGGCCGGTGCGCAGGAACTCGCGGACCGCCTGGGCGGTGGCGTTGACCGAGGCGAGGACCTGGGCCTGGCCGTCGTGCATCTCGTGGGCGAGGCGCAGGCGCTCCTCAGCGACGGCGAAGTCACGCATCTGGTGGTGCAGGTGGGCCGCCTCGACCGCCAGCGCCGTCTGGGTGGCGAAGCGGTCCAGGGTCCGTTCGTCTTCGTCGCCGAAGGGCGATCCGTCGAGCTTGTCGGAAAGGTAGAGGTTGCCGCGGAAGGGGGCCCGGCAGGTAATCGGCACGGCGAGCAGCGAGGTCATCGCCGGGTGGTGGGCCGGAAAGCCGACCGAACGCGGGTCGCGGGCGATCTCGTCCACCCGGAGGGCCGTGCCGGCGGGCATTTCGACGCCCAGCAGGCCGCGACCGACCGGCGGAGCACCGATCCTCGCGCGCGCCTCGGTGTCGAGGCCGCTGGTGAGAAAGGCGAGGATGCGCCCCTCCGTGTCGTAGACCGCCAGGGCGCCGTAGCGGGTGCTGACCAGCTCCCGGGCACGGTCGACCACTTTCTGCAGGATCGTCTCCAGGTCGAGCTCGCCGGAGATCTCGAGCGCCGCGTGGTGGAGAGCCAGCAGTTCGGCGTTGCGCGCCTCGACCCGCCGGTGTAGCAGCTCGACGAAATGAAACGCCAGGGCGAGCAGGAAGACGCCGCCCAGGGCCGCAACGGCGTTCATCAACAGGCGCGTCTCGGGGCTGTCGAAGTGGGGGAGCAGCCGGCCCCGAATGGTGTCGAGCGCCACCACGTACGTTGCCACTCCGCCGAGGGCTATCCATTTGAGTCGAGAGAGCTTCATCGCCGCGACGAGCAGACAATAGCAAGCTCCAGCCCGGCCGCGCCGCGAGCGCTCCGGGGGGGAGCGCGAGAGGGGTCCGAAGCACTAAGATGCATCCGTGCTGGACGTCCTGACGCCGAGCAAGGGGATTCCGCAGAGCGAGGAATCCGAACGGGCAGTGCTCGCCGCCGTGCTGCTCGATCCGCGGCTGCTCGCCGCCGTTACCGGCCGGTTGCGCCCCGAGGACTTCTTCGGCGAGCGCCACCGCGCCATCTTCGCGGCGATGATCGAGCTGCAGGACGAAGGTTCGGCAATCGACCTGCGGACCTTGCAGGCCCGCCTCGAGCAGCGTGCGCAGCTCGAGTCGGTGGGCGGTCTCGCCTACCTCTCGGGACTCGAGCTCGACCTGCCGGAGATCGGCCGCTTCGACGTCTACGTCGAGATCGTCAAGGAGCGCTCGGTGCGCCGGCGTCTGATCGACGTCTGCCGCGAGGTGACCCGGGACTGCCTCGATGGCGGCCTCGACGCCGCGGCGGCGCTGGGCCGGGCCGAGCAGGCAGTGCTGGCCCTCGGCGAGGAGGCCATCCGGCGCGGCTTCGTGCCGCTCTCGCGCATTCTCGAGGAGACGCTCGAGATGCTCGAGGACAGTCCGGGCAAGGGCCTGACCGGCGTCTCCTCCGGCTACCTCGACCTCGACGCGAAGAGCCACGGCCTCGGGCGCGGGGCGCTGATCATCGTCGCCGGGCGTCCGGGCATGGGCAAGACGACGTTCGCGATGAACGTCGCCCAGCACGTGGCGATCCGCGAGCAGAAGACGGTCGGCGTCTTCTCGCTCGAGATGGGCCAGCAGGAGCTCGCCCTGCGCATCCTCGCCGCCGAGTCCGAGGTCCGCTTCAACAAGCTGCGCTCCGGGCTCTATTCGCAGTCCGAAGCGATCAACCTGATGGACACCATGAAGAAGATCAGCCGGTCGCCGCTGTTCATCGACGACTCGGCCTCGCCGACCATCCTCGAGATCGCCTCGAAGGCGCGCCGCCTGAAGGCCGAGAAGAACCTGACCCTCCTGGTGGTGGATTACCTGCAGCTGATGCAGGCCGGCGGCCGCTACGAGAACCGCAACCTCGAGATCTCGGCGATCACGCGGTCGTTCAAGCAGCTGGCCAAGGAGCTCGACATCCCGGTCGTCCTGCTCTCCCAGCTGTCGCGGCAGCCCGAGCGGCGCGGCGGCGACCACCGGCCGCAGCTGGCCGACCTGCGCGAGTCGGGCGCCATCGAGCAGGACGCCGACATGGTGCTCTTCGTCTACCGGGACATCGTCTACAACGATGCCGCCGATCCGCGCGAGGCCGAGCTGATCATCGCCAAGAACCGCAACGGCGAGACCGGCTCGGTGCCGCTCGTCTTCTTCGGCGAGCAGTCGCGCTTCCTGTCGCGTGCCGCCCCGGGGCACCACGAGGCGCCGTTTGCCTGAAGCGTCGCACGCGGTCGAACCCCGGCGCGCCCGGGTCGAAATCGATCTGGCGGCGCTCGAGCGCAATTTTCGCCGCCTCGAGGCGCGCGTCGCGCCGGCGCGCGTGCTGCCGGTGGTCAAGGCCGACGCCTACGGGCACGGCGCGGTGGCGGTGGCGCGGCGCCTGGCGCCGCTCGGCGCGGCGGGCGTCGCCGTGGCGCTGGTCGAGGAGGGGATCGAGCTGCGACGGGCGGGGGTCCGCGAGGCGATCCTCGTCCTGTCGCCGACTCCGCGCGGCGCCGAGGAGGCGCTGGTCGAGTTCGAGCTGACGCCGGCCATTTCGGGAGCGGACCAGCTGGAGCGGATCGAAGCGGCGGGCACCCGGGCGGGACGCCGGATTCCGGTGCATCTCAAGTTCGATACCGGCATGACCCGCCTCGGCCTGCCGCCGGACGCGGCCGCCGGGCTGGTGGATCGGCTCCGCCGCTCGCCGGGCCTGGCGCTCGCCGGGCTGATGTCGCACCTGGCCGAGGCCGAGGAGCCGGCGAGCCCGGCAAACGACCGGCAACTGGCGGCCTTCCGGGAGCTCGTCGAGAGGCTGCCGCGGGATTCCGGCTGCGCGCTCCACCTGGCCAACAGCGCCGGCGCTCTGCAACTACCCGAGACCCGCTTCGACCTCGTCCGCTGCGGCCTGGCGCTCTACGGCATCGCCCCCGAAGGGGTCGCCGCCGACCTCGAACCGGTGATGTCGCTGCGCGCCGAGCTGGTACAGGTGCGCGACGTCGAGGTCGGGACGCGCGCCGGCTACGGCGGCCGATGGACGGCTACCCGGCCGACGAGGGTGGGGGTGGTCCCGGTCGGCTACGCCGACGGCTACCCCTGGCGCGCCGGCGAGTCTGCCGAGGCCCTGCTCGGCGGACGGCGGATCCGGCACGCCGGCGCGGTCAGCATGGACCTGATGCTCTTCGACCTCGGACCGGCGGGTGGAGAGGTCGGCGACAGCGTGACGCTGCTCGGCCGCGACGGCGGCGAGGAGATCGCCGCGCGCGAAATCGCCGGCCGCGCGGGCACGCTGGTCTACGAGGTGCTCTGTCACTTCGGCCTGCGCCTGCCGCGGCGGGCCGTCGAGGGGAGGCCGGCGGCAGCGGGCACCGCGACGGTGGCGGGAGCGGCGCCGCGATGACCAGGCTGCCGCAGCCGGTGCACGCGTTCCTGACCGAGGTCGGGCGGTTCTTCGAGATCCTCGGCCGCGTGCTGCTGTGGACGCCACGTCCGCCCTACGACCTGCGCCAACTGGTGCGCCAGATGGTGCGTGTAGGGGTCGACTCGCTGCCGGTCGTCCTGCTCACCGCCCTGTTCACCGGCATGGTGATGGCGCTGCAGACGTTTTCGACCCTCAAACGGGTCAACGCCGAGGGGTTCGTCGGCACCCTGGTGGCGCTGTCGATGGTACGCGAGCTGGCGCCGGTCATCTCCTCGCTGCTGATCGCCGGCCGCTGCGGTTCGGCGATGGGTGCCGAGCTCGGCACGATGCGGGTGACCGAGCAGATCGACGCCCTGGAGGTGCTGGCCACCGACCCGGTTCACTACCTGATGGTGCCGCGGGTCTGGGCGACGGTCTTCATGCTGCCGCTGCTCATCGTCGTCGCCGACGCGGTGGGGATCGCCGGCGGCTACGTCATTTCGGTCCTCTACTTCGGGGCCAACCCGGTGACCTACATGGAGAACACCTTCCGCTTCATGGACGTCGAGGACGTGACCTCCGGCCTGATCAAGGCGGCGGTCTTCGGGCTGATCGTCTCGGTCGTGGGCTGCCAGAAGGGATACTTCACGCGCGGCGGCGCCGAGGGGGTGGGGCAGGCGACCACCCGCGCCGTGGTGCTCGCCTCGATCGCCATCCTGATCTCCGACTTCTTCCTCACCAAGATCCTCTACTGATGACCGCTCCCGCCGCTCCGGTCAAGATCCGTCTGCGCGAGGTGCGCAAGGCCTTCGACGCGAAGGTCGTCCTCGACGGGCTCGATCTCGACGTGCTGGCGGGGGAGTCACTGGTCATCCTCGGCGGTTCCGGGTCGGGCAAGAGCGTGCTGCTCAAGCACATGGTCGGCCTGCTGCGGCCCGACTCCGGCACGGTCGAGGTGGACGGCGTCGAGCTCGGCGGCCTGCGCGGCCCGGACCTCACCTCCTTCCGGCGCCGCTTCGGGATGTCGTTCCAGGAGGGGGCGCTGTTCGATTCGATGACGGTGCGCGAGAACGTCGCCTTCCCCCTGCAACGCGCCAAGTGGCCGAAGGAGCGCATCGCCGAGCGGGTGGCGGCCTGCCTCGAGATGGTCCACCTCGAGGGGGCCGAGTCGAAGATGCCGGCGCAGCTGTCGGGTGGCATGCGGCGCAGGGTGGGGTTCGCGCGCGCCATCGCGCTCGAGCCGCAGATCCTGCTCTTCGACGAGCCGACCACCGGCCTCGATCCGGTGATCAAGGCGGTGATCGACGAACTGATCCTCGAGCTGCAGCAGAAGCTCGAGTCCACGGCGGTGACGATCACCCACGATCTCGCCAGCGCCTGGAAGATCGGCGACCGGATCGCCATGCTCTACCGCGGGCGCATCCTCGCCTGCGCGCCGCCGGAGGAGTTCCGCAACAGCGGCGACGCGCGTGTGCAACAGTTCATTCGCGGACTCCCCAGCGGTCCGCTGACCGAGACCTG
The DNA here is from genome assembly GCA_019911865.1 of Thermoanaerobaculia bacterium. Taxonomy (GTDB): domain Bacteria; phylum Acidobacteriota; class Thermoanaerobaculia; order Multivoradales; family JAGPDF01; genus JACTMI01. The sequence goes on from JAIOJQ010000014.1 coordinate 7,651, forward strand.
AAGGGCCGGAGGCCTGGCGATGTCGCAGACGGTGAAAGTCGGAATCTTCATGACCGTGGCGCTGGTGCTGCTCGGGTGGCTGATCCTGCGCATCGAGGACTGGTCGCCGTTCGCCGAGCCGGGCCGGCGCGTGGACGCCGTCTTCGATTCGGTGGTCGGACTCGACGACAAGGCGGCGGTGCGGGTAGCCGGCGTGCGCGTCGGCCGGGTCGACGGCGTGCGGCTCGACGCGGACGGCCGGCGGGCGCGGGTGACGCTGCTGCTCGACGCCGGCCTCGTGCTTACCGAAGGCGCCGAGGCGACGATCGCCAACCAGGGCCTGCTGGGCGACAAGTTCGTCGAGCTCTCGCCGGGAGCGGCGGGCGCGCCGCCGCTCGCCGAGGGGGCGCTGCTGCCGGGGCGCACGCCGGTCAGTTTCGACCAGGCGATGGCGAAGCTGGAGAAGATCGGCGATTCGATCGAGGGCTTTCTCTCCGATGGCGAGGGGGGCGCCGGGGGCGGCTTCGGCCCCCTGGTCGACAGCATCCGCGCCACCTCGGACGAGCTGCGGGCGCTGATCGTCGAGAACCGTGCCAGCGTCGGCGGCACGGTGCGCAACTTCGAGCGCTTCAGCGCCACGCTGGCCGAGGAGCTGCCGCGCCTGACCAGCCGCATCGAGCAGGTGCTCGGCCAGGTCGACGGGGTGATCGCCGAGAACCGCGGCGACCTGCGCGAGTCGATGGCGAACATCAGCGATGTCACCGAGAGCATCCAGACCTCGGTCGACAACCTCAACGAGATCACCACCAAGATCGCCGCGGGCGAGGGGACGATCGGCAAGCTGGTCAACAGCGACGAGGCGCACGACGAGCTGATGGCGGCGCTCGGCAGCGTCGAGAAGGGGGTGACGGCGCTCGGCGACACGCTGGGCCGGGTGCAGAATCTGCGCCTCGACGTCGCCATGGAGAGCGCCTGGCTGTCGGAGTCCGAGGAGGCGCGCAGCACGGTGCGCCTCGACGTGCTGCCGCGCGGCGCCGAGAGCTCGCGCTTCTACCGCGTCGACCTGGTGAGCGATCCGGCGGGGCGGCTGACCGACCGCACGGATACCCTCACCGTCACCCGGCCGGACGGCACCACCGAGGTGACGACGATCGAGCGGCTGCGCCGCGAGACCCGGCGCTACGAGTACTCGGCGCTCGTCGGCTTCCCGTTCGCCGACCGGCGCGGCCGCTTCTGGGCCGGCCTGATCGAGAACAGCGGCGGCGCCGAGATCGACTACGCCCTGGTACCCGACAAGGTCTGGCTGTCGGCCACCGCCTACGACTTCGCGCGCGAGCTCGACCTCGATCCCCACCTGCGGCTGACCGCGAAGTGGCACCCGCTGAAGAACGTCTACGTCACCGGCGGCTGGGACGACCTGCTGGTCGAAGACCGCGACTCCCCCTTCCTCGGCGCCGGCCTGCGCTGGACCGACGACGACCTCAAATAC
>JAIOJQ010000196.1 GCA_019911865.1 Thermoanaerobaculia bacterium
GGCCGCCTGGGACAGGGTCCATTCCAAGCCGCCGATCAAGCTCCTGGATCCGCGGACTACGAGCCGCTCAGCGAACTTTTCGCTTCGGTGATCGAGCAGGCGGTGCAGCACCAGTGGAGCGCTTCTCGTCGGTGACCCGGACTGCCTTCTCGGCGGTCTTCGCCGACTTCCGGGCGCCGGGCCGGACGCCCTCGATGGCCGAGGAGGTCGAGACCGTCTGGAAGACCTGCTGCTTTCGATCCGCGAGGGTGCGCAGGTGCGGGTTTGAGTCGATCAGCAGCTTGCCCACGACGGGTTCACTCTATCGCGCTCAGCGCCCCGAAGTGGCCGCCGGAGGTTGGGTCGCACCTCGAGCCACCGTAAAGGTGCCAGCCGATCAGCAGCCGGCGCCCGGATCCGAAGGAGCTCAGCGATGAGGTATCAGTTGAGTCCCGTGCGGGAAGTCGAGTGGTTCCGGTAGTTCTAGTCCTGTCGAGACGATCTCCGCAAAGAAGTCCGCTGATCGACCACCAATGACTTGAACCTGGCGGGCTAGAGACTGATCTCTCTCGGCGGCGACCTCTGGGTTGCCGGACGGGTGATCGAGCCGGGATCCAGTTCGAGGTAGCGACGGAAACGTCGTACATTTCGGCGGAGCGTTGGGCCTTCTGGCCCGATGCGGATCTGCTGTCGTGTCTGCGGTCTCTCGATGAAGGTCCAAGCGAAAAGCCGCAAATCTGGCCAGTCATCCAAAACTGCCCTCCTTGGCAAGGAGCCGCCTCCCGACCGGCTCAATTCGCCGACCCCCGCCCCGGCTTCGGCCAAGAGTGAGTATCAACGAGAGGCGAAGACAGAGAGCTACGGCTCGGTGACGTAAGACCAGAACGACGTGTCGCCCGACTCGAAGCCGTCGGGGAAAGGAAGTGCCGAGACGTCCCAGTCGTGGCCGTTGTCAACCGTGACGACAGCGTAGGGCCAGGGACTCCCGTCAGGAGCGAGGCGATAGTGGCGCAACGTTTGGCCAGGGATCGGAATGCCAACAAGTTTGACCTGGTCGCATAGACCGAGCGAACGATCATTGCCGCCCGCCAGTGAACTGAATCGAACCTGAACATCGGCGCTGGAGCAATCCGGAACGATCTGGAGCTGCAGGGCGTAGTCGTCATCATTTTGCGCAATCTCGTCGAGGCCGGATGCGGCGAACCGAATCGTGTTTACGTCATCGGGAGTGAAGGCACTGTAAGTCGTATTCGGGCCACCAAGCCCGTACATCAGCGAATGGGAGAAAACCGGGTAGTCAAGGTGGGAGCCGACGCTGCGGTTTCCGTTCGCTGCCCAGGTGTGCCCCGCGGGCAGATCCGCAATTCGCCGTGTAAAGGTCGTGTTGTCGATTGGACTCGCGTCATCGTAGAACGGGTCGTTCTGTCCGAGCCGATACCAGTGAACAAGACGCGCGCCGGGAAGTGGCTCCGCGACGTCGTCAGAAGAGCCAGGTACGCCGTCCGGGTTCTCGAAAGGTTCACGCACTGTACCCTGGTAGGTCCTGGTGCGGCTGTCCTGATCGCGATTGGGATGGTGGAGGCCCAGTGTGCAGTGGGTGAGCTCGTGGACGATCGTCCAGACGATGAAGAAGTTAGTTTCGGGCGGCGGAGAATCTTCGATCGTGGAGCACCGACCACTGCAATTGCCGACACCGCGAGGGAAGGTGTTGATGAAGTCGATGGCCTGCTGGACCTGCGAGGCGATCTGCTGACCCGTGGCGGACAGGCAGACGTCAACAGTGACGAGTCCCCCGGTCCCGGTATATCCGTAGGGGTGCACTACCAAGGACGGGTTGTCCACGTTCGAGTCGTCGGAAAACACGAAGACCCCCGCACGAGCGGGTGCTGCGACCGCCCACGCGATTACGGCGCCCACGAGCAAGGCGCAGGACGAAGTCCTCCGCATCACTGCGCCTCTGGGGGCCGCTGCAATTCCTCTCGCAGATACCGCCACAGGTACGTGAGCCCCTGAAACTCGCGAATCTCGGGATAGCTGTCGGCGGCGGTGTCGGGGTTAGCGTATTCGATTGTCTTCCGGAGGTTGGTGGTTGACCAGGATCCGCGCCCATACTCGCGGAGCGAAATCATCACGGTGACAGTCGTCCCGTCGAAGGAGCCGGAGAAGCCGCCCGATTGCTTCATCTGCTCGGCTGCGATGCGTGTCGGATCCCACTCCGGAAGCCGATATTCCACGACCCTCTCCATGAGCTCCAGCATCTCCTGCGGCCCGAGGTAGCGGCTCGTTCGGCGGTCCTCCCCGGTCCGCCACCGCTTGCGGTGCAGCTCAAGCCGACCGTCGCCGTAAAGCGTGATCGAGGTCGTGCTCCCGACACTGGATGCGGACGCCTGAACGAACAGCACGACGTCAGAGGGCGCCTCCGAATAGCTGAACGTGGGGCGGTCACTGAAGGCGAAGAGCCCCAGTCCTGCAGCGCCGATCGCCATGGCCAAGCCTGCAGCAACCCAAAGGAAGCGATGCGATGGCGAATGACGAGTCACGGGCACCTCCCAGCCTTTCAACCTCTTCCACGAGGTGCGTCGAGAAAAAGACGGTTTGGTTCGCCGCGCGAGCATGGACGGTGAGGAGGTCGGAGAACTCCCTGCGTGCCACCGGATCGAGTCCCGATGTCGGCTCGTCGAGGATCAGCAACGGTGGACGCGGAGCCGTGGCGAGCGCGAGGGCGAGCTTCACGCGCATGCCATGCGAGAGCGAGGCGATTCGCCGCCGGGGAGGGAGCTCGAAGACGTCGAGAAGTCGCTCGAACTCGAGAGCGTCCCAGTTGGGGTAGAAGCCCCCGACGAACCGACCGATGCCGCGGCAGGTCATCCAAGAGTAGAAGTGCTGCTCCTGCGCAACGTAACCGATGTTCCTCTTCAGCTCAGGTCGGACGCGGTCCACGCTCGAACCCAGAATCTCGATCGTGCCGGCGTCGGGTCGAAGGATGCCCATCAATGCCCGAATGGTCGTCGTCTTACCGGCACCGTTCCTGCCCAGGAAGCCGTAGATCTCTCCGCGGCGCACGGTGAGATCCAGTCCCTGGATGGCCCGGACGGTTCCGAAGGAACGGTAGAGGCCCCGCAGGGCGAGAACGACCTGAGAGATTGGCTCGGCCGGCGAAATCTCGAGGTTTTCGAGCACCGCGATCTCCAGACTTCCGCGTTTCGATCAAGAGGAACAGGCCTCGCCCAACTCTCGAGCGGGACCCTCGCTCCACCGGGCGTCGATCTGGAGGGAACTTATCCCACGATGCGGGACCGGCCGAGTCGGGGTCGGCTCCGCTCAGACCCCCCGGCCGGCTTCAGACGATAGACTCCGCTCCCAGAGTTCACCGCCGATGCGACCTTCGAAGGTTCTCGGGGCAGGCCTGCTCGTGCTCGCGGCCAGCGTGGCCGCGGCCCAGCCGCCGCCCGGCTACTACGACGACGTCGATGCCTCCTCAGCCGTTCAGATCAAGGCAACGCTCCACCCGGTCATCGAGGACCACCAGCGCTTCCCTTACACTTCGAGCGCGACGGATACCTGGGACGTCCTGGAGCTCGCCGACGAGGATCCGAATGACGTCGGCGCGATCCTCGACGTCTACAAGAACGCCTCCTACCTCAAGGCCGGGGGCGGCAACGACTTCTACAACCGGGAGCACACCTGGCCGAACAGCTACGGCTTTCCGGACGACGGCGCTGGCAACTACCCCTACACGGACTGCCATGCGCTCTTTCTGTCGGATTCGAGCTACAACAGCTCCCGGGGGAACAACCCCTACCGCGCCTGCGCCTCGGGCTGTACCGAGCGACCCACGGAGTTCAACAACGGCCAGGGCGGTGGAACGGGTACCTATCCGGGGAACTCGAACTGGCGCAGCGGATCGGGCTCGACGGGCAGCTGGGAGACCTGGGGCGGACGGCGAGGCGACGTGGCGAGGGCCCTCTTCTACCTCGACATCCGCTACGAGGGCGGCACGCACGGCCAGACCGGGTTTCCCGAGCCGGATCTGATTCTCACGGACAACCCCGCCCTGATTCAGACGTCCGGGGGCGTCAATGCCTCCGTCGCTTACATGGGGATGCTCTCGGTGCTCCTCGCCTGGCATGCCGAGGACCCGGTTGACGACGTCGAACGGCACCGGAACGAGGTCGTCTTTTCCTACCAGGGCAACCGGAATCCCTTCATCGACCGCCCTGAATGGGTCGCCTGCCTGTTCCTCGATGAGTGCTGGCTGTTTGCCGATGGCTTCGAGACGGGCGATACGGACAGTTGGTCCGTGGCGGTGCCTTGATCATTTCTCCGGAGTACCTTTGATGCCGAGCATCCACGAGATCCTGGCGGAGTTTCGCGACGCCGCAGCCGGGAAACGCGACATGGGCGACAAGTTCGAGCGCCTGTTCGCCGGCTACCTCGTCACCGAACCGCAGTACAAGGAGCGCTTCCAGAACGTCTGGCTATGGAGCGAGTGGCCCGGCCGGGGTAAGAAGGTCGATACGGGCATCGACCTCGTTGCTGAGGAGCGCTTCGGCGGCGGCTATTGCGCTATCCAGTGCAAGTTCTACGGCCCGGACCGAAAGATCGAGAAGGGAGATCTCGACAGCTTCTTTGCGACCTCCGGAAAGGACCCTCGGTTTACCAGTCGAATCGTCGTCACGACGACCGACCATTGGTCGACGCACGCCGAAGACCTCCTCGACGATCCCAAGGTTCCGACCCATCGAATCCGCCTCCAGGACCTCGATGGGAGTGCGATCGACTGGAACCAGTTCAGCCTGAAGCGGCCGGACAAGATGAAGCTCCGGCCCAAGCACAGCCTGCAGCCGCACCAGCAGGCTGCCCTCACCCAGGTTCTGGATGGGCTTTCCAAGGCCGACCGCGGGCGCCTCATCATGGCCTGCGGGACCGGGAAAACCTTCACGGCGCTCCGGATCGCCGAGCGATTCGCTGCCGGCGCCAGGCTGTCGAAGGGTTCGCCTCCCGCTCACGGTCGCGTCCTCTTTCTCGTCCCGTCGATTGCGCTTCTTGGTCAGGCGCTCTCGGAGTGGTCCGCCCATGCTGAGCAGCCTATGGTTGCCTTTGCCGTCTGCTCCGATACCGCAGTCGGCAAAGAGGTTCGCAAGGGAGAGGACACCACGGAGATCCGGCTCCATGATCTCCCCTTCCCCGCAACTACGAACGCGAAGACGCTCGCCAGTCAGCTCGCCTTGCTCGCCGACACCAAGAAGCTGACGGTCGTCTTCTCCACCTACCAAAGCCTTGCGACGATTCACGAGGCCCAGACGCGCCACGGAGCCCCGGAGTTCGATCTCGCCATCTGCGACGAAGCTCACCGGACGACCGGGGTTACCCTCGCCGACCAGGACGAGAGTCATTTCGTCCGGATCCACGACGCGAACTACGTCCGGGCGCGAAAGCGCCTCTATATGACCGCTACGCCGCGGATCTACATGGATTCGGCGAAATCCAGGGCAGCGGAAGCCGCCGCCGAGCTCGCCTCGATGGACGATCCGGCAATCTACGGCGAGGAACTCCACCGGCTCGGCTTCGGCGAGGCCATCGAGCAGAGGCTCCTCGCCGACTACAAGGTCCTCGTTCTTGCAGTCGACGAACGCTACGTCAGCCGAACGTTCCAGCAGGAGCTCGCCGCCTGCAGCAAGCAGACCGGGAAATCCTTTGACGACTACTTCAGCGACATCGTCAAGATCACGGGCTGCTGGAACGGCCTGGGCAAGCGGATGGCGGGCGGCGACTCAGACCTTCTGGGCGGCGACTCGGCCCCGATGCGTCGAGCGGTTGCCTTCTCGCGGTCGATCGCCGCCAGCAAGCAGGTCCAGCAGCTCTTCTCCGGCATCGTTTCTCGCTATGTTGAGCAGGCACCCGACGAGGTGCAGTCCAGCCTCTTGAGGTGCGAGGTCGAGCACGTCGACGGCACCATGAACGCGCTCGTGCGAGCGAGGCACCTTGCCTGGCTCAAGGAGGAAACAGCCTCGGAGGCACCCGTCTGCCGGATTCTCACCAATGCTCGCTGCCTATCCGAAGGGGTCGACGTCCCGGCGCTCGACGCGGTGCTGTTCCTCAATCCTCGCAACTCCGTCGTGGACGTCGTCCAGGCAGTCGGTCGGGTCATGCGTCGCGCCGAGGGGAAGAAGTACGGCTATATCGTCCTCCCCATCGGTGTCCCGGCCAACACGGCGCCTGAGGACGCACTTCAGGACAACGAGCGCTACAAGGTCGTCTGGCAGGTGCTCCAGGCTCTCCGGTCACACGACGAGCGCATCGAAGCCACGATCAACTCCATCGACCTGTCCGGAGCGACGCTCGGCGACCCCGAGGGACGCATCTCGATTATCGGCGTCGGAGGGACACCAGACGAGGACCCGGGAGACGGAGAGGCTCCGGCACCCCCGCCGACCCAGATCCCCCTCCCCTTCCCCGACCTGGGCGCCTGGCGCGATGCGATCTTCGCGAAAATCGTCCTCAAGTGCGGGGATCGCCGGTACTGGGAGAGCTGGGCCAAGGATGTCGCCCAGATCGCCCAACGCCAGATCGAGCACATCCAAGGGTTGCTGGCTGCCTCGAAGTCCCCGGCCCGCGCACCCTTCGAGTCCTTCCTCGCGGGCCTTCGCACCAACCTCAACCCGGCCGTCTCCGAGACCGACGCCATCGAGATGCTCGCGCAGCACCTCATCACGCGCCCCGTCTTCGACGCGCTCTTCGAGGGCTACGCCTTCACCGAACACAACCCGGTGTCGCAGTCGATGCAGAAGATGCTCGACGTGCTGGATGACCATGGACTCGGCCGCGAGGCAGCGTCTCTCGAGAAGTTCTACGACTCCGTCCGCCGCCGGGCGAGCCAGATCCACACCGCTGAAGCTCGCCAGCGCGTCATCGTCGAGCTCTACGACAAGTTCTTCCGGACCGCATTCCCCAGAATGGCGGAACGTCTGGGAATCGTCTACACCCCCGTCGAGATCGTGGACTTCATCCTGAAGAGCGTCGACGACACGCTGAGAGCGGAGTTCGGGGAGTCCCTGGCGAGCGCCGGCGTCCAGGTCCTCGACCCATTCACAGGCACAGGCACGTTCATCGTTCGCTTGCTCCAAGGGGGCTTCGTCGGGCCCGACGACCTCCCGCGGAAGTACGCGCAGGAACTCCACGCCAACGAGATCGTCCTGCTCGCCTACTACATCGCCGCCGTGAACATCGAGGCCGCCTACCACGGCGCACTCTCCGACTCCGGACAGCCGGCGGCCTACACACCCTTCGAGGGCATTGTCCTCGCGGATACCTTCCAGCTCACCGAGGGGAAGGGGGCTCTCGACGACCCCATCTTCCAGAACAACAACGCGCGGGCCAGGCGACAGAACGCGGCGGACATCCGAGTCATCGTTGGAAATCCACCGTACTCGGCGTTGCAGGAGAGCGAGAACGACGCCAACAAGAATCTGAGGTATCCAGTGCTGGACGAGCGGATTCGCGCGACTTATGCCGCTCGGTCGAGCGCGGTTCTCGTCAACAGCCTTTACGACAGCTACATCCGGGCTATTCGGTGGGCAAGCGACCGCGTCAAGGAGCGGGGCATTGTCTGCTTCGTTACGAACGGTGGCTTCATTGATGGAAGCGCCGCATCTGGGCTCCGGCTCACGCTGTCCGAAGAGTTCAGCCGAGTGTACGTGTTCAATCTGCGCGGCAATCAGCGCACCTCCGGTGAGAAGTCGCGCAAGGAGGGCGGAAAGGTCTTCGGTTCCGGCAGCCGCGCAACCGTGGCCATCACGCTTCTCGTCAAGAATCCTGACCAACCGAGCGACGGGCGGATTCGCTATCACGACATTGGCGATTACCTATCCCGTGATGAGAAGCTCGCAGCCGTCCGCACGGCGGGGAGCGTATCTGGACTACCTTGGACCGAGATTGCTCCGAACAAGCACGGGGACTGGATCGATGTCCGGGACCCTGCGTTCGCCAGGTTCTTGAAGCTCGCCGAGCGAGTGGACTCAGGCGAACTCACGTTGTTCGCGGAGCATTCCGGCGGGCTAAAGACCAACCGCGACTCATGGGTGTACAACTATTCAAGAGCATCCATCACCGAAACGATGCGAGCGATGACTGAGGTCTACAACGCGGAGGTTCAGCGCTATGAGAGGCACTGTAAGGGTCGGCCAAAGGCCGCTTGGCTTCCTCCAGAAACAGTAGTCGACAGAGACCCCACGAGAATCAACTGGTCGAGCAGCCTCTTGTTGCATCTGGTTCGCGGCCGCCGAGCGACCTTCATTCCCGAAGCGATAATTGAGTCACTCTATCGGCCGTTTCAGAAGCAATGGCTCTACTTCAGCCCTTTCATGAACGACCGGATCTCACAATGGCCCAGACTCTTCCCGGAGGCCCAAACCCCCAACTTGGTCATTGGCGTTCCCTCCTCTGCAACTAGAGGAACCTGGTCATCGCTCGTTTCTGATGCGATACCAAGCCTTCACGCCGCCGACATGGTTGGTTCTCATTTCTTCCCGCTTTACTACTACGAGGAAGCCTCTGCGAATCCGAACGGCAATCTGTTTGATGGTTTGGGATCCGCCGGGTGGATCCGCCGAGATGCCATCACCGATGGAGCTCTAGCCTTGTTCCGAGGTTCCTACGCGGCCACGAACGGCGCCGCGATCGGGAAGGAAGACATCTTCTATTACGTCTATGGAATCCTGCACTCGCCCGAGTACAAGACGCGCTTCGCGGCGGACCTCAAGAAGCAGCTTCCTCGCATCCCCTTGGCCAAGGACTTCTGGGCCTTCAGCAAGGCCGGCCGCGAGCTCGCTTATTGGCACCTCAACTACGAATCGGTCGAGCCCTACCCGCTGCGGGCCACCGGCCACCTCGAGCTCGGGTGTACTCCAGGCCTCTACCGCGTTCAGAGGATGACCTGGGCGAGGAAGCGGGTCGACAGCAAGCTCGTCGACGACAGGACCACCTTGGTCTACAACTCCAAGATCGGCCTCACGGGGATTCCGCCCGCCGCCTTTGAGTACGTCGTCAATGGCAAGCCTGCGCTGGAGTGGGTCCTCGAGCGGTACCAGGTGACGACCGACAAGGACAGCGGGATCGTCAACGATCCGAACGACTGGGCGACCGAGCACGGAGATCCCGAGTACATCTTCAATCTCGTTCGGCGCATCGTTCGAGTGAGCGTCGAGACGGTCCGGATTGTGAAGGGGCTGCCGGCGCTCGAGGAACTGCCGGGGCCTCTCGGCTAAAGGGTGGAGTCGTCGGGCACCACGACGCCTTCAAGGCCGTTGCGTCGACTAGCGAGACCTGTAGCGTTCTCAAAGAGAGTTCGCGACTCGCCCACCGGGTCGGGAGATTCGAAGGAGGAAGAGAGCGATGAGGAACGCGAAGCCGCTACTTGCCCTGGCTACTGCTGGGCTCCTCCTCATGGTCTTTCTGAGCTCAAATGCCCTGATGTCCCAGAGTCCGCCCGACGGCCAGGAACCTGGTGCAGCGATCTACCGCGACGCAGCCAGTTCGGTCCTATGGATTGAAGTGCTGGACGCATCGGGATCGGTCGTCGGGACCGGATCAGGGTTCCTGGCAGAGGGCGGCCAGGTCTTGACCAGTGCGCACGTCGTAGCGACTGGCACGCCGCGCGTGCGCCTCGGGCCCGTTGCGCTCAACGCGCGGGCGGAGAGGCTCGATCTCAAACAGGACCTGGCCACGTTGACGATTGAGGGCGAGCTTGCCCTCGCTGGACTGCCACTCGCCCAGCATTCTCCGCCTCCGGGGACGTCGGTGTGGGTGATTGGAAACCCGCAGGGGCTCGAACGCACCATTACCAGCGGAACGACATCGGGTACTCGAACCGAGGATGGAGTGAGCTATCTGCAGTTGTCGGCGCCCGTCTCTCCAGGATCGTCCGGAGGCCCGGTGCTGACTGCGGATGGAAAGGTTGTCGGCCTCGTCCGGATGACGCTCCGGACAGGTCAGAATCTGAACTTCGCAGTTCCCGTCGAGGCGATTCGAGCTTTCTTGGCAGGCGATGTCGCTCAGAGGAGCGTCGAGACGTTCCAGGAGGCCATCCAGCTGCTTGCCCAAGAAAGTGGATTGAGTTTCGCGAGCGAAGGTTTGTCAGACCCGCGTGGATGCGCTCTTGCTCGCTCGGCGATCTCAATGGCGGGCAGCGACAAGGAGAGATGGCTTCAGGCAACGTCCACAGCATGGAAGCACTTCCGCGTTACCGACTGCCTGGACGAGCACCTGGGCTGGGCCCGCAAGACGTATCTCATGTTCGGTGCGGGCCATGAGGAGTCTTTTGCCCTGTACAGCGCCGCGCTGATGGCCGGGGCCAGGCGCGCCTCGGACGGCACGGACCTTTGGCGCGAAGCCGTGCAGGCGATGGAACAAGAGGACAAAGTGCGCCCGAGAGCGGACTGGAGATTCTGGGCGGACTTGGCCGAAGCCGCTGAGAACCTGCCGGGAATGGGCGCCACCGCGGAGCATGCCCTCGAAAGGGCCGCCGCTCCGTGCATGCAGCTCGCTCTACCTTCGGACGGTCCAGAGCTGCAGGCTAACGAGGGCGGTCAGTGCCGCAATCGCATCGGACTCCTAGTATTCGCCCACTTCTCGGCGCAGGGAAAGCTCGACGCCGCCCGTGCGGGACTGGGTATCGCAACAAATGTTAGAGAGACCCAATCCGAGGACTTTGAGTTGTCCCGGTGGCTCGCCGGACTCGAGGAACATTGGCTCGCTCTAGCGAATTCATACTTCCAAGTTGGCAGATTTGCCGACGCGAGCAATGCGGCCGCGACGGCCGCCGACCTGTGGGTGGAGCTGGGAACCTGGCACTCCGCATTCGAAGCGCGCTGCGCTGCAGCATTTTACGCTGGCCGGGCCCACAACGACGACGACGCTCTGCGCCATGGACGGGACTGCATCGCACTATCCAATAGGGTCGAAAACCCCGACACGCTACTTCTCGGCATCATCCACGCCTCTCTGTCCAGGATCTTTCAGGCACGCGGCCTCCCAGACCAAGTGCTGGTGCATACCCAGCAAGCCCTGGCGCTGCTCGACCCAGAGAAGAACCGTTCCTTGATGGGATCGGTGCTCGAGAAGCGCGCGTCCGCACTGCTCGATCTGCAGCGCCCGTCGGAGGCTCTCGCTGCAGCCCAGGAGGCCCTTCAATTGACGGACGGGAGCGACGCGTCGACGCATTTCGTGGCCGGATCGGCCGCATTCGATCTCCGAGACTTTACGACTGCCGAGCGCTACTTCCGAAAGGCAGCGGAGCTCAACCCGAGTAACTCGGCAGCCCTCTACAACGTTGCCCTGTGCCTGGAGAACCGAGGCTTTCGAAGCGACGCCGCACTCTGGTATCGCAAGTATCTGAAGCTAGCGCCCAACGGCGAGAAGCGGCCCGCCATAGAGAAGACACTTCACGAATGGGGCATGTGAACCGAGCCGAAGCGCTCAGCCGAAGTCCAGGCGCTTCCCGCAGTGCCCGATCACGATACCCCTCGATGGATATCCAAAACCGACCACTTCCTAAGGCCGGAGGGGCGGCCGAGACGTTGACGGCGAGGAGGGGCACGTGGCTCCCTCCCTCGCCATTGGGAACGTCTTGGATCCTGGCGAGCAGCAAGTGGTGGCCGCTCGGGCGGCTCGGCAGGTCGCTGCGACGCCTCGAGGCGGCAACGGGGGCGCCTCGGGGAGAACGCCGGCGCCTACCGGAAGGCGGCCGGAGTGGCCGATTGCCTCGACCGTCCGGCCCTCGGTGCGTCGCCGAGGAGCACGCCCGCCGAGCTGCCAACATCCGCGAACGGTCTTGTCGACGCACCTCGACGCTGAACGACGCTGCCGCCCGGCTCGCCGGAACCCAGTCTTGCATCTTGCTCGAGCAGAGGTTCCCTAGGCCCAAGCTCAACCTCGCGCGCCAGAACGGCGTCGGCAACTACAGGACCTGCTGGAGTGCGGAAGGGCTCGGCGGCAAGGACTTGGCGACGGGAGACTCTCGGTCGCGGTAGCCTTCGCGGAAGACGCGGTAGTAGCTCGGCGGCTGGCGCGCCTCGAATCTTCCAACATCGGAGGAAGGCGATGACTGAGCGGTTGTTGCTCGTCTCCACCTGCGGGACGAGTCTTCTGACGAACGGGACGAGTGCCGAGGATCGTGCTTGGCTCACGAAGGTCGCCAACGACTGCGAGGTCGACTCGAGTCGCCTGGGGCCGATTGTGGAGGACCGTCGCGCGGTCCTCGCGGCGGCAGATGAACCCACGCGCTGCAGAATGAGCGCTGAGCTCAACGGAATCGCCGCGGTCCACCGGCGCTACACGCCGAGGCAGGTCTCCCACGTCATCGTCCACACCGATACCGCGCTGGGTAAAGCCGCAGCGCAGCTCGTCGACGCAGCGCTCGGCAATGCGGCCCTGCTTCTGAGCGCCGCGGGCCTGCGCACCGACAATCTCAGTTCCTTTCGCGCCGCGCTCGCCGATCTCAGCGCTCAACTCGACACACTCGTGGCCTCCTACCGTGCGCAGGGCTGGTTCGTGGTGTTCAACCTAACGGGCGGCTTCAAGTCGCTCAACGGCTACCTTCAGACGCTCGCGATGATTTTGGCCGACCGTTGTGTCTTCCTCTTCGAGGGCGCACCGGAGCTGATGGAGATTCCGCGCCTCCCCGTGCGGCTCGCGGAAGTCGACGAACTCCGCGCCCACGCGCGGACGTTCCGTCAGCTCGCCGTGGGATATGCCGTGGCCGCTGACGCAGCTCAAGGAGTGCCCGACTCGCTGCTTATGGAGGTGGATGGCGAGGTCACGACTAGCACGCTGGGCGACGTAGCCTGGGCGCGCCACCGTGCGACACTCTTCAGCGAGCAGCTGCATCCACCCCTGTCGCGAAAGCTTCAGGTAGCCGAGTCGGTTCGTCGAGAGTTCGCCGGCCTGCAGTCGGAACAGAAGATGCAGGTCAACGAGGCGCTCGACGAGTTCAGTGCGTACCTGGACAACGCTCGCGAGTTGCCGCGCTCACGGCTCTTCAAGAAGCTGCTCGGCAAGCCGGTGCCGGGCAGCACGCATGAGTTGTACGCCTGGAGCGATGGAGCCGCCGGTCGGTTGCTGGGGCACTTTGAGCCGAACGGTGTCTTCGTTGTCGATCGGCTTACAAAGCACCTCTGAGCGTCAACGCGTTTCGGGGCCTCCCTGCGTTTTCTCCGGAAGGCGAACTGGCTCGCGCCCGGTCAGCCCAGAGCCGGCGCTCGGGAAGGTGTTCGCGGCAAGATCAACGACCCGCAGATCACGAAACCCAGGAACGTCCAGCCCGCCGTGAAAGCCCGCACCTCGGTCTTGTCCACGTTGAGACGTAGGCCGAGGCGCATGAGCTCGTGTTCCGTCCGGAGCAGGCGCCGACCGGCCTCCCGGTCGTTGCGGCAAAGAACAGCGAAGTCGTCGGCGTAGCGGACGAGCCGGGCACCACTCGCGAGCAGCGCCGAGTCGAGTTCGTCCAGAACGAAGTTGGCGAGCAGAGGCGAGATGGGGCTGCCCTGCGTAATTCCGGCGAGCCGTTGGATGCGTCGGCCAGCCTGGCGGACCGGGCAGGTAATCCAACTCGCCAGCAGGTCCACGATCGGGTCGCGTGGAAACAGTGCATCCAGTCGCGCCAGCAGGCGTGGCCACGGCACGTTGTCGAAGAACGCTTCGATGTCGGCATCAAGAACGGTGCGCTCCCCTTGGCGCCACCCCGCAGCAATCGTCCGTGCGGCGTCGAATCGGGAGCGACCGCGGCGGAAGCCGAAGGAGACATCGGCGAACAGCCCGTCGAGGATCGGCGCGAGTAGATCGAGTGCGGCTCGCTGCACAATCCGATCGGGGACGCTCGGAATCGCCAGTTGACGCACGCCACCGCTCGGCTTGGGGATCGTGCGGCTCCGCATGGGCACCGGGGCGTAGTCCCCGCGACTGAGGGTCCGGGCCAGGCCTCCGACCAGACTGGACCCGCTCGCTGCGGCTCCGGCCGGGCCTCCGGCCAACACGAGGTCCGCGGCACGTGCCAAGCGTCCAGGCTCTGCGACACGGGCGCCGAGCGATGTCGAGGCGCGCCACGGCTCCGGTGCGATGGGTGCGAGGTCCGGCAAGTCGAACCGCCCGAAGCCCAGTGGGATTGCCTGCCCCACGTGAAGGTATCGCGCCGCGACGATCAGGGGCAGCAGTTCGGACGGCAGGCCGTGCAGATGTAGTCGGCCTTGAATCCCCGAGATCCGGCGCTTCGCGTCCCCATCCGAGCCGAGCGTGAGCGGGAGGCGAACTGCGGGCCGGGGCAGCATCTTCAGCCCGTGGGCGGGTAGCCGAATCCGGGTGACGTCGTCAGTCCAACCGAGAGCCTGGGCGACCCGTCGCCGTGTCTCGGTCAGCAACAGCTGCGCGGGGAAGGTCTGTTCCGAGACCCACCGCCCGGCCCCCCGACGCTCCTTGCGCGGCAGGTGCAGCCGCAGGGGTGAGAGGAAGCGGAGATCGATCGAGTCCAGCTCGGCCAGGGCTTCGATCTCGCGTTGGGCCTGCGGCGGTGGTAGGGGCCAGGCGCGGTGCAGCCTGCAGTGAGTGGCTAGTCGAGGACCTTCCCCTTGACCTCTCGCGGGCAGGCGTGCGGAGAGTTCGAGCAGTAGCCGATCGACCGCGACCCGGCCAGCTCCGATAGCCGTGACTCCAAACCCGTACCGATCGCCCGCCGAGAAGTCGAGTTGGCCGGATTCGGGCGCGAAGGGAATCAGCCCCGCAGGCAGCGACTCGACGCCCAGCGCCCAGCGCAGCAGCTCGCGCAGTTCGAAGCCGTGCAGCAGCGGCAGGCGCAACGGACCGACGCAGGTGAGTTGCACACACCAGCGCTGCCAGGGAGGAAACTTTGGAAACTCCATCTGCGCGCACGCTCTGTGTCGACCCTGTCGCTGTGCGGCTTCCTGGCCTGGCGTCCGTCAACCCGTCTCTACGGCGTCCTCGGGCACGACTTCCGAGATTTCGATCTGTCCCAACCCCTCGGTGGTGCCGCCACCCACGCCGCAGCGCTCGATCAAGCGGAGCAAGGTGAGGGAAGCCGGGCCGATGCCGGCGACCGTGAACTCGCCGACGAGGCCACGCAGGGGAACGGCGCGCCGCTGTCGAACAGACCAGCGTCGGTGGTCGACCAGGCGGGTGTCGTCGCGTACCAGGCCGGATCGGGGGATCTCGGCCTCGATCTCGGGTCGCAGATCCGACCATGGAAGACTCTGTAGTTCGTAGGCCCATTTCGTCACGCGCCAAGCGGAACGTCGCAGCAGCACGCCGATGTCGATTCGATCGAGCAGGCGCCCCCTCAAACGGAGCTTGAGCGGACTGGGGAGCCGGACCCGGGCGCCGTAGCGGGCGCCGGTCGAGGCGGAAGCGATCGGCGGAAGCGGCTCTGCGTCGCGCCGCGACTCGGTCCGAACGCCGTGCCTACCGATCGACGATTCGAACAGGCCGGAGCGCAGCGCCAGGGTGAGCTGCTCGATGTCTCTCGCCGCGGGGGAGAGCAGCGTGAGCCGAACCGTCAGCGGCTCGTCGTTCGTCGGCCAGTCCCACGGCGCCTGCACGACCAAGCGCACCGGTGCGTCGTCGCGCCCCACGCGTGGCGTTCCGGCGTCCCGCGGCTGGGCCTCGAGCAGCCGCCCGACACCACACGAAGCGCCCCGCGCGCATGGCCCGGCACAGATCGGCGCCTGCTCGCACGCGACCCGCCGCATCACCGGTCCCAGGATCGAGTGAATCATCGAGCCTGGCCGCACTGTTGGCCGTTCCTGCCGCCGCTGCGTCGTTCCGGCGAGCGTCAGTTCCACGCGCCGAGCCTCAAGCACCGACCCGAGGGTGTCAATTGCCCCAGAGTCCACGCCGCGCCCGCTGCCCTCAGCCGCCCTCAGCTCGGTATCCACGCCACTCGCAGTGCCAGTTTCCGTAGGTGGAGGGTACCAGATCGAGCGAGGCGCGGTTGAGCCATCCGGCAAGCCGCTGAAATCGCCGGCGCCTTGGGATCCTCCAGCCTGAAGCGCAGTTGCGATGCCACCAGAAGTTCCACTTGTCTCGTCTCAACGCCTTTGTGGCGATCCGCTTTGAGTCGCGGTATCGGCGCCGACCTGGAGCAAGCCACCCGGAGTGAAGGGCTACAAGTTTCGATCCGCTTTGAGTCGAGGTGTCGGCGCCGACCGCTACATCGACCTCAACGGTGAGGTGCTTCAGTTTCGATCCGCTTTGAGTCGCGGTGTCGGCGCCGACTTCTTTCACAAGGTGATGCAGTGGGCGATGCGGTTTCGATCCGCTTTGAGTCGCGGTGTCGGCGCCGACTCCGGCTCCGTCGCGGTGTACCGCGGTACGGAGTTTCGATCCGCTTTGAGTCGCGGTGTCGGCGCCGACAGCAGCTGTCCCACGCAGTAAATGATGCTGGAAGTTTCGATCCGCTTTGAGTCGCGGTGTCGGCGCCGACTCATCCCGCACCTCGTCCACGAGGGCTACCTGGAGTTTCGATCCGCTTTGAGTCGCGGTGTCGGCGCCGACCTTTTCCACCGCCAACCTGCTCGTCGGTCGCTACAAGTTTCGATCCGCTTTGAGTCGCGGTGTCGGCGCCGACCTACGCAGCTAACAAGTGGAAGTTCATTAAGGAGTTTCGATCCGCTTTGAGTCGCGGTGTCGGCGCCGACTGCCAGTACCTAATCCAGAAAACCGAACGCAATGTTTCGATCCGCCTTGAGTCGCGGTGTCGGCGCCGACTCTACCTGCACGCTGAGGGCGGACCGCTGGCGAGTTTCGATCCGCTTTGAGTCGCGGTGTCGGCGCCGACTCAAGATTGCAATGGCCGCCACGCCCGCTGTGTTTCGATCCGCTTTGAGTCGCGGTGTCGGCGCCGACAGTGGGTAGTCTAACCAACCTTTTGGTCACCGTTTAGAGGGCGAAAATCGCGGATGAGGGCTTGCCGCCCTCCCCTCGTGGCGCCGCAGCACTGGTCTTGGGCTGGAACTGCCTTGTTTTCAAGGAACTGTGACGAGCGCGGACGATCGCAAAATTCGGGCGTTTCGTGGCTGGGCGCTCGTCCGCGCGCCGTTGGATTCAGCGGGACTCAGATGATGATATCTCCCCGGTCCTCCTGGATCTCGATATCGAGGCCCAAAACCTCGGTCAGGACGCGGCATCGGCGGCAGACCGTGAAGATGCGCACGGTGTCCTCGTTGCGGTCGATGACCCGATCGACGGCGCTGCGAAGCCGGTCGACCTTGCCAGCTTCGAGCGAACCCTCAAAGACACTTTTGTGGACAGGCTCGAGAAAGCGCTGGAGCAGGCGCACCAGGCGCGTGCGGCGACGATCGCTCGGGATGTCGTAGGCGACCACGAGGTGGCGCGGTGTAGTCATCGCGGTACGTAGGGTTCGTATTCCCGATCCTCGCCGAGCAGGACGCGGGCGAAGTGCAGTACCTGCTGGCGGATGATCTCTTCGAGCGCCAGCGATCTCTCCTGGGGCGGATAGTCGTGCGGCCCGTTCAGGCGCCGTCCCCAGGCGCGGAAGAAGATCCGTCGCCCGGTTTCGCCCAGCCAGATTCCCCTAGGTGCGCTCAAGGGATTTCTTCACTAGTTTCGCTCCGCATTGAGTCGCGGTGTCGGCGCCGACGATGGCAATCGACCTGATGGGCCTCGTCTGCAAGTTTCGATCCGCTTTGAGTCGCGGTGTCGGCGCCGACTCACCTACTGCGTCTCGAAGAGCGACTTCAACATGCTTCGATCCGCTTTGAGTCGCGGCGTCGGCGCCGACAAATGCAACGGCATGACAGAGCGGGACCGGCGTCAATCCGCTTTCAGTCGCGATGTCCGCGAGTGCGACACAATTTGCGTGTGCCGGCGGAACGACTCCCACGCAAAACGGTCCTTCGGGTATGGCGTGTGAACGCATCTGACGGGCACGGGTCGTCGCTGCTTGAGTGCTGCAACGATCGGGTTCGGGTCGCGGTTCCACGGTACGGATCGACAGGGTCTAGTCGCTCACGTTTACCCAGTTGCAGGGAACAGCTTGTCCCACGCCTCGATGAGCTCGCGTGCACGAGCTTTCTTCCTCTCGTCGGCCTTCTTGTTCTTCAAACGGTTCAACCAAGCCTCGCGCAGCTCGAACCTCGCGCCAATCGCTCGAACGACGTCCAGATTCTCCTTGGTAGTGGCTTCGGGCGCCACCGGGAGCAGTTCATGCATCGGTCCCGTGACCGGTTCGCCTCGCAACCACTTCTCGATGTCGCCGCTCAGAGCGTCCTTCCCCAGTCTTGCGAGCTCGGCGCTGACACGTGCCACTCGTGTGAGACGTGCTGTTGCGTTGCGCTCGGCGGCGTTACGTTCGTCGGGATGGTCCGCCGCGAGTGGCTCGCACGCGAATCGGCCGTAGCCCGCCCGCGACTTCGCGCCGACGCCACGCTCGGCCAGGGCGAGCGCGAGCCACTCGGCCGCCTTGGCCACCCACGCGGGGTCGCCTTCGACGAGAACGCGGTAGCGAACGCCTTTGGCCGCTGCGAGGAACGGAACCGGCTTCGGCCCCTCCCATCCGAGCGGCGCGCCGTTGCCCTGGTAGTAGTCCGCGTGGTGTGGCGTCAGGACGTCCAGGGTGAACATGGCGGTACCTGGGATGGGGAGGGCGTCGAGAATGTCGACGACCGCTGCCGCACCGTCATGCCCCCCCTGGCCGAACAGGGCGCGGAAGTGCACGCCACCGTCCTGCCAATCTGCACCCCAGGTCTGCGAGAGCACCCACGCCCGCAGGATGCCCTTGAGCGACGTGCCTGGCAGAATAGGCACCCCGTACACAGGATGCAGCGTCAGCCCGTTCTCGCCGGGCGTGCGCTCTCCCATGCCGCAGATGACTGGAGCGAGTGATGTCACGAGCAACACGCGTCGGTACGCGGGGCCGGCGGCGGTACGTGCCCTTAGACGGTCGAAGGCACGGTCATAGCCTGACGGTGTGCGCGCGCCCGCGTCGACGATCCCTTTGAGGTGGAGCGACCAGTCGCGAGCCGTCAGCGGCGGGGCGAGCTTCGTGAGCGCGAGGCCGGGGTTGCTGCATGTGTTCTTTTCGATTAGGTCTTGAGCGAGCGGCAAGCCGGTCTCCTATCGGATGCGCGCGACAAGGTGGAGCGCATCGGCCAGGGCCTGCGCGCGGCGACTGTCGGACAGCACCTCCAGGTTGGTGCGCTGACCACGCGCCTGGAGGTCTTTGGGGATGTTGAGAGTGTCGCAGAGGGCGTCTCGCAGCGGAGCGGACTTCGCTTCGAGCCATCGCAACGTGGACTCAAGACCCGTCGTACGAATCTGGGAGGTCAGCTCGGACTTCGCGACCTGCCTTGCCCCGTCCTGCTTCAGCGCTCCCCACAAGGTTTCGGCGTCAAGCAGATCCTGGGCTTTCACGACCTCTCCTTCCAGAGCGTGACGCGCCCCAAGCCCGCGCTGTTGTGGCCGCCGAGCACGAACGTGTCGCCTGAGAGGGGCAGGAGCGCGTCTTCTCCATCGACGAGGGTCCAGAACAGCGCCTCGGGGGCCACGTACTCGACGCTGAAGAGCTTGTGCTCGTCCACTACGCCGGTCGCGGCGTCGATGGCGTTGCGCGTGCGAACGGGGATCCAGGCGCGCGCGGCGTGAGCGAACACGTCGTCGTGTACGACCGCGAGGTGGTCGAGCGGCGCCTCGTCGCCAACCCAGCCCTCGCGAAGGAAGTCGGCCCATGCGTCAACGTGATCGCTGTTCTCCTGGATGAAACACAGGTCCTCGACGACGGCGAGTTCCTTGCCGGGCACCTTCAAGTCAAAACCGTTCCCGACTAGCACGCGCTCGGCGCTCGACGGCATGGGGATCTCGGGCGCGCCCGAGACTTGACGCGCGAAGCGTCCCAGTGTGAGCGGGCTTGCCAGCAGGGCGAAGGTGCTTGTGAAGGACCGAGCAGGGAAGATCAGCAGCACTCCGTCCCCGAAGCTCGTGGCGCCGCGGAACAGTGCTTCGCCGGGATCGGCGCCGAACACGCGCCGGATGTCCTCGTCGCGGCGGCCGTCCCGACGAGCTTGGGCCCGCAGCGCACCCTTCAGCGAAGCTCCCAGCACGAAGGGCCAGTCGGTGTGACGCTCGCGGGCCACCGGCAGATCGACCGCGCCGATCTGCGTGCCCTCACCGAGGTGGAGCGGCGTGAGGACCTGGAGAAGGCGCACCGTCATACGTGCCTCCCCCAGCCGGGAAGCTGCGCAGCGAGCTCGAGAAAACGGTCGAGACCGGTCACGTCGATGGCGCCGATCGTGTGGTTGGCCGTCAGTTGATTCGGCGCGGGTCCGCGTACCGCCAAGATGACCGGGTAGTACTGTCTTCCCAGCTGGGCCACCTTGAGGTGAAGCGGGCTCGGGTAGCGGTTGTGCCCCTGCGGTTCCATCGTCCCACGGAAGCCGTTCCCGCGGCTGTTGAAGCGGATCGGAAGACCCAGCGCCGCCCGCCGAGAGGTGAAGTGCTGACGCCCAGAGATGGGAATGTAGTCTTGGCGCTTCCACTCAAACAGATCGGCACCACGCGCCCGGACGAACCCCGGTCGCACATCCAGGGAGGCGCGCACGTCGCGCATCCCGTCGAGACCTTCACCCCAGGCCGCGTCCGCTAAATCCTTCGCGGGACCCACCAAGAGGACGCTCCCCGCAAGCGTCGGCCATGGCCTCGTCGTGCGCTCGGGAATCAGGCCGCGCCACGCGGCAATGTAGTCGTTGATCGTCACGGGACGATCGAGCCCATCTGCCCACCAGACGCTCCCAGCGCCCCGCCGCGAGCGTCCTCCAACGCCCCCGAAGAGGAGCAACGCCTTCAGCGCGCGCTTCACCTCGTCTCCGGCGGCGTCATCGCGCCACTCGACGCGGAGCTTGCCATTCGCGTTGGTGTGGACCTGCCGGTTGCGCGCTTCACCTTCGGCCTCACGGCCTGTGACGCCGAACGCGTAGGGCTTGTTGCCTGGGCGCGGGCCCAGAGTGCTCTGCTGGGCCAAGATCACGACGCTCACCGCGCTCGCGACAGGCCCCTCACCGTGCACGCCGCCGAAGAGCGCCGCCTCACGAGCGCGGAGTTGCTCCACGTCCGCGAGCGTCGAGGTGGCGCGCCACCAGTAGCGCAGCACACCACGGATGGAAGGCGCGCGGAAGGGGCGCCCCTCATCAACCTGTGTGGTGGAGCTGCCGCCCTTGAAGATCGGTGTGAGCGCGCGAAGCTCGAGCTCGATGAAGCGTTGATGAGATCCCGGCGTGGGCCACGCTTGGGGCGGGCTGACGGATGCGCTCCTCATTCGTCCTCCTCAGGCTCAGCCTTCAGGATGGTCTTAGCGAAGCTGCGATACCACTCGAGGCAACGCTGCACCTCGCGTGTCGCGGCCAACAGTTGGGTGGCGTTGGCTTCGCGG
The DNA here is from genome assembly GCA_019911865.1 of Thermoanaerobaculia bacterium. Taxonomy (GTDB): domain Bacteria; phylum Acidobacteriota; class Thermoanaerobaculia; order Multivoradales; family JAGPDF01; genus JACTMI01. The sequence continues at coordinate 21,425 of JAIOJQ010000196.1, forward strand.
GCGTGGCGCAGCAGCTCGTCCTTCGTACCGTCCGGCAGGAGCCCGCCCTCACGAAGCTGCGCGGCGAGGTGGTCCAGGATCTCACGCTTCTCCGTCTTCGAGAGCTGCGCCACATGGTGCAAAGCTGGCGCGAGGCCGGCCTGATGCACCAGAATCGGCAGCTTCATGCAGACCGCGCCGAAGGCCTTCGCGTGCTCCGTCCCAGCGATGGACTCGACGTGGCCCTTGGCGAGAATCGCCCGCCGATGGTCGCGCTTCACGCCGCATCTCCGCAGATGACGAGCCGCACACGCCCCGCGCCGGTCGTGGCGTCGCCCCCCACCTGGAGCGGGGATGCGGCGATGTTATTGAGCAGGTCGAAGGCGCCTTTGGGGTCTTGGTCCTTGCGAAGCGCGCCGACCTGCACGATCCCTGCGAGGATCGTCTCGGGGGGCAGAGTCTCGGCGTACCAGAGGGCGCCCTTCGCTACCGTGCCGGTCTTGTCGTCGATACGAACATGGGCCCGTACGTCGGTCGCCGTCTGCGTGAGCCAGGTGAATGCGTCGTCAGAGACGATCACGACGCGCTCGGAGAAGAACAGGCGCCACGCCTTGTTCGTCAGGTCTTCGCCCGGGAAAACCGCCCTCGCGAGCGCACCGAAGACCTTCTTTGCGCCCTCGCTCGGGGCCACACGCTCGTAGGGCAGGCCGTCGAGCGTGACCCTGCTCCCGTCCAGCACAACACTTCCATCTTCGGTGACGGCCTTCCCATCGGCCACGACAGGGACCTGATCGGCAGTGAACCCGACCTCGCCGGCATCGCGAGCGTAGCGCAAGAGCGCGTAGCGGCTCGTGATCCAGGCGAACGTTCCACGGTCGCTCTTGACCGGGAAGGCGAGTGTTCGCGCGTCCGATACGCGCACCATGGAGGCGTTGCCTTCGGCGGACCCAAAGATCGCGTCCACCCTGTCGGCTGCCTGAGCGCGCGCGGCCTCGCGCAGGACCCCCTTGATGGACGAGCCAGGCACGATAGGGTGGTCGGTGGTGCGCTCCCTCGCGATGGGCAGGTCGATAGGGCCCACACCCTGGCCGGTGCCAGCGTGGAGCGCGGAGAGCGCGTGGAGGAGATATGGGCGTGTGATCATAGGGACCTCGTCGAAGGAGCAGGAGGAGTGAGCTTGCCGTCCCACGCGCCCAGTAGCACGCTGCCGTAGCCATCGAGGCGATCGGTATCGGAGTCAGCGCGGGGCTCAAGCCACGCCTTCTCGGCCCAGGCGCGGCGCGCGGTGGTGTCTCCGCCGAGACGCAGGAAATACACGCTGCCCGCGGGTGCGCAGCGGCGGCTCGGGCGGCCCTTGTTGGTAGCGAGATCCCAACCGCTCACGACCTCCGCGCGGCCAACGCTGGCGGCGATGAGCACGGAGCCCGGTGGTGCGTCGAACAGACGCTTGGGACACCACCCGAGTTGGAGGATCGCGGGCGTGGCAAGGAGGATGCGTACCGCGCCATCCTCGGCGCTCCTCAAGACGGTTTCTGGTGCGCTGGGGAGTGACTTGCTGGCCTGGCGCCAATGCACCAAACGGCGCTCCCCCCCTGCTGGAGCTACCCCCGCCTGGATCGTCGCCGAGGTCTGAAGCCCGAGCCCGATGGCGCCCTCCTCGGTGACCATCCGCCGTCCAGCTGTCGAGAACAGCGCGCCGTCGAGGGCGCGGCCCGTCGCGGGGTCGATGGCGACATGGAGCCGAGTCTCGATGGGTGGCGCAGCGACGCCGCGGATCTCGCCGGGAGCGTCAGGGTCCGACAGCCATCGCTCCAGCTCCGACCAGCGCCAAAGGGCCCTCATTGGCTGCGGCTTCGACGGGTCCGCAACCGCGAGGCCGACCGGAGCGAGACCTGCGCCAGGCAGGTTAGAGCGCAGCCCCCAAGTGGCCAAATCAAGCGGTAAGAGCCGTCGGAGCCCCCCTACGAGCAGGAGTGCGTCGGCTGGCCTCGGGAAGAGCCACTCTTCGACAGATCCGTCGCGGTTCAGCAGCGCAGGGAACGGCCCTCGAACTGGGATGGTCTTCGCCCTTTCGGGATCACTCGCCCAGGCACCGTTTGAGTCAAGCCCTTGCCGCGTGCGGGCCAGTCCAGCAACCACCTGCGGAGGAGGCAGTGCACGGCCGTTCACTTCACCAGTGCCAACGGAACGCCCGTCGCCGAAGAACAAGGGGTCGATGGCGTCGAGGATCCAAGTGTTCACGAGTCTCCCCCATCGAGGGCCGCAAGGGCCCGCGTGGCGATCATCTCGTCGCAGACACGCGTGAGCCGCGCGACCGAGAGGTCGCGGTCGCCGAGGCGCGCCCAGAGGGTCCTCGTCGCGTCATTCCCAACGTTCTTCTGATCGAGCACGCGGTCGACCTCCAATGCGCGGATCGGGCTCAAGGCCGAATCCTCGCCGGCGAGGCGTTCGGCCAGGTGCCGGAGGTCGTAAGCCAAGCCGCGCGGAAGCGAGCCTGCGTCTGGATCTTGGGCGTTCTGAAGCGCGCGGAAGCTGGGGAGCTCATCCCACTTGCCGCCGACGAGCACGGGGGCGCCGCTGCGCTTGTCGAGGCACACCGCGAACGCCGCCCGCCCGTAGGTGTGCTTCGCCGCGTATTCGGCCTCCCGGGCGCCCTCGAGCGACTCTCGAAACGGGTCGGTCGCATGGGAGATCCGGATCCCCACGGAGAGCGTGGGTGCCGCCCCAGAGCCCTTCGGGCCGTCCGCAATCGCCTTCGTGAACGCGTCGTTCAACGCGGCGGCGCAGTCGAGAGCGGTCGCCACGGGGAGCAAAGCCAGCACGTCATCTCCGCCCGCAAAAACGCAGTGCCCGTGGTGTCGCGCGACCACCGACTCAGCGGATGCGGCGAAGCCGGCCAGCGCAGCGCTAGCGTTCTGGTGGTCTGCGGGTGTGCTCATCCCGTCGAGCCAGGCTCCCATGTGGTCGCCGTCGGCACGCACGACGGCGAAATAAGGCGAGAGGTGCGGCCAGCGCCCGCCGTGCCCTTCGACGATGCTGCGCGCCTTGCCCAGGAAGTCTTTCAGCGCGGCACGGGCGGTGACGAGTTGGTCCCCTTCATAGTCTTCGGCGAGTCGCCCAGCGAAAAGCACGGCGCCATCGAACCTCCCAAGCACGGGGTCTTCGTATCCTTGGGGAACCCTCGACAGCGAGTCCTTGCCGGGGAGGGCCTCGATGAAATGGTCGAATGCCAGCTTGATGTCGGAGTGAGCCGCAGAGAGCTCGCTCCAAGCGCGCCGTATCGACCACGACGCGACGTGCGACGTGGAGATCACCCGCGCACCGCGTGCCTGCTGCGCGGCGACCGCGTGCCGACCATTGCGTTTCAGGAGCCCGACCCCGCAGAGACGCTCGGCGGGACCGACTCCGAAGCTTTGGCGAAGCCGCTCGGCGCGCCCGTTTTGGTTTGCCTTGGGGAAGGCGGCCTCGTCGATGACCGACTCGCGCTGACCATCGAGGCGGCTCTTGGGGACGGGCGCACCCCACGTCACCGGCCCGAAGTCCCTGAGCGACTTGCGTGCGGCCAGCGCAGCCTCTGCGCGCCGGCGGGTCTCACCCCAGTCCCCCGGCACTTCATCGACGACGACCCAGGTGATCTCGGGAAGGTCGGCGACCTGGGCGTCGGCGTTGTCGCGGTGCAGGTGGCGCCCCTCGGAGGGAGCGGCGGCGATTCGGTCGAACACGGACTTCGCCAGATCAGCGAGCTTCTGCCTCGCTGCGGCTTCGACGGCTGTCGCGAGGGCGACGGCGTCCTTGGACGTCACGCGTGCCGCGATCTTGTTCGCGACAGCTTCCTGACGCTGGAGCGAGATCCGGGCGGGCATGATCAACTCAGCGCCCTGGTCCTGTGCGGCTTGGGCAGCCGTCCGCGCCAACTCCGACAACAGCCAGCTCCCGAACCATAGGTCCTGGCCCTTGCGCGCTGTGGCGATGAAGTCCTGCACGGGCCCGATCGAGAAGAGGAGCAGATGCGCGGTCATCGGGCCACCCCCGCCGCCTGGTACTCCGCGTGGCGCCTGTCGTGGAACGCTCGGCGAAGTCTGGTCTTACTCGCGAGCGCCGAGTAGCACGAGGTGTCGCCGTTGCCGACGAGACACTCGAACGGCGCGTGCGAGTTGGTCGCCTCGCGCCGCACCACTCCGCCGGTCGCGGGATACGCGCGGTTCAGCCACAGCGCGTACGGCGCGAAGGACCCGTCGGCGAGAGGCTGCGCCTTCACGAGAAGGCGACCGGTGACGCGCTCGTGCTCGACGATCCCCGTGCCCCCGGCGCGATCGACGCTGACGCTGGTCTCCACCGCCGAGCCCCCGCCAGCGGCGGTCGCCGCACGCCCCCATCGAGCTCTCTCGCGTTGGCACAGCTCAGAGGGACGCGCGCTCTGCACGGTGCGCAGACGTGGGCCAGGCAGATTTCCTGCAGACCGCTGCCGCATGTCAGATCCTCGCGTGCCGCTCGACCGAGCCGAGCGGAAAGATTCCAACGGCAGTTCGCGCAAAGGGGCACCGCCTGGTCGCCAGCCGGGCATGTATCGACATGGCTTCGCTGCTGCGGGTGCCGTTCGGCACGGTCGCTTGACCCGCAGGCGATCCTTTGCCTGCTGGGTCTCGGCAGTGAAGACGAGGGCGCGTCGATGTGGCCGCAGCGCGCATGCCGCCAGATAGTTGGGCAGCGGATTGGAGCCCACGAGCAGAATCAGGAGGTCACTGCTCAATCTTCCACCCTTTCGGGAGCAGACACCGCTATCATAGGACATTGCCATAGTGTGCACGGCATTTTGTGTCCGAGATTCGCACGGCCTCGTGGAGAGAGGCAATGTTTGACGCAGAGCAAGACGCACGCCCCTCGCAGCGGCGGACGCTGGCGATACGCGAGCGACAGCCATGACTGCGAAGCTCCTCGCCTGGATTAGCCATCTTGGACTCGGTCCGTTGGTCTTCGTGGGGCTAGGCATCGCGATTATTCTCGGGATTCTCAAGCCGGCCCGCGCCGGACGGATTGTCGGCAGGATCGTGCTCTGCCTTCTCTTCGGGCCGTTGCTGCTCGCGATTGTCCTGGATCTCCTGCACGTGGGGTTGTCGCTCGCTCCCTGGTGGCTCCTTCTCCTCGTCGTGCCGATCGCTCTCGTCGCGCTGTTGCGGCTCCTCCTTAATTTGTTCATCGGCAAGGAGGCTGCTGGTCAGGCGATAGGCACCTTGGCGGCCGACGGGATCTATGCAGTAGGACGCGCGATCCGCGCGGGGTTCCGGCTGGTGGGCCGCCTGTTTCGGCAAACGCCACGCTCCGGCTGATCGCGGCAGGAGGCGACGGCCGCATGCTCGGCGATAACGTATAGTCCTGCTGGATCTGCCAGTCTTGGGCTTGTCGGCCCCCTGGTGGGTTGACACCGAGAGAAGGAGACCTCGCGTGAGCCGTTCGAACTATCGCTTCTACATTCCGTGGATGACTGCGGTGCTGCGCCTGACCGCTGCGCGGCACGGGCGAAAGGACGGAAGGGTCGGAATACCTCGCCCAGCCCGGGCTGGCCGGGATGGCAGGGCCGCCCGTGCCTCGCACTTCGAAATGCGAATCAAGCAAAAGATCGACAAGGATACGCGGGGCCTGGCTACGGCGTGGAGCGAGACGGATGCGGAGCTGCTGGCCTCGTACTGCGAGGCTGTTGAGCGGCGGCGACGTTCTGACGCGAGGTTGGTGGAGTTGGGTGGTCGGCTGGCCACCTTGCGAGCAAGTGCCGAAGCGCTCGCGAAGGAGTGGCGTTCTCAGCTTGACGAGATTCGCATCCCGAGCTGGTTGCACTGGACTCTCGTGCTCGGGCTCGGGGTCGGCGAGATCCCACTCAATGCCGTCGCGTTCCGCGTGCTGGGTGAGAGTAACCTGCAGACGCTACTTTTCAGTTCTACTCTCGCTATTGGGTTGCCATTGCTCGCGGAAGGCGCTGGTGTATTTCTTCGGCGCACCGGCCTGAACAAGTCACGACCGTTGGCTGAGCGGGCGTTGCTGATCGTGCTTCTGCTCGTCGCGCTGGGACTCATCGGTGGCATTATTGAAAGTCCATCTTTGCAGTTGACATCGCGTCAGGCCGCATAGCGGATGGCAGGGTGCTTGAAGTAGGCAGCAACTCGAGCTGGCGTCTTCTGGATGCTTCGAAGGTGGCCGAGCGCCTGGCGATGCAGCGTGGCC
>JAIOJQ010000197.1 GCA_019911865.1 Thermoanaerobaculia bacterium
CGGGGAGGTCTGGCTCGAGCTGACCGAGGAGATCGACCTCGAAGTCCTGGAGCAGGCCTTCGCAGACGAATCGGCGAGCCTCACGAACACCGCGACGACCGAGACGATCCCGGTCACTCTCGAGCGCCCGGTCGCCACCGGCAAGCTCGCCGGCCGGCGGATCGTGATCCGCCCGGAGGGAGACCCGCTCCCGGCCGACACCCCGCTCGCGCTCCATCTCCCGGGAAGCTCCCTCGAGGACCTCTTCGGCAACGAGGCGGACGAGGCCTTCGATGCGACCTTCGTCGAGCCGACGTTAGAGACGATCGTCGTCGACACGGCGGCGCCGCTGCTCGACGCCGTCGTCGTCCGCGACGCCCGCCTCGAGCTCCGCTTCACGGAGGAGCCGTCGGAGGCGACCTGGCCCGCGATCACGCTCGACGGTGAGCCGACGACCTGGACCCTCGCCGAGGACCGCTACACCCTGCTCGCGACCGAGGTGCTGCTCCCGGGCACGCACACCCTCACGATCCCGGCGGCGGTCACCGACCTCGCGGGCACCGCCCTCGCGACCCCGAACACCCTCGAGCTCGACGTCCCGCTCACGAACGCGACCTTCGTCGCCCACGACACCCCGGACCCACGCACGAACCCGACCTCGGCCGCGGATTTCCGCCACACCTTCCACGGCCTCGAACGCGACCCGACCACCGGCCTCGTCTACGCCAGGAACCGCTGGTACGACCCGCAGATGGGGAGATTCGTCAGCCCGGACCCGCTCGGGTATGTCGATGGGCCGAGCGCATATGCGTTTGCCGGGAACGATCCGGCGAACGTGTCGGACCCGCTTGGGCTCTGGGGGCAGGGAGAGGTTTCGAGCAAGGAGAAAGTCGCGCAGCAACGGAGCCTGCAGGAGGCGAGGGCTCAACGTGAAGCGAAGTGCCGAGCGGATCGATTCTCGGTTCACTGTATGAGTGACTTCGAGCTCAACGTAGCCGGCCATCTCGGCGATGAGAGCTTCAGTCAGCCGATGCTACTCGAGCCAACAGGCGCCGATAGCAACCCCATATACACGCTGAACGGGATCATGAACAACCGAGCCCTGGCGGGCGATGTTGCGGTTGTCGCATCAAGGATCTTTGAAAGAGATGCTCGGCCATTATGGAATCCGACGCGCAACCCCGTGTTTGACATTGCTCAGACCGCTCTAGTGAACAAGCGCGACATACCGGATGCGACGACTCGACTTGTGGCCCGAACGCTCTCTGAGCAGCTCGCACGCCTTCCCGCCTCCCAGAATGTGACGGTCGCAGGCCACAGCCAAGGGGCGGCGATTGGTCCGTCGGCATTCACGCTGAACTCGTCAGCCGAGCGCAGCAGAATCGATTTTGTTTCAATCGGCGGTGCTGCATGCCGTGCCCCCGCGGACCTCAACTCCAGGACTTTCATCATAAATACGAGGGATGTCGTTCCAATGTTCTTCGGCGCTGGCCTTGCTCCTTGCCGCGAGGTGATGGAAGCTGAAGGACCGGTCTCGTATCAGTTCTACTCTTTCGGCGATGGTAGGCCAAGCACGTCGCATTCAGCACAGGCCTACAGTTTTGCCATTCAGACGCAAGCTCCAAGCAGTACCGCTCTTGAATCGGAGGCTCGCGCTCTACTGCGCTCGGCGGCATCTGGACTGATGAAGCTCGACCCAGCGGGGCATCGAACGAAAGCAGCTCTCAGAGCTGCGCTGATGACACTGCCCTAGCCCGGATCATGCACGAAGCGGCCTGAATCCGTAGACACGGAAGGCTCCGGGAGCCGAGAATCCTCTTTGTCGAGAAGGGGTTTCACGACTCGCACGGAGCCTTGCCGATGAGTGATGTTCGCACACAGTCTGTCG
>JAIOJQ010000198.1 GCA_019911865.1 Thermoanaerobaculia bacterium
CCCGGCAGCGACCTGACTTTCTTCCCGTGGGCGCATCTGGCGCCGCCCCGGCCGGGACACGGCACCGCGCCGGAGGTCTCGCTGGCGGTGCCGCCGGAATCACTGGCATTCTGGGGCCCCCGCCTCGAGCGCTACGGCGCCACGCTCGGTTCGCTCACTACCCGCTTCGGCGAGCGCGCGCTGCCGCTGCGCGACCCGCACGGCATGGCGCTGGCGCTGGTCGAGAGCCCGTCGGCCCTCGCCCGCCCGTTCATCCCCTGGGAGGCGGGCCCGGTCGAGGTGCGGCACCAGATTCGCGGCCTCCACGGCGCGCGCCTGCGCGAGCGCGACCTCGCGGCGACCACCGGCTTCCTCTCGACCGCGCTCGGATTCCGCCGGATCGGCGCCGAGGGGGGCTGGGAGCGCTGGGCGGTCGGCGACGGAGGCTCCGGGACCTGGGTCGATCTCGCCGAAGCTCCCGGCGAAGGACGCGGCGCCTGGGGCGTCGGCGCCATTCATCACCTGGCCTGGCGGGTCGACGACGAGGAGCACCAGCTCGCGGTGCGCCGCCAGGTGGCCGAGATCGTCCACCCGACACCGGTGATCGACCGCTTCTGGTTCCGCTCGGTCTATTTCAAGGAGCCGGGCGGCGTTCTGTTCGAGCTGGCCACCGACGGCCCAGGCTTCGCGGTCGACGAGGAGCCCGGGCGGCTCGGCGAGTCGCTCGTCCTGCCGCCGTGGCTCGAGGAGCGTCGCGGAGAGATCGAGCGCGTCTTGCCGCCGCTCGGCGATCCGGCGATGCGCGCGGAAATGTCCTGAGGCGCGCAAGCCTTGCCGTGGCGCTCGATCGGCAAGACCGCCATACTCATCCGGGCAGCAGCGCGACCGTCGAGGCGGATCCCTCATCCCGGATGTCCCGGTCTGGTATTTTCGGCAGAAGGCCGGACAGGGGGAGGAAACAATGGCGGCGAATCGGATCGTGGCGCGCCTGCTCGACGGGCGGACGATCAAGGGATCGACGAGCGACTTCGTTCCCGCTCGCGACATGTTTCACATTCACACCCTTACCGGCGAAACCGTTCCCGTGAAGCTCGCAGACCTCAAGGCCGTTTTTTTCGTCCGCGACCACGACGGCGACCCTCGGCACCGGGAATCGAACCGCTTCGAGGAGGGAGAGATCGTGCGCGGCCGCAAGATCCTCGTAACCTTCCGAGACGGGGAATCCCTCGTCGGCAGCACCCAGGGTTACACCCCCAACCGGCCGGGATTCTTCATCATTCCGGCCGATCCGCAGTCGAACATCGAACGCTGTTACGTCGTGACCAGTTCGACGCGTGACGTCCAGGTTCTTTGACGGCGGTCCGGGGACGGCGCGCCCCGGTTGATAGACTCCTCGCGCCATGCGTCACGCGCTCGACCCCGAAACCTTTCCCCGGCCACTGCGTCCGCTCGCGCGCAAGGTCCGTGATCACGTCCGCCTCGACGAGGCCGACGCCCTGCTCGCCCTCACCACCCCGCACGTGCTCGACCTCGGGCGGCTCGCCGATGCGGTGCGCCGGGAGATGCACGGCGACGTCGCCTTCTACAATCTGAACCGGCACATCAATCCGACCAACGTCTGCGTCTACACCTACAACTGCAAGTTCTGCTCGTTCGCCGCGCTCAAGGGCGAGCCGCACGCCTGGGAGATGACGCTCGAGGAGGTCTGGCAGAACGCCGCCGACCAGGGGGGCAACGACGTCACCGAGTTCCACATCGTCGGCGGCGTCCACCCCGAGCTCGGCCTCGACTGGTACGAGCGGATGCTCGCCGGCCTGCGGCAGCGCTTCCCCGCCGCCCACCTCAAGGCGTTCACCGCGATCGAGATCGGCTGGTTCGCCAGGAAGGAGAAGCTGGCCATCCGCGAGGTGCTCGAGCGGCTGGTCGCCGCCGGCCTCGGCAGCCTGCCGGGCGGCGGTGCCGAGATCTTCCATCCGGAAGTGCGCGCGGTCATCTGCGACGGCAAGCTCGACGCCGACGAGTGGCTCGAGGTCCATCGCGTCGCCCACTCGATGGGCCTCAAGAGCAACTGCACGATGCTCTACGGCCACGTCGAGCGGCCGGAGCACCGGGTCGATCACCTGATGAAGCTGCGCGCCCTGCAGGACGAGACCGGCGGTTTCAATGCCTTCATCCCGCTCGCCTATCACCCGGAGAACAACTACCTCGGCCTGAAGTACCACACCACCGGCCTCGACGACCTGCGCCACATCGCCGCCTCGCGCCTGGTGCTCGACAACATTCCGCACCTCAAGGCCTACTGGGTGATGATCACGCCGAAGCTGGCGCAGCTGGCGCTCTCCTTCGGCGCCGACGACCTCGACGGCACGGTGGTGCGCGAGACGATCTACCACATGGCCGGCGCCGAGACGGTGCAGGCGATGCCGGTGGCCGAGCTCGAGCGGGTGATCCGCGCCGCAGGCTTCACGCCGGTCGAGCGCGACACGCTCTACAACCCCGTCCGCCGCGCCGCGTAGCGGCGGGCAGGCGACGGGGCCGCCGCTCCGGTTCGACTGCTGCGGACTTTTCCTGCGCCGCCTCCCGGGCGGCGTCGCTCAGCGCGCTCAGGTGAAGCCGGGACCGCACGACGGGGCGCCGGCGAAACCGGAGCCGCGCTGCGCGCCGCCGTCGCCGGAGGTGGCGAAGGTCGACAGCGCCCGCTCGGGGCGTTCGGCGCCGCACTCCGGACAGGAGAGCTTTTCGGCCCCCTCGCCGAGGCGCTGCAGGATTTCGAAGCGATGGCCGCAGGCGCGGCAACGGTATTCGTAGATCGGCACGAGCACATTCTAGCCGCCGGACCCCGCGGCGGTCCCGCCTTTCATCCACGCGCGCCGGGGCAACCACGAAATGGCCGGTCTGCCCACTCTGCTCGGGGCCGCATCGCCCTCGCCCCGTGCTAGCCTCGCGGCGGATTCCCGAGGAACGCGACGTGGCGGAACAGCTCCCCATCCGGTACCTGGCGGTCGACGGCCCGATCGGGGTCGGCAAGACCTCGCTCGTCGACCGCCTGGTGCGCCGGTTCGAGGCGGTCAAGGTGCTCGAAGACGTCGAGAACCCGTTCCTGCCCGACTTCTACCAGGACCGCGCCGGGGCCGCCTTCCAGACCCAGATGTACTTCCTGCTGTCGCGCTTCAAGCAGCAGCGCGAAGTGGTCCAGCAGGAGCTCTTCCAGCGCCTGGTGATCGCCGACTACGTCTTCCCGAAGGACAAGATCTTCGCCTACCTCACCCTGTCGGACGACGAGCTGGCGCTCTACGACAAGCTCTACGCCACCCTCGAGCCCTCGGTCCCGGTGCCCGACCTGGTGCTCTACCTGACCGCCGACGTCGACACCTGCCTGGCGCGCATCCGCAAGCGGGCGCGCTCGTTCGAAAAGCAGATCTCCGAGGAGTACATGGCGGAGCTGATCGACGCCTACAACCACTACTTCCACTACTACAACCGCTCACCCCTGCTGGTCGTCGAGACCGGCAACCTCGACCTGGTGGCCAAGGGCGGCGACTTCGACGAGCTCGTCGAGCAGCTCAAGCGCCCGATCCGCGGCACCGAGTACTTCGCCACCGTCCACCGCAAGTAGAACGCCGCTCAGGCGTCGCCGGGAATCGTGGCGCGCAGCTCGGCGAGGCGCGCTGCGTCGAGCTCGCGCTCGGGCAGCGGCGGCACGTAGAGGGTGGTGGCGAGGGTGACCTCGGCGCCCGCGAGGGCGCCGAGGGGCACGCGCTCGCGGCGCGCTTCGCCGATCGGATAGGCGGGCGTCTCGTAGATCACCCCTTCGTGCTCTTCGCCGTAAGTGGCCGCCAGCTCGCGCCCCAGCACCCCGAGGGCCGCCGGATTCCAACCGTCGCCGGGGCGGAAATCCTCGACCCCCAGGGCGCCGACCTGCCAAAGCAGCAGGTGGCAGGTCGGGTCGAAGCGGCGGTGGCGGACCAGGAAGTCGGTCGCCTCGAAGCTCTGGCAGCCGCGGCTTCCCGGGTCGACGCCGAGGTCGGCGTAGAGACAGTCGGCGGCCGAGACGCCCGGCAGCATGGTGGCCGGATACCCCTCGGCGCGGGCCCGGCGGACGGCCTCGTGCCCCGCCGTGGCGAAGACCCCCGGATGACCGTAGAGGGCGAGGCAGACCCGCTCGCCGGCGCGCACCGGCGCGAGCACCCGCTCGACCATCTCGGCGTAGCTCGCGTGGCGCGACTTGCCGCGGGCGTAAGAGTCGGCGAGCGACTCGGCACCCGGCCGGGCTTCGTCGAGGAAACGCCGGGAGAGGCCGTCCTGGACGACGTGAAAGAGGCGGTCGCACTCCTCGATCGCCCCCCGGGCCTCGAGGGTGAGCTGCGCGACCGCCCGCATCCCGGTGCCCACGACCGTCAGCGAACCGCAGCCAATCTTCGACATGGGTGTAAGATACTTCACAACCTGACGGGTTCGATCGAGCGGAGGGACCATGGCCTACACCGACCTGTACGACTTTCTCGTCGCGCTCGCCAAGCACCCGAGCCTGCGCGAGATCCTGGCGCGCAAGGACTCGGCGGCCGACCAGCTGATGGCCGAAGCCGGGCTCTCGCCGACCGAGATGGACCTGCTGCGCGCCGGCGACGAGGCGGCCCTGCGCAAGTACATGGGCGACGAGTACGCGAAGGCGGTGATGATCTCGCTGAAACCCTGACTCGCGGTCAGGCGCCAGTGGCCGCTCGGCTCAGCGGGTCGGGGGCGGCAGGCCGAGCCGGTCGAGCAGCCGGTTGAATCGCGGCAGGCCGTGGAGGTTGCGCAGGTCGGGGGCGACCGCGGTCCAGCCCAGCTCCCAGGCTCGCCGCTCGTACCCCTCTTCGAGCAGGTCGAGCGCCAGGTCGAGCTCGCCGGCCTGGGCCAGCAGACCGGCGACCACCCCCAGCCGCGTTTCGAGCGCCTGCGTGTCGGCCGCCAGGCGCAGCGCGAGCCAGCGCAGCGCCGGCTCGAAGCCGTCGGCGGCGCTGCGGCGTTCGAACTCGGCGAGGTGGTCCGTCAATCCGAGCCCCGCAAGGTAGCGCAGCAGCTCCTGCCCGCGCTCGGGATCCTTCTCCAGGCTCGACCAGGCCACCCAGAGGTAGGCGTGACCGAGGACGTCGTCCGGGTCGAGCTCGAGCACCCGCTCGAGCTCGCGGATCGCCTCCTGGTGGCGATCCAGAATGAGCAGCTGGATGCCGACACCGGCACGAAAACGGGTCGAGAGGGGGTCGAGCCGGCTCGCGGTGCGGATGGCTTCGAGCGCCGCCTCGCCCCGCCCCCGGCAGGCCTCGAGGTTCCACAGCTGCCGGTGCGCGGCGGCCGAGCTCGGATCGAGCTCGAGGGCGCGGCGCACCGCCGCTTCGGCTTCCTGCCAGGCCATTCCCGTCAGGTGCAGTTCGGCCAGCACCGCGAACCCTTCGGCCGACTCGGAGTCGAGCTCGAGCGCCCGATCGAGCGCCTCCGTCAGTTCCCGCCGCAGCTCCTGAGCGCCGGGGTTGAGCTTCCACTGTTTCAGCAGACTGTCGGCCAGACCGACCCAGGCCGGGGCGTAGGACGGCACCAGCGCCACCGCCCGGCGGAAGTGGCTCTCGGCCGCGCGCATCCCCTCCTCGTCGAAGCGATCGGCGAAGTAGCGCCCCTGGAGGAACGCCTCGTAGCCGCGCGGATCGACCGCGCGCGTGCCTTGGGTGCGCCGGACCGCGCCCTCCTCGACCCGCGCCCCGGCGGCGCGCGCCACGGCGAGAGCCACCGTCTCGTGCAGCGCCGGAGCTTCCGACAGGGAGCGGTCGAACGCGTCGGCCCACACCTGCTGCTCCGGATCCGGGCGCACCAGGCGGGCCTGCAGCCGGATCGCGTCGCCGTCGCGCGTCACCGAACCCTCGACCAGGAAGTCGACCCCGAGCTCGCGCGCGATCTCCGGCAGGCGCTGCTTCGACCCCTTGTAGTGCATCGCCGACTGGCGCGAGATCACCCGCACGCCGGGCAGCCGCCCGAGCGCCCCGATCAGCCCGTCGCTCATGCCGTCGACGAAGTAGTCGGGGTCGCCCGAGAAGTTGGCGAGCGGCAGCACGGCGATCGCCGGGATCGGCGCCACAGCGACCTCTACCGCGGCCGCTGCCGGCCGCGGCGAGCTGCCGCGCAGCTCGCGCATCGCCCAGGGGAGGAGAACCGAGAGGGTGGCCAGCGCCACGAGCGCCACCGCCAGGCGGCGCAGCTTCATCCGGTTGGCACCGCCGACCAGGCGGCGCAGGCGCGAACCGGCGAGCGACAGGGCGCCGGTCTCGAGGGCGTGCGAGATGGCGACCAGGCGCTCGCGCGCCTCGCCGGCCGAGGCGAGCCGCCGGCCCGGGTCCTTCTCGAGGCAGCTGGCCACCAGCTCGGCCAGCTCGGTCGGCAGGCGGGTATCGAGGTCGTCGATTCGCCGCGCCCGGTCGCGCAGCACGGCGGTGATCACCTGCGCCGCGCTCTCACCCCCGAACGGCAGGTCGCCGGTCGCCATCTCGTAGAGCACGACGCCGAAGGAGTAGAGGTCCGAGCGCTGGTCGACGTGGCGCAGCTGCAGCTGCTCGGGCGACATGTAGTGCAGCGTGCCGACGACCGTCCCCTCCTGGGTGAGCGCAGACTCGAACTCCGTTCCGTAGATGCGGGTGACCTCCCCCTCCTGCAGCTTGGCGAGGCCGAAGTCGAGCACCTTCACCCGGCCGTCCGAGGTGACGAAGATGTTGGCCGGCTTGAGGTCGCGGTGGGTGATGCCGCGCGCGTGTGCCGCCGCCAGCGCGTCGGCCACCGGCGCGGCGATGCGCAGCAGCTCGGGCAGCGGAAAGCCCGTCGGCGGGATGAGGTCGGCGAGTGTCTGCCCCTCGAGGTGCTCCATGGCGAGGAAGCGGTGCCCGTCGATCTTCTCGATCGCATGGATGGTGACGATGTTCGGGTGCGACAGGGCGGCGATCGCCTTCGCCTCGCGCTCGAAGCGGATCGCCTTGTCCGGCGCGTTGGCGAGATCCTCGCGCAGCATTTTGAGCGCGACGCGCCGCCGCAGACGGAGATCTTCGGCCAGCCAGACCACCCCCATGCCGCCCGAACCGAGGCGGTCGACGATGCGGTAGTGGTCCAGCGTTCGACCGATCAAGGCCCTGCTCTCCCCGTGGCTGCGGCGTCGCGGAGGAACACACCCCGGGCATCCGGTGCGCTCCCTGCGGCCCCGATGATGTACCGGCCCCGGATCATAGCCGGGTCGGCGCGGCCGAATCAGTCGTCGGGCGACGAAGCGGGCAGGCCGAGTCGCGCCACCAGGCGCGCGAACTCGGGATCTCCGTGCAGCCGGCGCAGATCCTGCGCGGCCGGCAGGAAGGCGAGGGACCAGAACTGCCGCTCCACCCCCAGCCGCAGCCAGGCGAGGGCGCGTTCCCGCTCGCCCGCCTCGGCCAGGATGCCGGCGACCACCGAGAGGTGCGAGAGGTCTCCGGCATGCCGCTCGTCGAGCCGCCGGGCGAGCGCCGCGAGCGCCTGCTCGTAGCCGCGCGCGACGAGCTCGAGCTCGAACGCCCGCGCCTCCTGGGCGTAGCCGAAGGCGGCGAGGTAGGCGCCGAGCTCGCGCCCCCGTTCGGGGTCCCGTTCGAGCTGGGCGTAGAGCGCCCAGAGAAAGCCGTGCGCGAGGTGGTACCCGGGATCGAGTTCGAGGGCGGTGTGGAGGCGCTCCTCGGCCTCGTCGTGTCGGCCTTCGATCAGCGCCTGCATTCCGGCGCTGGCGACAATCGGCGCCGAGAGGGGGTCGAGCCGCCGCGCCCGCTCGATGGCGGCGCGCGCCTCGTCGAGCCGCTGCTGCGGCGCCAGCAGCAGCCAGTAGCGGCGCCAGGCGCGTGCCCCGCAGGGATCGAGCTCGAGGGCGCGCTCGAGGTAGCGCTCGGCCGCCGCCCACTGCCAGCGCGACGCGGCGATATCGGCGAGCGCGACGAGGGCTTCGGAAGACTCCGGATCGAGCTCGGCGGCCCGCTGCGCCGCGGCTTCCGCGTGGGCGATCGGGTCGTCGCTGTCGGCGCGCGGCAGGGCGAGCTGGATCAGCGTGGAGGCGAGCCCCGACCAGGCCGGCGCGTAGGCCGGGTCGATGCCGATGGCACGCTGAAAGTACCCCCGGGCGCGCCGCAGGTCCGGCTCTCTCTCCCGTGTCGCCCAGTAGCGGGCCTGCAGGAAGGCGTCGAAGGCCGCAGGATCGACCGGGCGCGGCGGCGGCGCGGCGCGCACGGGTCCGGCCGCTCCAGAGCTCCTTGCCGGAAATCGGATCGGTCAACCGGACGGCGAGGCGAATCGTCGTCTCCGCGCGCTCGACCGCGCCGCTGACCAGCAGGTCGGCGGCGACCTCGCGGGCGATCTCGGCCGGCGGCTTGGCCGTCTCCCGGTAGCGCTCCATGGAATGACGCGACAGCACGAGCCCGCTCCCCAGGCGCCCGAGTGCCTGGGTGACGCCCTCCGTCACGCCGGCGACCCGGTATTCGGCGGCGCCCGCCGGATTGGCGAACGGCAGCACGGCGATCGCCGGCCCGTCCGCCCACGGTGCTCCCGGCAGGCGGTTTTCCGGCGCGCTCAAGGTGCGGATCGTCCACGGAATCGCCATCGCCAGCACGGTCAGCGCGCCGAGCGCCGTCACCAGCGCCGGGCCCGGGCCGCGGCGCGCCCAGCCGGCCAAGCGTCGCAGCCGCTCCGGCAGCGCGGCGCGCTCGCCCGCCTGCTGCGCGCGGGCGATGTCCGCCAGCCGCTCGCTTACCTCGACGGCGGTGGCGGGGCGGCGCTCGGGCTCTTTCTCGAGGCAGGCGGCGACCAGATCGGCCAGCTCTCGCGGCAGGCGCGCGGCGAGTTCGTCGAGGCGCCGCGGCGCGTCGCGCAGCACCCCCGAGATCACCTCGGCGGCGCTGTCGGCACGGAAGGGGCGCGTGCCGGTCGCCATCTCGTGCATCACGGCGCCGAGCGCGTAGAGATCGGAGCGCTGGTCGACCGCCCGCCGTTCGAGCTGCTCCGGCGCGGCGTAGTGCAGCGTGCCGAGGACCTGGCCCTCCCGGGTGAGCGCCGGCTCGGGCGGACCGGCGAGCAGCCCCTCGCCCCCTCCCACCCTCGCGAGCCCGAAGTCGAGGACCTTGACCCGCCCGTCGGCGGTCACCATCACGTTCGACGGCTTGAGGTCGCGATGCAGGATGCCGCGCGCGTGAGCCGCCACCAGCGCCTCGGCCATCGGCAGGGCGATGCGCAGCAGCTCGCCGGCCGGCAGACCGCCCGGCGGAATCCGGCGGTCGAGCGTCTCCCCTTCGAGGTACTCCATGACCAGGAAGCGGACGCCGTCGAGCTCCTCGACGGCGTGCAGGGTGACGATCGAGGGGCAGGTCAGCGCCGCGATCGCCTTCGCCTCGCGGTCGAAACGGGCCGCCTTCTCCGGCGAGTCCGCGAGGTCTTCGCGCAGGACTTTCAGCGCCACTCGGCGCAGGAGCTTGAGGTCCTCGGCCAGCCAGACCACACCCATGCCGCCCGACCCGAGTCGGTCGAGGATGCGGTAGTGCCCCAGCGTCCGGCCGATCATCTCCCTCGAAACCTCCCCGCGGGCCGCCGCCTGACGGACCGTGGCGCTGATCCTAGCCACTTCCCATCGCCTGATCCTGCGCTCTGTTACACTCTTCGGTGCCGCTGGGATCCCGCAGGCGCGGGACCGAGACGGGAAGAGAAGCTCGCCGAGCGGGCGGCCTGCGCCGGGGCCCGATCCTGATCCAGGACGGACACCCGGGGAGAGAACGGCCCGACCCCAGACTGATTCCGGCCCTTCGGCGCCGCGAAACCCTTCCCCGCGACTCCATGCAGCATCACGCAGGGCGCGCCCCCTCGCTCGAGGTGTCGCGCCCGGAGGAGACGCCGATGGGAGAAGGTCCGAAGAAGTTCACCGTGCCGTGGCTGCGCGAGGCGCCGCAACGCGGCGAGCGGCTGGCCATGGTCACCGCCTACGACTACCCGGCCGGACGCCTCGCCGATCAGGCCGGCGTCGACCTCGTGCTGGTCGGCGACTCGCTCGCCATGGTCGTTCTCGGCCACGCCGACACGCTGTCGGTGACCATGGAGGAGATGCTCCACCACGTCCGCGCCACGCGGCGCGGCGTCGAGCGGGCGCTGCTGGTCGCCGACATGCCGTTCGGCTCCTTCCACCTCGGACCCGATCAGGCGGTGGCCAACGCGCTGCGCTTCGTCAAGGAGGGGGGCGCCCAGGCGGTCAAGATCGAGGGGGCGCGCATCGACGTGGTGCGCGCCCTGGTCGACGCCGAGATCCCCGTCATGGCGCACCTCGGGTTGACCCCGCAGTCGATCCACCGCTTCGGCGGCTTCAAGGTCCAGGGGCGCGGCGCGGGCGCGCGCGAGGCGCTGCTCGCGGCCGCCACGGCGGTCGAGGAGGCGGGCGCCTTCTCGCTGGTGCTCGAGTGCATCCCGACGCCGCTGGCGCGCGAGGTCAGCGAGCGGCTGGCGATCCCGACCATCGGCATCGGCGCCGGGCCGCACTGCGACGGCCAGGTGCTGGTGCTGCACGACCTGCTCGGGGTCGAGCAGCGGATCGCCCCCCGCTTCGTGCGCCGCTATGCCGAGCTCGGCCGCGACGCCCGCGAGGCGATCGCCGCCTTCGCCCGCGACGTCCGCACCGGGGAGTTCCCCTCGGCCGGCGAGAGCTTCGAGGATCCCGACTACCCGCAGGCGACGATCGAGCGACTCTACGGCGCATGATCACCGCGACGACCGCGCACGACCTGCGCCGGGCGGTGGACCGCTGGCGCGCGCACGGCGAACGTGTCGGCCTCGTGCCGACCATGGGCGCCCTGCACGCCGGGCACCTGTCGCTGGTCGAGCTGGCGCGCTCGCGCGCCGATCGGGTCGTCGTCTCGGTGTTCGTCAACCCCACCCAGTTCGGCCCCGGCGAGGACTTCGCGCGCTACCCGCGGGACGCCGCGCGCGACGCCGCGCTGCTCGACGGGGCCGGCTGCGACCTGCTCTTTCTGCCGGCGGTCGAGACGGTCTACGGGCCGGGCTGCACGACCCGCGTGCGGGTCGACGGTCCGTCGCGCGGCTTCGAAGGAGAAGCGCGGCCCGGCCATTTCGAAGGGGTCGCCACCGTGGTGGCGATGCTCTTCAACCTGGCGCGCCCCGACCTGGCGGTCTTCGGCGAGAAGGACGCCCAGCAGCTCGCCGTCGTGCGCGCGCTGGCGCGCGATCTCCATCTCGGCGTCGAGATCGTCGCCGCGCCCACGGTGCGCGATGCCGACGGCCTCGCCCTGTCGTCGCGCAACGCCTACCTCACGCCCGCCGAGCGGCGTGCCGCTCCGGTGCTCTTTCGCGCCCTCGAAGCGGCGCGCGCCGCGATCGCCGCGGGCGAGCGCGACAGCGGGCGCGTCCTGGCGCAGCTGCGCGCGGTAGTCGCCGGCGAACCCTCGGTCTCACTCGAGTACGCCGCAGTAGTCACCGCCGACTCGTTTCAACCCGTCGACCGGATCGCCGGCGAGATCGTCGTGCCGCTCGCCGCCCGCCTCGGATCGACCCGTCTGATCGACAACCTCCGCCTGCGGGTGGAGTGAAGCAACCGGAGAGGAAATCCGCCCATGCGCCGCACGATGATGAAGTCGAAGATCCACCGCGCGACGGTGACGGACGCCAACCTGCACTATCAGGGGTCGGTGACCATCGACCCCGCTCTGATGGCCGCCGCCGACATCCTGGAGAACGAGCGGATCGACGTGCTCGACATCACCAATGGCAACCGGCTGACCACCTACGCCATCCCCGGCGCCCCGGGGCGCGGCGAGGTCTGCCTCAACGGCGCCGCCGCGCACCTGGTGTCGCGCGGTGACCTGGTGATCCTGGTCACTTACGCCGAGTACGAGGACGAGGAAGCACGGCACCACCGGCCGCGCGTCGTCTTCGTCGACGAGCGCAACCGCGAACTCGACGCCGCCGCGCCGGAACCGGCCGCGGCCGTCGGGTTGCTTCGCGGCCAGCTGGCCGCCAGCAGCGGCCGACAGAAGGACTAGCCCGGATGATGCATGAAGTTCGGTCTCGTGCCACCGGGATCTCCGCGGAGGGCGTGTGCGGGCTGTGATCGTCGGGGTATTTGGACGGACGAGTCCTCTGAGGTGTACCTCGGGCGCGTGTTGCTGGCTTGAGGCGG
>JAIOJQ010000015.1 GCA_019911865.1 Thermoanaerobaculia bacterium
CCCGGCGGGCCAGAGCACCGCGTAGGAGTCGTCTTCGACCTCCTTCCAGGCAACGAGGCGCACCGCCCGCCAGTCGAGGCCGCGCACCCGCGGCTCCAGGCGCTGCCAAGTGACCACCGGGTTGTGGGTGAGGACGAAGAACTCCGCCGTACCGCCGCCGCAGTGGCAGCCGCCGTAGCACTCCGGCCGCTCGAGGTCGTCGGCGCAGCGCCCGAACAGCCGCTCGAACTCCGCCTCCGCGTCCGCGCGATCGAAGAGGTCGATCTCGTCGAACTGCACGACGACGATGCACGGCGATCCACCCATCGCGCTCTCCGCTCCGTCTCCCGGAATCGGGGAAAACTCTAGTCGAAGCCGCCTCGGCGCCGCCGGATCGCGCCGCTTCCCTCAGGGCGGCGGGCCGGGGGAGGGGCGGTCGTCGGGGCCGCGCTCGCGGCCGAAGACTTTGCGCAGCCAGCCGCGCAGGCTCCCCTCCTTCTCGTCCTTGTCGGCGCGCACGCCCGGATCGATCGGCTGGGCGAACCAGCCGCCGTGCTCGTGGCAGACGCGGTCGGGGATGCGGTCGGTCGGGAACGCCTCGGCGAGCACTTCGGGGCAGCGGTCGGTGGCCAGCTCGCCGGTGGCCGGATCGATCAGCACCACGCGCACCCCCTGCGGCGGCGTGATCCGGGTGTAGCCGCCCGGCGGGCGGACGGCGAGCAGGAACTTCGTCCAGATCGGCAGCGCGGCCCGCGAGCCCGAAAACGGCGTCGGGGAGTCGTCGTCGAAGCCGACCCAGACCAGCGTCGCGCGGTCGGCCGAGAAGCCGACGAACCAGTTGTCGCGCCGCTGGTTCGACGTGCCGGTCTTGCCGGCCAGCGAATCGCCGAGGCCGAGGGCGCGCGCCTGGCGGCCGGTGCCGTAGTCGAGCACCCCCTGCAGCAGCGTGGTGACCAGGTAGGCGCTCGCCGGCGACAGCGCGGTCGCCGGCGCGGGCAGCCCTTCTCCGGCGAGCGGCTCGCCGCCGTCGTCGAGCACCGCCTCGACCAGGTGGACCGGCGGCCGCACGCCGCGGTTGGCGATCGTCGCGTAGGCGGTGAGCAGCTCGATCGGCGCCACCTCGAAGGCGCCCAGGGCGATCGACGGCACCGCCGCGAGACGGGTCGTGATGCCGCAGGCGCGCGCCGTGTCGACCACCCGCTGCAGACCGGTCTGCAGCGCCAGCCGCGCCGTCGGCACGTTGAGGCTCTGCTCGACGGCGGTGCGCGCCGTCACCCAGCCGCGGAACTGGTCGTCGTCGTTGGCCGGCACCCAGGCCTTCCCCCCGGACACCAGCTCGAGCGGTGCGTCCTCGAGCAGCGTGGCCGGCGTCGCCACGCCGGCCTCGAAGGCCGCCGCGAAGACCAGCGGCTTGAAGGCGCTGCCCGCCTGGCGGCGGGCCTGGCCGATCCGGTCGAACTGGCTCGCCGCGTAGTCGCGCCCCCCCACCCAGGCCCGCACCGCGCCGCTGCCCGGCTCGATCGACGCCAGCGCCCCCTGGAACTGGTCGCTCTTCTCGCGCACCCGGCTGCTGCGCTCGGCCAGCCCGGCGAGCCCCTCGCTCACGGCGGCTTCCGCGGCTGCCTGGTCGACGGCGTCGAGGGTGCCGAAGACCGCGAGGCCGCGGTCGGCCAGCTCGCGGATGCCGAAGCGGCGGCGCAGTTCCCCCTCGACGGCGTCGACGTAGTACGGCGCCCGGCGGCGGGTGAGCGGCACGTCGCGGTCGGGGAGCGGCCGGGCCCGCGCCTGGTCGGCGGCGATGCGCTCGACCCAGCCGAGTTCGACCAGACGGTCGAGAACGAAGGCGCGCCGCTTGAGCGCCGCCTGCGGGTGGCGCAGCGGCGAATAGTCGATCGGCGACTTGATCATCGCGCCGAGCAGCGCCGCCTCGGCCAGGTCGAGCTCCCCCACCGGCTTGCCGAACCAGGCGTGCGCCGCGGCCCCGACGCCGAGGATGTTGGCCGAGCCGCTGCGCCCCCAGAAAATCTGGTTGAGGTAGGCCTCGAGGATCTGCTCCTTGCTGTAGCGCAGCTCGAGAAAGACGGCCAGCATCGCCTCGCGCACCTTGCGGCTCATCGTGCGCTCGGAGGTGAGGTAGAGGTTCTTGGCCAGCTGCTGGGTGATCGTCGAGCCCCCCTGGCGCACCTCGCCGCCGCGCAGATTGGTCCACAGGGCGCGCGCGATGCCGCTCGGCGACAGGCCGGGGTGCTCGAAGAAGGCGGCGTCCTCGGCGGCCAGCACGGCGCGCACGACCTCGTTGGGGATCTCGTCGAGCGGCGCCGGGCGGCGCTCCATCAGGTCGGGGCCGTACCAGGTGGCGAGCAGCTCGGGCTCGAGCCAGGCCTCGGCGACCGGCCGCTCGTCGAGCGCCAGGCGAGCCAGCTTGCCGCCCCGGAAGTCGGCCACCAGCAGGCCGCCGCCGCCGTCGGCGAGCGGTCCGCGGAAACGCCGCCGCGCCACACTGACCTGGCCGTCGCGCAGCTGGTACGTGCCGGGGACGAGGCCGGACCGCTCGGCCGGCCGATAGGCGAGCGCGGCGAGGCGACCGGCGAGCGCCGCGGGGTCGAGCGGCTGGCCGGCGGCCAGCCGGAACGACCGGGCGTAGAGGCGCGAGGGCTGGCGCTCGGGCAGGGTGCGAAAGTCCCCCGACAGTTGCCAGTAGGGCCAGATGCTCCAGACCAGCACCGCGAGCGCCACCACGCCCGCCCCGGCGAAGATCCTGGCCAGCAGGTGGTCGCGCCGCCGCAGCAGGAGGGTGAGCGTCCCGAGCGGGGTGCGCGGTCGCTTCTTTTTTCGTCGGCTGGGCAGGTTCATCGGGGGCGCGCGCCGCGCTCCGGCGGGGCCGGCGGGACGATCATCGCCCCGAGCCTACCGCGAGGCGCGCCCGACCCGCGCCTTGACAGCGTCCGGCGGCCCCGATAGGACTGGGGGCATGACGGACCTCTCCGCCCTCTTCGAAGGCTGGAAGACCTCGCTCGGCATCCTCGCCGGTGCGCTGCTCTTCGGCTGGCTGCTGCGCACCGCCCTGTTCCGCCACCTGCACCGCCTGTCGCAGCGCACGGCGACGCGCACCGACGACATCCTGCTCGATTCGACGCGCCGCTACTGGCTGCCGGCGATCCTGTTCGCCGCGCTCCTGCCGGCGGTGCGGGTGTCGCCGCTGGAGGCGGACTACCGGATCGTCATCGAGCGCGCCGCGCTGACCGGGCTGCTGCTGATGCTCACCTTCGCCACGTCGCGCTTCGTCGGCGCCTGGCTGGCGGGCGAGCCGGCGGCGGAGGGAGCGCCGGCGCGGCCGAGCCTGCTGCAGAACTTCGCCCGCACGACGATCCTGCTCGCCGGAGCGATCCTCATCCTCGACAACGCCGGCGTGGAGATCAAGACGCTGCTCACCGCTCTCGGTGTCGGTTCCCTGGCGGTCGCGCTGGCGCTGCAACCGACGCTGTCGAACCTGTTCGCCGGGCTCCACCTGTCGGTGTCCAAACCGATCCGGGTGGGGGACCAGATCGAGCTGGAAGACGGCACCCGCGGCATGGTGGTGGACATCGGCTGGCGCACGACGCAGATCCTGCAGCCGGCGGGCAACCTCGCCATCGTGCCGAACGCCCGGCTGTCGGACATGCGGCTGCTCAACTACTCGCTGCCCGCGGCGGTACAGGCGATCCCGGTGCCGGTCGGCGTCTCCTACGATTCGAACCTGGGCGAAGTCGAGCGACTCACGCTCGAAGTGGCCACCGCCGTGCAGCGCGAATCCGAAACCGGCGATCCGGACCACCTGCCGACGCTCGTCTTCACCGCCTTCGCCGACTCCGCCATCACCTTCAACGTCGTCCTGCGCGCCCGCGACTTCGCCGACCGCCTCGTTCTCGTCCACGAGTTCATCAAGCGCCTCCACCAGAGCTACGCCGAGGCCGGCATCGAGATTCCGTTCCCGCAGCAGGTTGTGCACCTCGAGCGCGGTGCCGGGGAGTGACGGCCCCGCCCGGATCGTCGCCGGAGGCGGTAAGCTGACCGAGACCCTGCCGGATCGATCCGGCAGGGTCTCTCCACCCGCGAAGGAGCGAAACCATGCAGATCACCGACCTCCTCTCCCAGATGGGCGGCCTCCAGTCGATGGCGCGCGAGCTGGGTGTCTCCGAGAGTCAGGCGCAGAGCGGCGCCGCGGCGCTGCTGCCGGCCATCCTCGGCGGCTTCAAGAAGCAGGCGAAAGCGCAGCCGACCGGGCTCGACGGGCTCGGCGGCCTGCTCGGCCAGCTCGGCGGCGGCGGCCTGCTCGACAGCGTGCTGTCGCCGCAACCCACCGACGTCTCGCGCGGCAACGACGTGCTCGGGCAGATCTTCGGATCGAAGGACGTCAGCCGCACCGTGGCGCAGCAGGCGTCGGCGCAGTCCGGCCTCGACGCCGGCCTGCTCAAGAAAATGCTGCCGATGCTCGCCATGATGGTCGCCGGCTTCATGGCCAAGCAGGGACTTTCGGGCGGCGCGGCGCAGCCGGCGCCTTCCGGCGGCCTCGGCGACCTGCTCGGTGGTCTGCTCGGCGGCCAGCGCGCCGACCCCGGCGCCGCGGCCCCGCGGGGCGGCGGCCTCGGTTCGCTGCTCGACCTCGACGGCGACGGCAACCCGCTCGACGACATCCTCGGCATGGCCGGCAAATTGATGCGCTAGGGACTTTGCGGAGCTGCGGCCCGGCCGCGCCGCGGCTGTAGGCTGCTCCTCGTCATGGGCCTTTACGAGCGACGGGTGCTGCCGCGCCTGGTGCACTTCGTCTGTGGCCGTGAACCGGCGACGCGCCTGCGGCGGGAGATGGTGCCGCTCGCCGCCGGCGAGGTGCTCGAACTCGGCTTCGGCTCCGGTCTCAACCTGCCGCACTACGATGCGGCCCGGGTGACGCGGGTTTACGCGCTCGAGCCGTCGGAGGCGATGTGGGAGCTGGCGGCACCGGCAGTGCGGAGTTCCCGCGTGCCGGTCGACTGCCGGCTCGGATCGGCGCAGGAGATCCCGCTCGCCAGCCGCTCGGTCGACAGCGTCCTCGTCACCTTCACCCTGTGCACCGTGCCGGACGCTCCGGCGGCGCTGCGTGAGGCGGCGCGGGTGCTGCGGCCCGGCGGGCGGCTGGTCTTCTGCGAGCACGGCGCGGCCCCCGACCCGGGCGTGCGCCGCTGGCAGCGGCGGATCGATCCGCTCTGGACACGGCTGGCCGGCGGCTGCCACCTCGACCGCGAGATTCCGGCGCTCGTCGCCGCCTCGGGCTTCCGGATCGAGTCCCTCGCCGCGCGCTACCTGCCGGGGTGGAAGGTCGCCAGCTACTTCTACCAGGGGACCGCCGTCTGCAGCTGAGCGGCGCTTCTTCCGGCAGAGGCGTAGACTGCCGGCTCACCCTCACGCATCCCGGAGAAACGCGACCATGCTCACGCACCTGCCGCGCATTCGAGTCTCGCTCTGCGCCGTGCTCCTCGTCGCCCTGGCAGGTTGCGCCTCCAGCGGCGAGTCCATCGGCAACGCGGACCGCGCCGCGACGGACCTGCCCGACCACTTCCTGGTCGGCACGTTCATGGGGCCCGAGACCAGCGAGCCGTCCACCGGCGAGGGCTGCCGCAACCCGATGGTCGACCCGCGCGACGACACGCGCCTCATGCTCACCCGCTCGAGCGGCGGTCGCGGCGACTACGCCGTCCCCGCCGGACGCTACGGCGTCGCCGCCAACGAGCTGCTGCGCCTCGACTGCGCGAGCGGCGTGCCGATCGGCATCGTGCGGAAGTAGCCGCCGCGGCGGCGTCAGTCTCCGGCCGGGAACAGCTTCGCCAGCTCCTCGCTCGCCAGGTCGCGCGGCGACTGGAGCAGGCCGCCGGCGAACGCCGCCGCGCCGAGGACGCGCGGCGGCGACCAGCCGGCGGCGCGCAGCTCGGCGATGCCGGTGTCGCCGGCCGACTTCGACAGCTTGGCGCCGTCCGGGTGGCGCAGCAGCGGATGGTGCAGGTAGCGCGGCGGCGTGGCGCGGCCGAGCAGGCTCGCCAGCGCGATCTGGCGGCCGGTCGAGGCGAGCAGGTCCTCGCCGCGGATCACCACGTCGACCCCCTGTTCGAGATCGTCCACCGTCACCGCGAACTGGTAGGTCCAGTGGCCGTCCCGGTCGCGCGCCAGCAGGTCGCCGCACTGCGCGGCGGGATGCTGCACCTGCGGCCCGAGGCGCAGATCGTCGAAGGCGACCGCGCCGGCTTCCAGCCGGATGCGCCGCATCGGCGCCGCGCTGGCGGCGATCGAGCGCTCGCGGCAGGTACCCGGGTAGCGCAGCTCCTCGCGGTCGCCGCCCGGCGCGGCGGCGAGGATCTGGCGCCGCGAACAGCTGCAGACGTAAACCCGCCCGGCGTCGGCGAGCCGCTCGAGGGCGGCCTGGTAGAGCCCGCCGCGCTCGCTCTGGCGCTCCGGCGGCGCGTCCGGTGCGAAGCCGAGCCAGGCCAGGTCCTCGAGCAGCGCCCGCTCGTGCTCGGGGCGGCTGCGGATCCGGTCGTGATCCTCGAGACGCAGCAGCACGCGCCCGCCGCGCGAACGCGCCAGGCCCCAGACCCAGATCGCGCTCGCCGCGTGGCCGAGGTGGAGCCACCCGGTAGGCGCCGGCGCGAAGCGCGTCGTCCACCCCGGCGCCGGGCGCCACGTCGTCTGCCAACCTTCGCTCACGCGGCGCGTATTCTCTCCCGTGCGGTGCCCGGGCGCAGCCGGCGCGAGGATTGCAAAGGATTGCAGAAGAGCGCAGGGAAGGCTGCGAGGATCGCGGGAGTCGGCGGGCACGCCCGGTGAGAAGGCGTGCGGACCGGCCCGTCCCCGTCGGCCGGCCCGCCCGATGGAGCCGCGAAGGAGGCCCGAATGAGCGATTTCGACGAGCTGCCCCTCGATCCCGACAACCGGACGCGGCCGATCCGGCCGGACGACGAACGACCGCAGCCGCCGCGTTCGGCCGCTGCACTGCCGCTCGCTCTCATCGCCATCGCGGTCGCCGTCGCCTTCAGCCTCTTCGCCTGGTTCTACTCGCGCTCGCGCGGCGGCAGCGGCCGGCGGCTTCACCACCCTCGGCGGTGCCAACGAGGCGACGGTCGACCCGGCGAGCTTTCGCCGCCACGACCTGGCGACGGCCGTTTTCACCTCGCTCGACACGGCCGCCGCGGCGCGCCTGCACCGGGAGCTGACACCGCTGATCGACATCGCCTGGAGCGAGATCGGCGAGCCGGGGCGCCGCTTCGACGACGTCCTGGCGACGGCGATCGGCCGCCTGGTCGCCGTGCAGGTGCCGGACGGACCGGTCGCCGTGGTCGCCGACGGCGCCGTCTGGCAGTACGCCGACCCCGCCCTCGCCGCCCTGCCGGCGGCCGAGAAGCACCTCCTGCGCCTCGGCCCCGACAACGCCCGCGCCGTGCAGGCGAAGCTGCGCGAGCTGGCCGCGGCGCTCGGACTCTCCCTGCCGTGAACCTCGAACTGCTGCCGAGAGGAGTGGATCGATGAGCAAGTTGCTGCGTGGTGCCGTCTCGGCCTGGGGGGCGCGCAAGCTGACCGGCGGCTGCGGCTGCGGCGCCCTGCTGGTCTTCCTGCTCCTCTACTGGCTGCTCGGCGCGAGCGGAATCGACATCTTCCAGTAGTCGGATCGGGCGGTCGTCGCGCCTTCGAGCAGCTCGCGATAGAGACCGGCAAGCCGCTCGGCGAAGGCGCGCGCGCTCCACTGCCCGGCCAGCTCGCGCGCCTCGGCGCCGAGGCGATTTCGCAGGCCGGCGTCGCGCAGCAGCCGGACGAGGTGGGCGGCGAAGTCCTCCACGTCGTCGGTCGGCACGAGCGCGCCGCGGCCGGCCGCCAGCAGGTCGCGGGTCCCCTGCTCGGCCAGCGCGACCACCGGCACGCCGAGCGACATCGCCTCGAGCAGGACCAGCCCCTGGGTCTCGGTGCGCGAGGTGAAGGCGAACAGATCGCCGGCGCGATAGACGTCCGCCAGCTCGCGCCGGCGATCGAGATAGCCGAGCCAGAGCAGGTGCGGCTCCAGGCCGAGCCGCGCGGCGCGCTGTCGCAGGCCCTCGCGCGCCGGACCTTCGCCGGCGACGATCGCCAGCAGGTCGGGCATCTCGCGCCGCGCGGCGGCGACCGCGTCGAGCAGGAAGTCGAGGTTCTTCTCCCCCGCCAGGCGACCGACGTGAACGACCACCGGCCGCTCCCGGGCGATGCCGTGTCGGGCACGAAAGGCGGCGCCGTCGCCCGGTCCGAGTTCGCCGGGCGCCAGTCCGGTGGGGATCACCACCCGCGGCGTCTCGACGCCGCACTTGCCCAACGCCAGGTCGATCTGGCGCGACGGCACGACCAGGCGATCGACGCCGCGGCCCACCCGCCGCGCCACGTGGCGAGCCAGCTCCCGCGCCGGGCCGGCCGGCACCAGCGGCAGGTAGTGCTCGAAGTAGTGCTCGAAGTCGGTGTGCCAGGTCTCGACCAGCGGCACACCGCGCTCGCGGGCGATCCGCCGCCCGGCCACGTGGGCGGCGAACGGCGTCTGCACGTGCACGAGATCGAAGTCGAGCCGCCGGGAGGCGGCGACGAAACGGTGCGGCGCCACCCACCGATCTTCCGGGTCGAACGGCACACGCCGTCCGGCGAGGCGGATCACCCCGTCGGCTTCCGGCTCGCCACCGTAGCGCGGCGCCAGCAGCGGCGCTTCGACGCCGAGATCGGCCAGCTCGCGACGGAAGACGGCGATCGAGGTCGAGACGCCGTTGACCCGGGGCGCTGCGACGTCCGACAGAAAGAGGACGCGGAGCGCCATGACTTCGAGCCGCCGGCTCACGTCAGGCCGAGCACCAGGGCCGCGAGGACGGCACCGAGCGCGCCACCGGCCGCCACGTCGCTCGGGTAGTGCAGTCCGAGGGCGACCCGAGAGGTGGCGATCGACAGCGTCCACGGCACCAGCACGAGGGCGAGGACCGGATGGGTGGGAATCAGCACGACCTGGAACGCCACCGCGTGCAGGGTGTGGCCGGACGGGAAGCTCCACGGATCGAGCGCCGCCGCTCCGGCGCCGACCGTCGCGTCGATGGCGCACGGGCGGGGCCGGTTCGCCCACCCCTTGACCAGGCGGCTGGTCAGCGAGGCCAGCGCCGCGACGGCGACGAGGCGCCCCAGGCCGGTCAGCGAGGCCGCGCCGCCGGTCAACGCGACGACGCCGCCGAGCACCCCCCAGGCGGCGCCGTCCCCCAGCCGCGAGACGAGCCGGAAGTAGCGCAGGGCGGCGCCGCGGCGCTGCACCCGCACCGCCCGGCGACAGAGCTCGAGATCGAACGCCGAGAAGCGAGCCAGCACGGGATGCGCCTGCACGAACTCCGGTGTCATCGCCCGCCTCCTTCCGGCCGGCACCCGTCACCGACCACCGTCAGCCTGACGCCTCGCTGTCGAGACCGCGCGGCGAACGCGTCACGAAACGGCGACGAGCCGCGCGGCGAGGCCGGCGCCGAGCGCGGCGGCGACGCCCCGGCGGCCGGCGCCGAGCCGGGCCCATGCGTCGGCGAGGTCGACCGCCAGCAGGATCCGCCGACTCGCGCAGGCCAGCTCGCCCCGCTCGAAGGTACCGATTCGCTGGAAACCGAGCTGCCGCATGTGGAAGCGGTACGGGGAGTGCTGATCGTCCTCGAAGACGGTGGTGAGCAGGTGCGTGCAGCGGCGCTCGATGACCGTCTCGAGCGCCGCCCGCATGAGCGCCAGGACGATGGCAGGCTGCCGCCGCCAGGCAGAGCGGACCATCAGCCTGCCGACGTCGGCGAAGCGGCCGCTGCCGCCCAGCTGCACCAGGTCGACACCCTTTTCCAGGCGCAGGCCGCACCCTTCGGGCAACGCCAGCTCCGGGTCGACGACCAGGCGCAGTACGCCGACCGGCTGGTCGCCGGCGCGGGCGAGCAACCAGATCACCCGCTCGCCGGTCGCCGCGTCGAGCTCGAGCTCGCGCCGCTCGTCGGCGATCCAGCGCTTCTCGTCGCGATAGACCTCGGCGATGACGGCGGCGGCCTCGCCGCGCTGGGCGGAGCTGGTGACCGGGGCGACGGTGATCGCGGCGCGGCTCGCACGGGGAACGAACGAACTCGACATTTCGGGCACCTTTCGCGGCCCTCCTGGGGCCGCGGGCAACTTGCGGGAGAGCTCAGCGAGGACGGCGGCGACACGGGCGGTGATGCGGCGCTCGGCGGATCGGCGCGCCACCGGTCCCGCCGTGGCGGCGACGCGCATGTCGTCGAAGGGCAGCGGCTCGCCGATGCGCAGGACAATCCGGCCGACCCGCGGCGGGCGGCCGAGCCGCGTGCGCGCCGGCAGCTCGACGCCGACCGGCACGATCGGCGCACCGGTCGCCAGCGTGAGCCGGGCCACTCCCGGGCGAAGCGGTGCCAGCCGAATCGAATCGTGGTTGCGGCGTCCCTCGGGGTAGAGGCCGACGTCGGTTCCGGCGGCGAGCGTCGCGACGGC
This sequence comes from Thermoanaerobaculia bacterium, assembly GCA_019911865.1. Classification (GTDB taxonomy): domain Bacteria; phylum Acidobacteriota; class Thermoanaerobaculia; order Multivoradales; family JAGPDF01; genus JACTMI01. The sequence continues at coordinate 10,495 of JAIOJQ010000015.1, forward strand.
CTCGGCGAGCGGGTTGCGCCTCGCCTGCGCGCGGCGCAACCCCTCCTTCCAGCCGAAGCGGGCACGCTTGCGCCAGACGGGGATCGGGTCGATCCGGCGCACCAGCCAACCGATCCACGGCAGCTCGGTGTACATCCAGTCGACGAAGAAGCGCAGCGCGCCGCCGCCCCGCAGGGCCACCAGGGTGGCCGGCGCCAACACCGTCTCCCACGCGCCGTGGTGAGAGAGGGCGAAGATCGCCGGTCGCGGCGCCCGCGCCAGACGTCCGATTCCCTCGACCCGCACCGCGCCGCACGAGGCGAGCAGCAGCAGGCGCACCAGCGCCTTCCTCCCCGCCGCGGCCGCCGGCAATGGCAAGCGCATCGCCACCGCCGGGCCGAGGCGCAGCGACTCCGCGTCCGCGTCCATGCGGGATTTCTAGCGCTCCGCCGCGGCACTGCGGCGGCGAAAGCGCGGCGGCGCGGTGACGATGCGGGTGCCGGGAGGGAGCCGCGCGGCGCTGATAAACTCCTGCGCCGCCATGATTTCGGTCTCCAATCTCGGCAAGGCATGGGGCGGCGATACGCTCTTCGACAAGGTATCCCTGCAACTCAACGCCGGCTCGCGCTACGGTCTGGTCGGGGCCAACGGCTCCGGCAAGTCGACTTTCCTCAAGATCCTCGCCGGCGAGGAGATCGCCTCCGACGGCCAGATCAACATCCCGAAGCGGGCGCGCCTCGGCGTGCTCGAGCAGGACCACTTCCAGTACGAGACGACGCCGATCCTCGAGGTCGCGATGATGGGGCGGCACGACGTCTGGGAGGCGCTCGCCGAGCGCGAGCGGCTGCTGTCGCACTCCGACGACGAGGAGTTCGACACCGACCGCTACGCCGATGTCGAGGACTACATCCTGCGCAACGACGGCTACGCGCTCGAGGCGCGCGCCGGCGAGATCCTCGAGGGGCTGGGGATCCCGACCCGGGTCCATCGCGAGCCGATGCGGGTCCTTTCGGGCGGCTTCAAGTTGCGCGTGCTGCTCGCCCAGTGCCTGGCCGCCGACCCCGACGTGCTGCTGCTCGACGAGCCGACCAACCACCTCGACATCCTGACCATCCGCTGGCTCGAGAAGTTCCTCGTCGCCTTCCCGGGCTGCGCGATCATCATTTCGCACGACCACCGCTTCCTCGACAACGTCGTCACCCACATCCTCGACGTCGACTACGAGACGATCCTGCTCTACCACGGCAACTACACCGACTTCGTCGACTCGAAGGCCGAGGAGCGCGACCGCAAGGAGACGGAGATCGAGAAGCGCGAGGCCGAGATCGCGCACCACAAGGAGTTCATCGACCGCTTCAAGGCGAAGGCGTCGAAGGCGCGGCAGGCCAAGTCGAAGATGAAGCTGATGGAGCGCATCGTCATCGAAAAGCTCCCTCAGACCTCGCGCCGCTATCCGACCTTCAAGTTCTTCCAGCGCCGGCCGAGCGGCCGCCAGGTGCTCACCGTCGAGGGAGTGAGCAAGAGCTACGGCTCCAACCGGGTGCTCAACGACGTCTCGCTCACCGTCCAGCGCGGCGAGCGGCTGGCGATCCTCGGTCCCAACGGCATCGGCAAGTCGACCCTGCTCAAGATCGCCATGGGAGTCATCCCGGCCGACTCGGGGCGCGTCGAGTGGGGCTACGAGACCTGGCCCGGCTACTTCGCGCAGGACCACCGCGAGGCGGTCGAGGCCTCCGAGCAGACGGTCGAGGCCTGGTTCTGGGAGCTGGTGCCGGGCGAAACGATCTCCTTCGTGCGTGGCAAGCTGGCCGAGGTGCTGTTCCAGAAGGACGAAGTCGAGAAGCCGCTGCGCGCCCTGTCGGGCGGCGAGGCGGCGCGGCTGGTCTTCGCCAAGCTCTCGGTGACCAAACCCAACGTCCTGGTGCTCGACGAACCGACCAACCACCTCGACCTCGAGGCGATCGAGGCGCTGATCGACGGGCTCGAGGCCTACGACGGCACGCTGATCTTCGTCTCCCACGACCGCTGGTTCGTCTCCAAGCTCGCCAACCGGATCCTCGAGATCTCGCCGGCCGGCATCCGCGACTTCGTCGGCAGCTACGACGAGTACGTCGATCGCTGCGGCGACGACCACCTGGATGCCGAGGCGGTGCTCGCCCGCGCCCGCCAGGAGAGGAAGAAGGAGAGCGCGGCGAAGAAAGTCGCCTCCCCCGCCGCCGACGCCGAACGGGCGAAGCAGACGAAAAAGCTCGAGCGCGAGCGCGACCGCCTGACCGGCGAGATCGACCGCGCCGAGAAGCGCGTCCACGCGATCAGCGAGCTGTTCTGCAACCCCGGCTTCTTCGACAAGACCCCGTCCCCCGAGGTCAGGAAGCTCGAGAACGAGCAGAAGACCCTCTCCACCCGCCTCGACGAGCTGATGGCGAGCTGGGAGAAGGTCGAAAAGGAACTGGCGGGGGTCACGGCGCGCTGAATCGTTCGAGACACCTCACCTGCCGCACGCGCGGGAGGAGAGCGGTCCGGATCAGGCGGATTCCAGCTCCCGGCAAAGGTTCGCGAGGGAGATCGCCTGGACGCGGTCGGCGAGCGGATAGGTCTCCACGCCCGCGTAAACCACCAGCCGCCGCTCGGGCGCCAGGGTCTCGCAGGCGAGGTGGAAGCCGCGTTCGAGCTTCGGCGCGAGCGAGCGCTTGATTTCGATCGCCCACGGCTTGCGGCGACCCGGGAGGCGGAGGACCAGGTCGATCTCGGTGCCGGTCGCGGTGCGAAAGAAGCAGGCCTCCGTGCCGCTCGGCGCGGCGGCGATCAGGGACTCGATCGCCATTCCTTCCCAGCTGGTACCGGCGACGGGATGTGCCAGCAGAGCCTCGCGGTCGGCGAGTCCGAGCAGCGCGTGGACCAGCCCGCAGTCGCGAACGTAGACCTTGGGCGACTTCACCAGTCGCTTGCGGACGTTGCCGTGCCACGGCGGCAGGCAGCGGACGAGGAGCAGGTCGACCAGCAGGTCGAGGTAGGAAGCGACCGTCTTGCCGTCGACGGCCAGTGAGCGCGCGAATGACGCGGCGTTCAGCAGGCCACCCTGCTGGTGCGCGAGCATCGTCCAGAGCCGCCGCAGGGTCTCCGCCGGAATCCGGGGCCCCAGCTGCGGAATGTCGCGCTCCAGATAGGTGCGAATGAAGTCCGTTCGCCAGCGGAGGCTGCCGGCATCGGACTCGGCAAGAAGACTCTGCGGAAAGCCACCCCGCAGCCAGAGCGCGTCGAGCCGCTCGTCTCCAGCTTCGCCCGCGTCGATCGGCGCGAGCTCCAGGTAGCGGATACGCCCCGCGAGCGACTCGCTCGACTGTCTGAGCAGGTCGATCGACGCCGACCCGAGAACCAGGAAGCGCCCGCTGCCCTTTCCGCGCCTTCTTCCCGTGTCGATCAGGCAGCGCAGGCTCCGAAACAGCTGAGGTACGAGCTGAATCTCGTCGAGGATGACGAGCTCGTCCTCGTGCTGCGGCAGGTAGAGCTCCGGCTCTCCGAGCTTGGCGCGATCGCCCTCGGACTCGAGGTCGAGATGGACCGACGGCCTGTCCCGTGACACCTCCAGCGCCAGAGTGGTCTTGCCGACCTGGCGCGGCCCCAGAAGCGCCACGGCCGCCGACTCGGCGAGTGCAACCTCGAGTTCACGGGTCAGGCGACGACGAATCATCCTTGCAATTATGGAACATAATTCCATATTTGCAAGGTTCAGGGCGGTCCCGAGTCGGCAGCCGGACCCGGACGGGATCGCGGCCCAACTGCCCTCCGGAGCGCCGTGCTGACCGGGCACGGCGCTCCGGCCAGGCTCCTCTCAGGAAACCACCGGGTCGGCGACGAAGTCCGGCTGCGTCTCGTCGAGCTCCTCCGCCGCGGCGCGGCGGTCGCGGGCGACCAGCCGGTGGACCGCCGGCACCACGAAGAGTGTGA
>JAIOJQ010000199.1 GCA_019911865.1 Thermoanaerobaculia bacterium
CCGCCGCCCCGGAGGCGGCCCCCGGCGGGCCGGAGCCGCGAGCCCAGGAGCCCGTCCCGCCGCCCGACGACTCCGCGTCGCCGGCTTGATCCCCCCCTCCCCGCCGACATAGACTGCGCCGTCTCCTGCGGTGGGGCAGTAGCTCAGCTGGGAGAGCACCACGTTCGCAACGTGGGGGTCGAGGGTTCGAATCCCTTCTGCTCCACCATTTCACTCACCTGTCGGGAAGTCCCCTCGATGTTGTTGAAAAATGGACACGTTAGGGGTGTTCGAAATTCCTCGCCGTCGAAGCTGAGACCTTCCGGGAAGAACAGCTTCTGCAGCCGCTGGCGCTGATCCAGCGCAGCCTCGATCCACAGGCGACTCGAGTGGGTGACCAGGTGTTCGGCGAACGCCAGGGTGCCCTCGATGTCGAACTCGTCGATCTCGGCATCGTGGCGGTCGATCTTGGCGAGCGTCAGCTCCTCCTCGACGCGCGCCAGGTGGGACTGGTACGTCTCCTTGTCGATCGCGCCCTCGTAGAGGTAGGCGCTGACGACCCGCTCCTTGCGCTGCTGGAGCACCTCGAGCCGCTGCTCGATGGCTCGCCGCTTCTCGGCGACACCCTTCTGCTCCTCGTTCCAGCGCTCGAGCACCGCGGCGGAGAGGAGCTTCAGCACCTCCGGCCGCGGCGTGAGGCGGTCGAGGAGCTCGACGAACCGCGCCTCGAACTGCTGCTGCGGGACGTTGATCCGCCGGCACCCGGGGCAGTTGTAGTAGGCGTAGCGCGCCCGCTTCCCCTTCGACCACGCTCCCGAGAGCGGCTTCGAGCAGTGCGCGCAGCGCACGAAGCGCCGGAGCGGGAAGTCCGGATGGTTGCGCTGGTAGCCGGCGAGGAGCGGCTTGGCTCCGGTGATCGCGGCCTGGGCCTTGGTGAAGGTCTCCTCGTCGACGAGCGGCTCGAAGTCGCCGGCGACGTCGATGCCCCAGTCCTCGACGACCACCCGGCCGTGGTAGACGGTCTTGCGCAGCAGCTTGTGGAGCATCCCGCTCGACAGCTCGGCGCCGCGCCGGCCGGTGAGGCCGCGACGGCGCACCTCTCGGAGGATCTCGGCGACGCTATGAAGCCCTGAAGCCGCCATCGCGAAGGCGTGGCGGACGAGGGGAGCCGCCTGCGGGTCGGGCTCGATCGTCTTCGCGCCGTCAGCCTTGAGCGCCACGCGGTAGCCCAGCGGCGGTGGGAAGACCCAGCGTCCCCGGCTCGCCGCCGCCTGCATCCCGCCCACGCAGCGCTCCCGGCGGACGTTGTTGTCGAACTCGTTGAACGCCGCCAGGATGCCATCCATCAGCTTCCCGGTCGCCGAGTCGTCGATCGGCTGCGCCACCGCCCGCAGCGTGATCCCGAGCTTCTGGAGGTACGCCTTCAAGGCGTGGTGGTCGTACTGGTTCCGCGCGAAGCGGTCCAGCATGTAGACCACCAGGAAGTGGATCCGCCCCCGGTGGGTCCGGCAGTAGGTCAGCATCCGCTGGAGCTGCGTCCGGTCGGTCGTGCTCGCCGACTCGGCCCGCTCCACGAAGACCTCCGCCACCTCCATCCCCTGGGAACGGCAGTAGTCGATGCACGCCTTCGACTGCGTCTCCAGGCTCAGGCCTTTGAGCTGCTCGTGGCTGGACACCCGGCAGTAGACGACCGCCCGGGAGGCGCTCCGCTTGGCGCTCTTCCCAGCGCTGCCGACGAGAGTTCCAGCTCCGGCCTTCGTCATGATTCTCCCTGGCGACGCGTAGCGCGAGGTCCGCGAAGCCGTAGACGAAGTCGCGCAGCTGCTCGACTTCGGCATCGGACAGCCGGCAATCGGCGCCGAGGATCTCGCGGCATCGAACTACGGTCAGCATTCTACTCCCGGGCCTCTGGTGGTCAACAGTCGTTGATACACGGGCGCACCACGGTTCCGCCGCCGCGCCGAGCAGCGCCTCACCTTCGAGCTCGCCGCCTATGTCAACAATTGTAGATCGTCGAGCCCGCCGCGGCAACCCCTATGCACCGAGCTCGCTTAGTTGGCCTTCCGCGCGCGGGGCTTCGCCGGCTTCCGCTCCGCCAGGACCTCGTTGAGGATCGCGAGGTTCTCGGCTTCGCCGGCGAGGATGTTGTCGACGAAGTCTTCGGCGGCGAGGCGGACGATGGTCGCGCGGTCGACGGCCGGGGCGTAGTAGTTGTTGCCGCGGTCCTGTTCGAGCGCGATGTAGCCCTTCTCGACGATCCGGGTGAGCAGCATGTGGACCGTGGTGTACGACATGGCCGGCGGTCGGTCGGCGATCTCGAGCAGGATGTCGCGGATCGTCGTGCGGCCGAGCTTCCAGCACGCCTGCATGAGCCGCCACTCCGAAGGGGAGAGCTGCTTCTCCGGCAGTGTCTTGCCCCGGCCCCGCGGGCGCTCGTCCGACCGCTGACGCGCCATCTGCGTCAGGACACCCGGGAGTGAGACGAGGGGTCGTCGGGGACGCGGATCGGCAGCGGCGCCCCCGCCGGGAAGCGGCCCCCACCGTTCCATCGCTTCTCGTCCGTGCGCCGGCTCAGGCTCATCTCGGTCTTCTCGATCCGGGCGGCGAGCTCCGCGCTCGACGTCCCTTCCCGGGCGTGCCTCTGCGCCTCGCCCAGGGCAGCCAGGGCCTCCTCGACCAGGTTGAGGCGCCGACACGCATCCGCGTGAATGCACCACGACTTGGCCCGGAGATCCTCGGTCCAGCTCAGGTGATAGTGACCGGGATCGAGGCGCATTGCAACGGCGAGCCCGAGCTCGGAGAGGTCGCGCGACAGGAGGGCGCTCGACGCGACCGCCCGCTCGGATTCGGCGAGCAGATGCTGGCAGAGCCCCCAGTGGTGGAAGCGGCCGTCCTCCTGAATCCGGAGCATCCGGTCGGCATGCTCGACCTCCTCGATGAGCAGCTCCCCCAGCAGCGCCGGTGCCTCGAGGTACTCAGGCGCGAAGATGGAGTCGAAGTGATCGAGCTGGAGCAGCCAATAGTCCACCAACCGCTTCGACTCGATGTTCCGCGCGGCGACCCCGTCGTCGGGATGCCAGTGGAGCTTCGCGGCGAGCTTCAGCGGGTTCAGTGCGTCGTCGGAATCGCGAACCGTCATCCTCCTCCAGCCTCCCCCCACAGTCCCGAGAACCGCTCGGCGTCGGCGCCCTCCGGCGGCTTCTCGCCGACGAACTTGAGCACGCTGCGAGCGGTACGCAGTCCGAGATAGTCCTGCACGAGCCGTACGTCGTGGCCCTCGCCCACCAGATTCGAGCCGGCCGATCGGCGAAGGAGATGCGGAAACAGCGGGCGCGCGAGCCCGGCGTCGTCGCCGGCACGCCGCACCAGGTAATAGACCGCGTTGCGGCTCAGCGTCGCGCGCCGCTCGTTGAGGAAGAGGGGCGGCAGGTCGAGCGTGCCGTCTTCGCGGCGAAGATCGAGGTAGGCGCCGAGCGCCTGCGCCTCGTCCTCCGGTACCGGGTGGAAGCCCGCGCGCCCTCGGTTGAGCCGTTCGACCCAAAGCGTTCGCGCCTCGAGATTCAAGTCGGGCAGCGTCAGCCGGCAGAGCTCGCTGACGCGCAGGCCGTGGTGGTAGAGCGTCAGCAGCATCGCGTGGTCGCGCACGCCGTGGCGCCCCTCGCGGGCGGCGCCGAGCACGGCCACGACCTCGGCCGCGCTCAACGCGGCGGTCTGTGTGGTCTTCACTTCCATCAGGGTGTGGACTTTGTCGCCAAGCACTCTTACCATACGTGAACTTTTGTTCAGAGTCCACGAACAAGAGATTCAGGAGCGCCGGTGACCGACGACACGAAGCCCGAGCTCTGCGGCTCGGTAGCGGCCAACCGCTACCTGCGGCGTGCCGTCGACAAGTGCCTGGCCGACGGGATCGAGCGCGAGCAGGTCGCCGAGGCGCTCGTCCGGATGACCGAGGCGGTCCACTCGGAGATCGCCGAGGAACGCGACGAGTACCGTGTCACCCCGGAAGTCTCCGACAGCATCGACCAGGTGCCCGTAGGCGCCGAGTGCGCCTGCGGCTGGGTCTATTCGGCCGACCACCACTTCTGCTCGCGCTGCGGCTCGCCGCTCCAGCCGAGCATCGTCCCGAAGGCCGTTCCCGGAAGGCTCCAGTTCGAGCGCCGGCTCGGCAAGGGCGGCTCGGGCGTCGTCTACGAAGCGGTCGACCTCTCGCTCGGCCGGCGCGTGGCCGTCAAGACGCTCCCGACGGTCTGCTCGCCGAGCGACATCGCCCGCCTCCGCCGCGAGGCGCAGACGCTCGCCGCCGTCTCGCACCGCAACCTCGCGACCGTCTACGGCTTCAAGGTCTACCGCGGGACGCCGATGATCATCATGGAGTTCGTCGACGGGAGCACGTTAGCCGAGCGCATCCCGCTGCCGCTCGACGTGGCGATCGAGGTGATGCTCGAGGTCACCGAGGTGGTCGCCTGCCTCCACAAGGCCGGCGTCGTCCACCGCGACATCAAACCGCGCAACATCGCCTTCAACAGCGCCGGCGACCTGAAGCTCCTCGACTTCGGCTTGGCCCGGCTGGAACGCGAAGCGACGATGTCGGGCGTCGGCGGTCACGTCGTCGTCGGCACGCCGGCCTACCTCTCACCCGAGGCCCACAACCACGAACGCGCGAACCCGAGCTTTGATCTCTGGGCACTCGCCGTGACCTTCTACGAGGTCCTCACCGGACGCCGACCGTTCGAGGCCGTCTCGCCGGGTTGTGTGGGCGAGGCTATTCGTGACGGCCGTCGGGTGCCGATCTCCGCGCATATCGCCAATGTCCCAGTTGAGCTCGATTGCTTCTTCGCGCGGGCGCTCGCCCTCGACATGCCGGCCCGCCCGCGCAACACGCAGGAGCTTTCGAAGCGCCTTGCCGAGCTACGGCGGGCGGCGCACGAGGCCGCCCTCGCCTCGGGTGGGTGCGGCCCCTCGCTCGACCTGCGAGAATGACGGCGCAAGCCGCATCAAGCAACGCAACTCGCGCGGAGAGCGGGCCACAGGATGCCTGACCACAACTACTTCTCGAACCTCATCTGGCAGATAGCGGACCTCCTGCGCGGCCCGTACCGGCCCCCGCAGTACGAGCGCGTCATGTTGCCGATGACGGTCTTGCGACGCTTCGACTGCGTCCTCGCGCCGACCAAGGCCGCCGTCGTCAAGCGTTACGACCAGGTCCGGGACCGCTACGAGGGCGAGGCGCTCGACCGCGTGCTCGACAAGGTCGCCGGCCAACGGTTCCACAACCACTCGCCGCTCGACTTCGCCAAGCTCAAGGGGGACCCGGACCACGTCGAGAAGCACCTGCTGAGCTACATCCAGGGCTTCTCGGCCAACGTGCGGCGCATCTTCGACTACTTCGAGCTCGAGAGCGAGATCGAGAAGATGCGCGAGGCGAACATCCTCTTCCTCGTGGTCTCGAAGTTCGCCGACGTCGACCTGCATCCGAGCGCGGTTCCGAACGAGCAGATGGGACTCATCTTCGAGAATCTCATCCGCCGCTTCAACGAGCTCGCGAACGAGACCGCTGGTGATCACTTCACGCCTCGTGAGGTGATCCGCCTGATGGTGAACCTACTCTTCATCAACGACGACCGACTTCTCGCGACCCCCGGGACCGTGCGGAAGTTGCTCGACCCGGCATGCGGTACGGGCGGCATGCTCGCGGAGGCCCAGAATTACCTGCGCGAGCACCACTCCGACGCGCGGCTCTATATCTACGGTCAGGACTACAACAAGCGCGCCTTCGCCACCGCCGCCGCCGACATGCTGATGAAACAGGTCGACCACAACGGCGGCGGCGAGAACGTGAAGTACGGCGACAGCTTCACCGACGACCAGTTCGCCGGCGAGCGCTACGACTACTTCCTGACCAACCCGCCGTTCGGCGTCGATTGGAAGAAGCAGCAGAAGGAGATCCAGCGCGAGCACGAGAAGCTCGGCTTCGACGGCCGATTCGGCGCCGGCCTGCCGCGGGTCAACGACGGTGCGCTCCTCTTCCTCCAGCACATGATCCACAAGTTCGAGCCGGTACGACCGGCCGACCAGAAGCACGGCTCGCGACTCGCCATCGTCTTCTCGGGCTCGCCGCTCTTCACGGGCGGAGCCGGTTCCGGGGAGAGTGAGATCCGCCGCTGGATCATCGAGAACGACTGGCTCGAGGCGATCATCGCGCTCCCCGAGCAGATGTTCTACAACACCGGCATCGGCACCTACGTCTGGATCGTCACCAACCGCAAGGAGAAGCGCCGCAAGGGCAAGATCCAGTTGATCGACGCCCGCGAGATCTGGACCGCCGGCGGCAGCGCCGACAACAAACGCAGCCTCGGCGACAAGCGCCGACACATGACGGCGCAGCAGATCGAGGAGGTCGTCCGCATCTACGGCCGCTTCGAGGAGTCCGCGGTCTCGAAGAACTTCCGCAACGCCGAGTTCGGCTACACCAGGGTCACGGTCGAGCGGCCTCTCCGCTTACGCTTCCAGATCACACCCGAGCGCTCGGCCGCCTTCCTGGCGGCGCACCCCGACCTCGCGGACGACCTCGCGGCGATCGAGCAGGGTCTCGGCTCGACACCGCACCTCGACTGGAACGCAGCCTCCGCCCGAGTGGACGGAATCCTGAAGAAGCGCCGAGCGTCGTGGAAGGCGCCCGCGAAGAAGGCCTTCCGGGCGACGTTTTGCGACTCGAGCCCAGAGGCGATGCCGGTCAAGGGATCGGGTCCGACGGGCTTCGAGGCCGACCCCGCGCTGAGGGACTCCGAAAACGTCCCCCTCGACGTGCAGGTCGACGAGTACTTCGCGCGCGAGGTGGTGCCGCATGTACCCGACGCCTGGATGGACCGCACCAAGGACAAGGTCGGCTACGAGATCAGCTTCAACCGGCACTTCTACGTCTTCACGCCGCCGCGATCGCTGGCGGAGATCGATGCCGACCTGGAGGAGGCCGAGAGCGAGGTGCTTCGACTCCTCAAGCAGGTGACGAGATGACGGTTGCGCGGGCGTCCGCCGCCGGCGCGCCGTGGCTCGGCACGCTCCAGGCGGACTGGCCCCTGGTGCCTCTCCGGTACCTCGTGAGCTTCCTGAGTGGCGGGACGCCGGACAAGGGCAACCCGCAGTTTTGGTCCGGCGGGACGATCCCGTGGGTGTCCCCGAAGGACATGAAGATCGACCGCATCGACGATGCGGAGGACCACATCACCGAGGCGGCGCTCGGCGGGAGCGCCACTCAGCTCGTGCCGGTCGGGAGCGTGCTGGTGGTGGTTCGCGGAATGATCCTCGCGCATACCCTTCCCGCAGCGGTCACCACCGGCCCGGTGGCGATCAACCAAGACATCAAGGCGCTCGTCTGCGGCCCGCGCCTCCTTCCCGACTTCCTTCACGCGGTGCTTGTCGGCCAAGCTGAATGGCTGCTGTCCCTGGCAGACTCGTCGGCACACGGAACGAAGAAGCTGGAGACCGAGGTCCTCCAGCGATTCGAAGTGCCCTGCCCCCCGCTCGAGGTTCAGAGGAGAATCGTCGAGACGCTGCAGGCACGGGCGACCTCCCTCGACGTGCTAGCTACGGCGAAGCAACGCGTCATCGACCTGCTCGCTGAGAAGCGCAGGGCGATCATCGCCACCGCCGTCGCCCGCGGACTCGATCCGAAGGTGAAGCTGCACGAATCCGGACTGCCTTGGCTCGGGAAGATTCCGGCGCATTGGGCAACGTGCCACTTGCGGCGACTACTAGCCTCGATGGACTACGGGACGTCACAGACGGTTGAGCCTGAAGGGCGAATACCAGTTCTGCGTATGGGAGATCTGCGTGACGGCGAGCTCGACTTCTCGCGAATCGGGTATGTAGAGGCAATCAGTGACGACCTGCTTCTCAGACCCGGCGATCTCCTATTCAACCGCACGAACAGCCTTGACCAGATTGGCAAGGTCGCGAAGTTCAGGGGGCACGAGAGCGAAGTCTCCTTCGCGTCCTACCTCGTCCGCTTGCGGGTAAACGAGCACGCGGACTCGGAGTTTCTCAACTACTTACTCAACTCGGCCTACGTGCTCGCACGGGCACGAGCAGAAGCGTTGCCGGCCATCGGGCAAGCAAATCTAAACCCCAACCGCTATTCGCAGATCGCTGTGGCGATTCCGCCCATTCGCGAGCAGCACGCCATCGTCGAGCACATCGCCCACCAGACCGCGAGGCTCGACGCCGTACGCGCTGCGACTCAGCGCACGATTTCGCTACTCAAGGAACGCCGCGCCGCCCTCATAGCAGCGGCCGTGACCGGACACATCGACGAGGGAGCGACGGCATGAGCGACCCGACGGCGAAGGAAGCCGAGCGGAGCATCCGCGCACCACGAACAACGCGATTCTCGTTGTGAGCCCAATGCGCCGGCTCCGCCAGCAATGCTCACCGATGCCCTAGTCCCGACCTTCTCAGTCACCGCCGAATGGGTGTGTTGTAGCATCGTCACCGCACTCGCGAACCGGAGGAACGTGCCAGCGAACGGACCGGCACCATGGATGCGGTGAGCCGCGCCACCGAGGACCCCAATGCCCGATACCGAAGCCGTCCGCGTGAAGGACCTTGCCCTGGACCTAGCCAATTTTCGAACTGTTCGACAGGCAGACGAGAAGGCTGCGCTCGAGGCAATGATCTCCACAAGCCCCGACCGGTTTTGGGCCTTGACAGAGAGCTTGCTTCAGGATGGCTACCTACCCACAGAAAGCATCATCGTTCTCCGCGATGGCCAAGGGCGCGCCTTGACCGTGAAAGAGGGCAACCGCCGAGTCGCCGCTCTGAAGCTGATCCACAGGTTGCTCCGCATCGACGCGCACACGGTTCCGGAGAACATCGCGACGCAGATCGCGGGCGTCACCAAGGCTTGGCGCCGAGACAACGAGAAGGTCCCCTGCACAATCTACGATGAGGCGGACGCCAAGACCGTTGATCGCATCGTCCGGCTCGCACACGGCAAAGGCGAAAAGGCCGGTCGCGACCAATGGAATGCCGTCGCGCGTGCCCGACACAATCGAGATGCGAACGACTCCAGCGAGCCCGCCCTTGATCTGCTTGAGGCCTACTTGGAACACGGGAGGAATGTTACTTCGCACCAGCGAGCTCGCTGGGCCGGGGCATTCCCGCTAAGCGTACTCGGGGAGGCGATGAAGCGAATCGCGCCGCGCCTCGGTGCCAGCAGCGCACCGGCGCTGGCGGTGAAGTACCCCGACGTCAAGCACCGCAACAGCCTCGAGGCGATCATTCACGCCATCGGGCTCGAGCAGTTGGGCTTTGAGGGCATTCGCAGCAAGGACGTCGACTTTGGAGAGTCGTATGGTCTGCCCGCCGCAAAGCCAGCGAAGGCTCGCGGAGCTGACGAGGCGACCGGTTCGAGGAACGCGCAGACGCGGGCGAAGGGTCAGGCCGCAGAGAGCTCACGACAACCGCAGACGCGGCAGCAACAGAGCAAGGCACAAAGGGCTCTCGCTACTGGGGACCCACGCGCCGTGCGGCAGCTATTGAAGGGCTTTGCTCCCCGGGGTAAAGGACGAGAGAAGCTGACCGCACTAAGAGACGAGATCGTCCTTCTCGATGTCCACAAGACGCCGCTTGCTTTCTGCTTCGTCCTGCGAAGCATGTTCGAGATTTCGGCGAAAGCGTACTGCGACGACCACGCGAAGGCCGGTGGTCCTTCAGCAACCAAGTCCAGCGGTGAGGAACGGCATCTCGTCGAGATCCTGCGCGACATCACCAAGCACGCCACCAGCAACAACTCGGACAGAGCAAAGAAGAAGGCCCTGCACGGCGCGATGACCGAGCTCGGAAAGGCCCAGGGCATCCTCTCCGTAACGTCGATGAATCAGCTTGTCCACAATCCGCGCTTCTCGGTGGCCCCTTCCGACGTGGCAGTCACCTTCGGGAACGTGTTTCCACTCCTCGAAGAAATGAATGCCTGACCGACGGCAGGTGGTGATTTCAATCTAAGGGGTATGTCTTCGCGATGGCCCGATTCCAGACTCCCTTGCGGTACCCCGGCGGCAAGCAACGCTTGGCGCCCTTCATCACCGAGATTCTTGAGCACAACGACGCCGTCGGCTGGGGCTACGCCGAGCCCTACGCTGGAGGGGCCGGTATCGCGATCGAGTTGCTCCTCGGTGGCACGGTCGACCACATCTACCTGAACGACTCGTCGCGCCACATCTACGCGTTCTGGAAGGCAATCCTGACAGACACAGAAGCGTTCTGCCGACGTGTTTCGCGCGCATCGCTCACGCTCGATTCATGGCAGAAGCACCGTGAGGTTGTCCGCCATCCCGGTGATCACGACATCTTGGACCTCGGATTCAGCACGTTCTTCCTGAATCGCTGCAATCGCTCCGGAATCCTAACTGCGGGCGTCATTGGTGGTCTCAATCAGGTTGGGCGCTGGCGCATTGACGCAAGGTTTCCGCGCAACGAGCTGATCAAGCGAATCGAGACCATCGCCACCAAGAAGCGACGCATAACAGTCACCAACCTCGATGCAGAGGCGTTCATGCGGGACCGCGTGAACAAGCTCCCGCCGTCGACGCTGACGTATTGCGATCCACCGTACTATGCGCGAGCCAAGAGACTCTACCTGAACGTGTACACGCCGGACGATCACGTCCGGCTTGCGAAGTTCATCCAGTCGAAGCTGCGCCGCGCATGGCTCGTCTCCTACGACAGTCACGCTGCCATTTCAGAGCTCTACAGAAAGCGTCGACAGTTCCAGTACTCGATCCAGTACAGCGCCATTCAGGCGTATGAGGGAACCGAGTGCTTCATCTTCTCTGACTCCCTCAAGATTCCGCGCGACTCCGCTCTTCCCTACATCGCGCAGGCGCTGAGGCAGCCTGCCTGAGTCGGCCTCTCGGCTGGATGGTTGCCCGAAGGCTTCGGAAGCAAGATCGCCGGACGCCACGCCCCGGAGGGTGCTGCGAGGCGGTGCCACTGGCCGGGAGCCCGCCATGGCACCGGCTTCACCTGTTTGAGAAGGTCCGCATGGGGCACTAGACTGGCCACGGTGCATCAACGGCGGAGTGCCGAGGCGCTGCCATGCTGAGAGTTGAGGTCAAGCCGGAGCTGCTGCGGTGGGCGGTCGAGCGGTCGCGGGTCGACGAGCTCGAGCTGGCCGTGCGTTTTCCGCAGCTCGAGGCTTGGCAGCGGCAGGAGCGGCAGCCGACGCTGAAGCAGCTCGAGACTTTCTCCAAGGCCACCCATACTCCCCTCGGCTTCCTTCTCCTCCCCGAGCCCCCCGTCGAGCGCCTGCCGATCCAGGACTTGCGGACCGTCGTGCGCGGCCTCGAGCGGCCGAGCGCGGACCTGCTCGACACCATCTACGCCATGCAGCGGCGCCAGGACTGGCTGCGGGAGGAGCGCCTCGAGAGCGAAGCGGGCCCCCTCGAGTTCGTCGGCGGCGCAAGGCTCGGCGACGACCCCGCGGCGGTCGGGCGGGAGATGCGGCGCATGCTCGGGCTCGACGACGGATGGGCCGCGGCGGTCGCGACCTGGCAGGAGGCGGTGAGCGAGCTGCGGCGTCGCATCGAGCAGCTCGGCGTGATGGCGGTCGTCAACGGCGTCGTCGGCAACAACACCCACCGCAAGCTCGACGTGAACGAGTTCCGGGGGTTTGCGCTGACCGACCCGTACGCACCCGTCGTTTTCGTCAACGGCGCCGACGCGAAGTCGGCCCAGATGTTCACCTTGGCCCACGAGCTCGCCCACGTGTGGCTCGGCCCTGAAGGCGAGGGCCTCTCCGGCTTCGACGGCATCTTCCCCGGCGACACGCAGATCGAGACCTTCTGCGACCGGGCCGCCGCCGAGCTCCTGGTCCCGGCGGCCGAGTTGAAAGAGCTCTGGCGTACCGCGAAGGGCGCGCCGGACGCCTTCGAGCAAGTCGCCCGGCACTTCAAGGTCAGCCAGATCGTCGCCGGCCGGCGGGCGATGGACGTGGGGATCGTCGATCGCAAGGCCTTCTTCGCGTTCTACGAGGCCTACACGCGCAGGGAGCGCCAGCAACAGAAGGCCGTCGGCGGCGGCGACTTCTACAACAACCAGAACACCCGCGTGGGCCCGAAGTTCGCGACGAGCGTCATCTACGCCGCCCTGGAGGGTCGCCTGACCTTCCGAGAGGCTTACGACCTCACTGGCCTGCGCGGCGGCGCATTCCAGGAGTACGCGCGCCGGCTGGGAGTCGACCTGCCGTGAGCGAGCCTCCCCTGTTCGTCCTCGACGCGGACGTCTTCATCAGCGCCAAGAACGCCTACTACGCCTTCGCGATTTGCCCTGGCTTCTGGAAGGCGGTCCTTCGCGCCCACCGCCAGGACCGAGCGCGCAGCCTCGACCGCATCCGCAACGAGCTGCTCGCGGGTCGCAAGGAAGAGGACCTCGTGCAGTGGGTGAAGAACGACGTTCCCGAGGCCTTCTTCCTCGACTCGAACGCCGGCGACGTCAGCTCGGCGTACGCCGACATCATGCTCTGGGTGCAGCGGAACCCGCAGTACTTCGACCGCGCCAAGGCGAAGTTCGCGACCGAGGCGGACGGTTGGCTGGTCGCCTACTCAATGGTCCACGGCACCGTGGTCGTGACCAACGAAGGGCCGCAGCCCCAGTCGAAAGGGCGGATTCTGCTGCCGGACGTCTGCAATCAGTTCGGCGTGATCTACAAGAACACGTTCGTCATGTTGCGAGAGCTGGAGGCCCAGTTGGATCTCGTGGGTGTCGGGTGATGCCCAGCCGACATTCGGAGACGGCGTTCGAGACGGTCATCGAGGAGCACCTCCTCGCCAACGGCTACGTCCACGTCGCGCCGGCCGCTTACGACAAGGTCCGAGCGATCTTCCCCGAGGAGGTCCTGGGCTTCATTCGCCGAACACAGCCGAAAGAGTGGGCGCGGCTCGAGGCGCTCCACGGCGACAATACCGGGGAGCAGGTCCTCGGCGACCTCTGCAAGTGGATGGACGCCAACGGGTCGCTCGCGACCCTGCGGCACGGCTTCAAGTGCTACGGCCGGACGCTCCAGGTCGCTACGTTCCGGGCAGCCCACGAGCTCAACCCCGAGCTCGAAGCGCGCTACGCCGCGAATCGGCTCGGGCTGACCCGACAGCTCCGCTACTCCTCGCGCTGCGAGAACAGCCTCGACGTGACGCTGAGCCTCAACGGCATCCCGTTCGCCACGCTCGAGCTCAAGAACCCGCTGACCGGCCAGAGAGTCGAACACGCGCGGGCCCAGTACAAGCACGATCGCGACGCACACGAGCCGCTCTTCGAGTTCAAGCGGCGTACCCTCGTCCACTTCGCGGTCGACACCGAGTCGGTCCTGATGACGACTCGCCTCGCCGGCACCGCGACCCACTTTCTGCCGTTCAACCGGGGATCCGACGGCGGCGCCGGCAACCCGCCCGACCCGGCGGGTCGCACCTACCGCACCGCCTACCTCTGGGAGGAGATTCTCGAGCGGCACAGCGTGCTCGACCTGCTCGCCCGCTTCGTCCATCTCCAGATCGACGAGAAGCGCGACGACCAGGGGCGCAAGGTGCGGACCGAAGCGATGATCTTCCCGCGGTACCACCAGCTCGAGGCGGTGCGGAAGCTCACGGCTGCGGCGCGGACAGAGGGGCCGGGACACAACTACCTGGTCGAGCACTCGGCCGGCAGCGGCAAGAGCAACACCATCGGCTGGCTGGCGCACCGGCTGGCCTCGCTCCACGACGCCGAGAACCGCAGGGTCTTCGACAGCGTCGTCGTGGTGACCGATCGCGTGGTCCTCGATCAGCAGCTTCAGGACACGATCTACCAGTTCGAGCACAAGCGCGGCGTGGTGGAG
Source organism: Thermoanaerobaculia bacterium (assembly GCA_019911865.1). GTDB lineage: Bacteria > Acidobacteriota > Thermoanaerobaculia > Multivoradales > JAGPDF01 > JACTMI01. Next base: position 13,841 of record JAIOJQ010000199.1, read on the forward strand.
AAGATCGACGAGCACTCGAAGCAGCTCGCGGCGGCTCTCGCGAGCGGCGTGCCGATCGTCATCACGACGCTGCAGAAATTCCCCTTCGTCTCAGAGCACCTGCTCGAAATGGCGAAGGAGCGCGGCGAGGACGCCCCGTCGGACCTCCCACGGCGCCGCTTTGCGGTGATCGTCGACGAGGCGCACAGCTCGCAGGGAGGTGAGGCGGCGACCGAGCTCAAGGCCGTGCTCGGCGGCCAGCGGCTCCGCGAGGAAGCGCGCGAGCGGGCCGCGGAGGAGGGCCTCGCCGATCTCGACGAGCTGTTCCGGAGCATGGCCAAGCGCGGGCGACAGGCGAACCTGAGCTTCTTCGCCTTCACCGCGACACCGAAGCACAAGACCCTGGCCGTCTTCGGCCGCGACGGCGAGCCCACTCATCGCTACACCATGCGGCAGGCGATAGAGGAGGAGTTCATCCTCGACGTGCTCGCCCATTACACCAGCTACGCGACCTACTACCGGCTCCTCAAGGCCTGCGAAGACGATCCCAACGTCGAGCGCAAGAAGGCCGCGCGCGCCCTGGCCCGGTTCCTCAAGCTCCACCCGCACAACATCGCCCAGAAGACCGAGGTGATGGTGGAGCACTTCAACGCCTTCACCCGGCACAAGATCGGCGGCCGTGCCAAGGCGATGGTGATCACCAGCTCGCGGCTCGAGGCCGTGCGCTACAAGCAGAGCTTCGATCGCTATATCCAGGCGAAGGGCTACCCGATCCGGACGCTCGTGGCGTTCTCGGGAACGGTCCAGGACGACAAGGTCGCCGGCGTCTCCTACACCGAAGAGGGGATGAACCCGGGGGTCCGCGAGAAAGAGCTGCCCGAGAAGTTCGCGACGCAGGAGTACCAGGTCCTTCTCGTCGCCGAGAAGTACCAGACCGGGTTCGACCAGCCGCTCCTGCACACGATGTACGTCGACCGCCGCCTGGCGGGGATCCAGGCGGTGCAGACGCTCTCCCGCCTGAACCGGATCCACCCGCTCAAAGAGGAGACCTTCGTCCTCGATTTCGTCAATGATCGGGACGAGATCCGCGAGGCGTTCAAGACCTACTACGAAGGCGCCGAGACGGGCGAGCAGGTGGATCCCGCGCGGATGTACCAGATCCGCGGCGAGCTCGACGCGAGCGGCGTCTACCTGGCCGAGGAGCTCGATCGCTTCTGCGCTGTCTACTTCAAGCCCAGGGCGAAACAGAACCCGAGCGATCACCAGGCGTTGAACGCCGCGCTCGATCCGGCCGTTTCCCGCTTCACTGCCCGCCAGCAAGAGAACGAGGAAGAGGCCGAGCTCTGGCGCGGGAAGGCTCAGGCCTTCCTCAATCTCTACGGCTTTCTGAGCCAGGTCATCCCCTACCAGGACTCGGACCTCGAGCGGCTCTACGTCGTCCTGCGGCACTTGAGTGCGAAGCTGCCCCGACGCAGGGGCGGACCCGGGTACCAGTTCGACGACGAGATCCGGCTCGAGTACTACCGTCTTCAGAAGATCAGCGAGGGTTCGATCTCGCTGCGCGAGGGCGACGCTCAGAAGCTCGATGGCCCAACCGAGGTGGGGAGCGCGCTCGTACGGGAGCGCCCGGTCCCGCTGTCGCAGCTCATCGACATCGTCAACGAGCGCTTTGGCACCGACTTCAACCAGGCGGATCAGCTCTTCTTCGATCAGATCGTCGAAGCCGCGATGGCCGATGCGAGCCTCCAGCAGGCCGCGGCCGTGAACCCGGACGACAAGTTCGAGCTGGTCTTCAAGAACCTGCTCGAAAGCCTGTTCGTGGAGCGCATGGATCAGAACGAGGAGATCTTCGTCCGGTTCATGAACGACGCGCCGTTCCAGAAGGTGGTGACCTCCTGGATGGCCGGCGAGGCGTACCGCCGCCTCCGCGCCAGCGAGAGGACGCTGGCCGAAGGCGACGGTCGCGCACTGCCGTTCCGTCGCGTCCAGCCGATCGACAGCGAGAAGTTCGTCACCTGCCTGCCCCTCCTTTCGCTCCAGGTGGCAGCCGGCGCCTTCGGCGACCCCCAACCCCTGATGGACGCGGACTGGGAGTGGATCGCCGTGGAAACGAAGCACCGACTTCGCCGCGGTATGTTCGTCGCGCAAGTCGTCGGCAGGTCGATGGAGCCAGCGATCCCCGACGGAGCGTATTGCATCTTCAGCTCGCCGGTGACGGGTACGCGCGACGGGAAGACGGTGCTCGCCGTCCTCCGCGACGAGCACGATCCGGAGACGGGCGAGCGATTCACCGTCAAGCGCTACGAAAGCCGGAAGGCAGCTGAGGACACCTCGTGGCGCCATGACGAAGTCACGCTCAGGCCCCTGAACCCCGACTTCCCGACGATCACGATCGCCCAAAACGGCGGCGAACGCTTCGCGGTCGTGGCAGAGCTGGTCGAAGTCCTGAGTGCCAGTCCGCCGGCATCTTGATGAACATCCCCGTGCGAGCCAGTCGGGATCCGGAACCAGCACCAAACTCGCCAGAAGACCGCCGGGGATGACCGACCCCAACGCCGAACTCGCGCTTGCCGATCAGCTCCTCGATCAGAGCGACGCAAGCGGCGCCCTCGACCACACCCTCCGCGCGAAAGAACAGCTCTCCTCGCAAGCCCAGCCAAGCCCGATCCTCCTCGGGCACTTGGCCGGCCGACTGATCGACTGCGGGTCAGTTTTCCGTCGACCCGACCTGGTGCTCGAAGGACTTGCCATCCTCGAATCTCGCTTCGACGAGCTGAAGCAGGAGATCCAGGAAGCCTCACTCCACTGCAACATCGGCAACGCCAAGCAGAGCCTGTACGACTTCGATGGCTCGCGCGCCCAGCAAGGCTTTAATCCCGCGGCGATCACCACTCTGATCGAGGCGAAGAACGCATACTGGAAGGCTTTCCGAGTCTCGGACGGCTCGGATCCCCAGCTCTTCGTGAACTTGGCCAACTGCCTGGACCGGAGCAGTCGGGTGGTAGAGGCCTTGAGGTGCTACGACCTGGCGCTCACCGTCACGCCCGGCTTTGCGATGGCGGAGCTCAATCGAGGCATGGCGCTGCAGACGCTCAACGAGATCGCTGGTGTCTACACCATCAGCCTTCTCCTTGAAGCGCTGCGTTCGTTTCGCGCCGCCGAAGCAGGCAACCTCCCTCCCCACCTCCGAGAGGCTGCCCGACACCAGCGTGTTCGCACCGAGAGCGTCCTAACGCGACTTGGTTGGTCGGAGGATCGGGCCAGGGAATACGACGAGCAACACCGGCTCGAGGCTGACGCCCACGATCCCTACTGGCGGTTCTGCCTCGACAACTTCCTCGCTCTCAGCGAGCACGCGCTCTACTGCCGCTGCGTGGGGGCCCGCCGCGACGACCTCTCCATTCCGAAGCCTACGGGTTCGATCGCGGGCGAGTTCGTACCTCGGCTCGAGTTACTCCTCAATCGGATGAAGTCGGAGTTCTGCCTGGCACGAGCGCTCTACTACCAGGCCACCAGAGCGCCAGGCCAGTGGGACCTCGAATCCTTCGAGGGCACGTTCAGCGAGCTCCACGAAGGCGAGGAGATCGGGCTCTCGTCAGAGTTCCTGAGAACCAGCTTCCGCCTCTGCTTCGGGATTCTCGATCGGATCGCGCAAGGTGTGAGCGAGCTCTACGCGCTTGCGGAGCCAGAAGAGGCGCTGTACTTCGAGAGCTTCTGGCGACCCGCACACCAGCGAAACAAGGGCGAGGAGCGGTGGACGAAGATCAACCAGCAGAATAACTGGGGACTCGTTGCCCTCTACAGCATCGCCACGGACCTCAACACGAAGGGCGGAGAATGGGGCTTCTTCAAGAAGCACAGGAATAGCCTCGAGCACGGCCTGCTCGTCTTGACCGGCGACTCCGGCGGTGTCCCGGCCTTGGCCCGCCCCGAGCGCATCTTGCTCGAAGAGCTGACGTTTGCCGCCTTCGCCGAGCAGACGCTTTACATGCTCCAGCTCACCGCGTCGGCGATCTTCAGCTTCGTCTTCTGTGCCCGAGCTGAGGGTGTCCGCAGCCTTGGCGAAGGCCCAGCCATTCGAATGACGATGGACAAGAAGGACATCGGCAAGGACTAGAATCCTGTAGCGACGAAAGCCTGGGCGGGCTTCTTCACAGAGTTCCAGATGAATGCTGACGTCATTCCTCAGATCGCGTTCGATGAGTCTGGCAACACAGGAGCCGACCTCACGAACGACGAGCAACCCGTCTTCGCTCTGGCCTCGACCTCATTGAGTCTCGAAGAGGTCACCGCGCTGCTAGCGCCGCTCAAGGGGCCGCAGGCGGCAGAAGTGAAGTTCGCCCGTCTCAAACGCTCAGCTCAAGGTCGACAGCGGCTGACCTCAGTCCTCGCCTCGTCGCAGCTCAATCCCGAGAACGTCGTTCTGACGCTCGTCCACAAGCGGTTCATGGTCGTCGCCAAGATGGTCGACCTCTTGATCGAACCTCAACTGCAACGAGCAGGACGCGACGCCTACAAGGACGGCTTCAACCTGTCGTACGCGAATCTTCTGTTCATCTGCCTTCCTACGTTCCTTGGCGAGACCGTCTGCGACGACCTGCTTCGCCAGTTTTTAGCTCTGTTCCGCGAGCGCACGCTCGACGCTAGGCGGAGGTTCTACACGCTAGCTCGAGACGTGGTCAAGAAGAGAACGGGTCGATTCGCTGAGGTCGTCGCGCCGATCCTCGCGAGCGAGCTGATGGTCGACGAGATCCTCCAGCACAACGACTGGCTCTCGCTGGACCCCGCTATCCCAAACTTCTTCCAGCACTGCGCATTGTGGGGAAATCGTTTCGGCCGGCGTTTCCAGCTGGTGCACGACGAATCCAAGCCGATCTTCCAGGACAGAGAGACACTGGAGAGCCTGATGTCGCCCTCGGATGAGGGCCGGTGGATCGGCTATGACCGGCGATCCTTCATCTTCCCGCTGAAGGCGGAGTCGATCGTATTCGGACGGTCGCAAGACGACGCACGACTTCAGCTCGCCGACTTGGTCGCGAGTGCGGGTGCGCATTGGGCCACGCGGGTTGGCGCACCTGGGACTCAAGCGGAATTCTCGAAGGAGCTCGCCGCCGCGGGGATCGACCGATTCCTGGCGGGCGGCCTCTGGCCAACTGATGATTTGACGCCAGAGGAGCTCGGCACAGTCAACATTGGCGGCGTTGAAACTATTGAGCACATGACCGACTTTCTCTCCCGGCGGCGGCAGGGCGAGCGATAGAGGCGCGCCAGTTTCCGCCGCCCTCAGCCGGTGAGGGGGCCCGTCCCGCACGGGGACGGGCCCCCTGAGCCGGGCGCCTACTCCGCCTGATGCCGGATCTTGTGGCGCTCGATCTTGAGGTCCTCGACGACGAAGTCGCGGACGGTCTTGGTCTCGCCATCCTTCTGGTAGCTGCGCTCGCGGAAGTGGCCCTTGACCTTCACCCGGTCGCCCTTGCCGACCAGGCAGGAGAGGCGGTTCCAGTCGTCGCAGCGGATCCAGCGGGTGACGTCGTTGCCCTCGTCATCCTTCTTGCTGACGGCGATCGAGAAGGTCCGGACCTCGCGCTCGGGCGTGGTGAACTCGCGCTCGACCATGTCGTCGATGATCGGGTCGTAGAACTGCTTCGTGACCTGCTTGCCGGGGATGGTGCGGGTCTCCGGGTCGTTGCCGACGTTGCCGTAGAGGGTGATCGGGGTCTTGCTGGTCATCTGCTTTCTCCTTTCGTTGTGGTTTCCGTCCAACACGGCCCGGTGGGAGCCCGGGGTGAACGGAGCCCGGCCGACAAGGCCGCGCCGTTTGACGTCAGTCGGCGCGCCGCAGGCTTGGCCTTGCGGCCGGGCGCACCTCGGGCACGGTTTCCGGGACGTTGGGCGGAGGCCCGGCGAAAGGAGAGGGATGACGGGACCGCGACTCGCCTTCGGGCGGCGGTGGCGACCCGTGGACGAAGAGATCCAGGCCGCTCCAGGGTGGGTGGTGGACGAGCACGACGCCCCGGAGGAGACGAGGGGCTCGCGCGCAGGCCGGGTGAAGGCACCCTGGAGTGTGGGCGAGCGGCGTGACAGCGGCCTCTGGCTGGCGCGGCGCTCGCCTGCCTGGAGCTCGGCAGTGAGGCCATCCCCGGTCAGATGGTCAACGAGGAGGCGCGGGCACCGCGCACCACGATCACGACGAAGACCAAGCTCGCGGTAGCCTCTACAGCGTCACGGCGGAGGGGCTGAGCATGAAGGACGTCCGGGCGTTGCAGGAGCGAGCCAAGGAGCTTCGGTGCCTCTACGCGGTAGATGCCATCATCTCGGATCGGGCCCAGACCCCGGCCCAGGCGTTCCTGCGGGTTCTGCGAGAGATTCCGGCCGGATGGCAGCGGCCAGAGACCACCGGGGCGAGCATCGACTACCTCGGTCGCCACTACGTGGGGCCTGGCTTCTCGGTCGACGGCCGGAAACTCTCGGAGCCCGTGTTGCTTTGGGACGTCGCCGTAGGGAAGATCGACGTGAGCGATCACGGCGAGGAGGCGATGCACTCCGAGACGCCGTTCCTTCCAGAGGAGTCCGAGCTGCTGCGCCGCATCGCATCGCGACTGGGCGAGTACCTCGAGTGGAAGCACACCGAGCTCCTCGGCGAGCGCAGCGCCGCGCGGAGGAACCACTGGGCCTGGCGCGAGCGCTTCGCCGCGGCTCTGGCCGACCGAATCGACGGGGAGCGGTTCGGCGTGGCGCGGCTCTTCCTCGGCGGAAGCACCGCCCGGGGACACGCGGGGCCGGGGAGCGACATCGACCTCTACGTGGTGTTCCATGGCTCCGACGCCCAAAGGAAAGATTTCGCCGCTTGGCTCGAGGGCTGGAGCCTCTGCCTGGGCGAGGTCGCGCTCCAGCAAACGGGTCAGCCGTTTCCCGAGGGAATCCTCAACGTACACTGGTTGGATCGCGAGCCGGACATGCGCCAGCGCCTCGAGCTCCACGAGCTCGCCCTGCGGGCGTCGCGGACCGGGTGACGCGCGCCGGCTCGAGCGGGCTCGACCACTCCAGCTCGAGGAACGGCACGCGTGGTGACCGGTTTCCCGCCACCCGCGACGCCCGGCCTGCGCTTGTCCGTCAGTGCGCGGACGGCTTCCCGAGCACCGCCTCGACCTCGGCGCGCGTCATCGAGCGGTCGAGCAACGGCAGGAAGACCTCCTCCTCCTTCTCGAAGTGAGCCCCGATCACGCCGAGCGCGCGGTCGGCCGCCCGCGCGAACGCCGTCGCGTCCGGCGGGGCCGCCGCCGCCAGCGCGGACAGGCCGTCGATCGCGCGCCCGATGATGCCGTGCTCGTACCGCATCGAGGCCGTGAACGGCTCGCCCTGCCGGCCAGCGCGATCGTCCACGACTGGGTAGAGGTGTGCCTCCTCCCAGGCGGCGTGGCTGCGGATGTGCTCGTCGAGGAACTTGACCACGAACGCCATCGTTCGCCGCTGCTCGGCTTCCGGCGCGCCGTCGAGCCCGCCGACCATCCCATCGAGATGGCGCAAGTGCTCCTTGATTTCGGCGTGCTCGGCGCGGAACCCCGCCGTCGGTCGGTCGTCTGCCGCGGCTGGAAGCGCGGCCACACCGGCCATCAACCCCGCCACCGCCAGGATCTTCGTCTGGTTCGAGCTCATTTCGAGTCCTCCATTGTTGCCCTCGGGGAAGTCCATCGGGCAAGGTCAATCGTCGTCTTCATCGTCATCGTCATGGTCGTCCGCGCGGGTCTCGTCGGACGCGCTCGCAGCCCCCGCGTCACCGGAAGTCGAGCGCTTCGAAGCGTCCTCCCTCTCTGACTCACCGAGTGCCAGGGGCGTGCCGATGAGGGGCAGCGCCAATCGGCGTTGCCTCACGTCGAGGCCGGAGAGCAAGAGCGCACCGAAGGCGACCGCGAGGACCAGGAAGACGCTGGCGACGCCGGCCCGCGCCGAGGGAATCCCGTCGACTTCGGCACCCGCCCTGCGCCCCGTGATCATCGTCGCGACCAAGTTCTCCCGCCGGCGCGCGACGTGGAGCAAGACGCCCGCGACGTGCAGCGCGACCAGGCCGATCACCGACCAGGCGAGCAGCTCGTGAACCTCCTCCGCAGCCTCGTTGCCGCGCGCGGCCAGGAATCCGGTGACACCCAGGCCGGCGATCCCCACGAAGACGGCCAGCGCGAACCAACTCGTGGCTGGGTTGTGACCGACGCCGGCCTCGCTCGCGCGGTCGGAGAAGACGCCGCGCAGGTAGCGGACCAAGGCTGACGGTCGGAGCGGCCAGGCGCGAAAGCGCGCCCACCGGGTCCCCACGACACCCCAGACCGAGCGCAGCGCGATGACGAAGAGCGCGATCAGTCCGGCGATGGCGTGAAGGGCGAAGACCACCGATTCGTCGGACGCGAGATTGGCGAGCGCGAAGGCGCCGAGCACCAGCACCGCCAGCAGCCAGTGCGTGAGGCGCACCGGCAGGTCCCACACCAGGATCTTCTTCATCGCTACACTCCTTTCCAACCCTCGCCGTCAGCGTAGCGGCCCGCTCCTTAAGGCAGCCTTAACTCGCGCCGCCGGGGGTATCCTCGGAGGCGGCGAGGCCGTGGGAGGAAACCGACCTTTGCGTGTGCTGCTGATCGAGGACGACGAGTTGCTGGGGGACGGTGTGCGCGCCGGGATCGCGCAGGCCGGCTTCGCGGTCGATTGGGTGCAGGACGGTCGCGAGGCCGAGGCGGCGCTCGGGCTGGCCGCCTACGATGTCGTCGTGCTCGATCTCGGCCTGCCGGGCATCGGCGGCCTCGAACTCCTGAAGCGCCGGCGGGCCGTGGGCGACTCGACTCCGGTGCTCATCCTCACCGCCCGCGACACGGTCACCGATCGCATCGCCGGGCTGGATCGCGGCGCCGACGACTACCTCGTCAAGCCGTTCGATCTCGGCGAGCTCCTCGCGCGCTTGCGAGCCTTGGTGCGCCGTGGATCCGGACGGGGCGAGCCGGAGTTACGCGACGGCGACCTGGCCCTCGACCCCGCGGCCCACACGGTAAAGCTCGGCGGCCGGGCGGTGGAGGTCTCACCGCGTGAGTTCGCGGTGCTCCACGAGCTGATGGCGCACCCCGGCGAGGTCCTCTCGCGCGAGCGACTGGAGGAGCATCTCTACGGCTGGGGGGACGAGATCGCGAGCAACGCCGTCGAGGTCCATGTCCACAACCTCCGCCGCAAGCTCGGCGCGGATCGGATCCGCACCGTGCGCGGTGTCGGCTATTCGATGGGGCGGCGCACGAAGGCGCCATGAGCCGAGCTCCGCGAGTCGTCTCGATCCGCGCCCGGCTGCTCCTGCTGCTCCTGGGCGCCACGGTACTCTGCTGGCTGGTCGCGATCACGTGGAGCTACGTCGATGCGCGCCGCGAGCTGGCCGAGCTGTTCGACGCGCAGCTGGCGCAAGCGGGTCGTATCGTGCTGGAGCGAGCCGCGGACGAACTCGGGGAGGACCATGGGGTCGAGCTCGAGGGGGAGCTCGGAGATGAGCTCGGGCACACCCGGGAGCATCCGATCGAGGAGAGCCCCGGGAGCGATCACCGCTACGAGCAGAGCCTGCACTTCCAGATCTGGTCCGTCGACGGCCGGCTCCTCTACCAGTCGACGCGCGACCTGCCACGCGACCCGATCGTGCCCCTCGGCGCGCGGGGCTTCTTCGATCGGGAGCTCGACGGCACCCGCTGGCGGGTCCTGGTCCTGGCCGATCCGGACGAAGGAATCGAAGCTCAGATCTGCCAGCGCGCCGACCTGCGCGCGAGCCTGGCGGCGACCGTAGCGCGCAACATGCTCGTGCCGATGGGGATCGCGCTCCCCGTGCTCGGGCTGCTCCTGTGGCTGGCTACGACGGCGGGAATCCGTCCCTTGCATCACCTTGCGACCGAGCTCTCGAAGCGCCGCGTGGACGACGTCGCGCCCCTCGCCGCGGAGCCGAGACCGAGCGAGCTCGCGCCGCTCGCTGGCGCCCTGGACGGGCTTCTCGAGCGGCTGCGGCGGCGGCTGGAGCTCGAGCGGGGCTTCACCGCCGACGCCGCCCACGAGCTGCGGACCCCGCTCGCAGCGTTGAAGACGCAGGCCCAGGTGGCGCTCGGGGCCCGAACGCCGGAGGAGCGCGCGCACGCCCTCGGTCAGGTCGTTCGCGGCACCGACCGGCTGACGCACCTGGTGCGTCAGCTCCTGACGCTCGCGCGCCTCGAGCCAGACGCCGCTCAGGGTTTCGAGGAGGTCGACCTGGGGATGGTGATCGACGAGCAGCTGGCAGCGCTCGCCCAGGAGGCCACGGCGCGCGGAATGCGATTCGTTCGGGAGGGCTCGGGGACGATCCTGGTCTCGGGCAACCGTCCACTGTTGGCGACGCTGGTCGCCAACCTGCTCGAGAACGCTGTCCGGCACGGAAGACAGGGCGGCGAAGTGCGAATCGAGCTCGGGCGGGAGGGCGATCGGGTCGCGCTTCGCGTCGTCGACGACGGGCAGGGGATCCCCGAGGCGGAACGCGAGCGCGTCTTCGACCGTTTCCATCGCCTGCCCGGACGCGGGGGCGGCAGCGGGCTCGGCCTGTCGATCGTCGCTCGCATCGTCGAGGTTCACGGCGGCTCGATCACGCTCGGCAACGGTCCGCAGGGTCGGGGCCTCGAGGTCGGTATCCGGCTTCCGGGAGCGGTGGCGAGCCCGGGACCGGTCGATCCCGGCTCGCTGCCCTCCCGCGGCCTCGACCCATTGGCCCGAGGCTCGGGCCGACCCGGAGACGGCGAAGGTCCGGTCCGACCGCGGCCGGACGCTCCGCCGTGATTCCGAACCGAGCTCAGAAGTCGCCGTCGAGAATGTACGGCTGGCTCCAGAGCGTGACCTGGAGGATCACGGACTTCAGCCACGCCTGGTGCATCTTCTCCACCTCCTCCTCGCCGTGCCCCTTCTTGGCGAGGAACGGCTTCAGGGTCGCGGTGATCGGGTAGATGAACGCCGGCAGGTACCGATAGCTGATGTTGTCGACGCTCGGGGCGCCGTCGGTGCGGTTTTTCGCGGTCCGGTGGTGGCGCCGGCCGATCTCGTACTGGTAGTCGAGCCACGCCTGGTCGTAGTTGGCCGCCGCCGTGTCCTGGATCCAGCGCGCGAACCGCTTGCGGACGGCGGCCAGGTAGTCGCCGTCCGGCTGGCCGTCGGCCTTGCGGCCGAAGTAGTAGACCAGGTGCGGGTGCGAGGCCACGAACCCGTACCAGACGTCGAGCACCGCCTCCTCCTGGCCGGCGAGAACTTCGCCCGAGAGCCGCAAGTACTTCACGTCCTCGTCGGTGAAGAGGACCGTCTTCCGGAGCAGAGCGAGCTCCTCCATCGAGAGCGGCGAGCGCGGTACGGTCGGGTTGCCGAGGGTGTAACCGGGGATGGAGGGTGCGGCGTGGGCGGTGGACAGCATCGGGGGCTCTCCTTCGCGCCCCGGCTCGGCGAGCAGGGCGCTGACGATGGAAAGGTGACCCGTCGCCAGGAGGGCGACGAGCCGGGCTGCGACGAGATGCGGACGATGGGGCATGGCGACTCCTCGGGACGCTGGATTCCGGCCTACTGAGTCGATGAAGGGGACGGCCCGGAGCCGGAGTCCGGGCCGCGGTCGAGGAACCTCTTCCAGAGCTCCCCCGACCGATCCGGGGGGACGACGACGTGGTCCCCGCACTCGAGCCGGAGGCTCAAGTCGCCGAACGGCGCATCGACGAAGGCGCAGTGATGCGGCAGCTCCTCGCCGGGATGCTCGTTGGGACGGAAGTAGAGGCAGGTGACGCACATGCGGGAGACCGGAATCTCCCCGCGCTCCTGGAGCTCGCGGATCATCTTCACCAGGCCCCGCAGGAAGACCGCCTGCTCGCCGGGCTCCAAGGTGTCCGCGGCCGCCCGCAGGAAGTCGGTCCAACCCGCGGCCCTCCGGGCCATCTGACGCCCCGCACGAGTGAGGCGGATGTCCCGGGCGCGCGCGTCGTCCGCCGCGCGTTCGCTCTTCACGAGCCCCTTGCGCACCAGCGCGGCGACGGCCTCGCTCGCCGTGGCCGGCGTTACGCCCAGGCCCTCCGCGAGCTGCGCGAGCCGGGCGCCGGGCGCCGATCCACCGTCGAGCAGGGTGAGGAGCTGGGTCTGGGTCGGCGTCAGGCCCCGCTCTCCGGCCGCCTGCCAGGCCCTCGTCCGCAGCGCCAGACCGACCTTGGCGAGCGCGGTGACGAGACGGTGCGCCGTGGATTCGTTGTCGAAAGGGGCTTTCATCGCGGGTCTCGTTCTCGGAGTCATTCGTTAGGAGTCCTAAATATAAGGCGCACTCTCCGACTCGTCAAGTGGCCACGCCGAGGACCGGAATCCGAGCGAGCGCGCCGGTCGCCTGCCGCAACGTGGCACCCACCAGGCGGTGGGCGTCCTTCGCCCTCTCCGCGGGAGTAAGATCAACGGAGTCGGCGACGGCCCGCCGAGGAGGGGTTCGAGTTGAGCGAGCGCAACATCTTCCTGACCGCCGAGGACCGCAAGCGTCTGGTGGCGCTCCTCGAGCGACCGACCGCCGCCTGGGACCGCGACGACGTGCGCGATCTCGTCGTCGAGATCCAACGCGCGAGCGTGGTACCGGCGGCCGAGATCCCGCCGGACGTCATCACGATGAACTCGAAGGCTCGGCTCCTCGATCTCGATCGGGGCGCGACGCTCGAATACACGCTGGTCTACCCTCAGGACGCCGACTTCGCCGACGGGAGAATCTCGGTGTTCGCGCCGATCGGTGCCGCGATGCTCGGCTACCGCGTCGGCGACGAGATTGAATGGACTGTGCCGGGAGGCCTGCGGCGCCTGCGGGTCGAGGCCGTGCTCTACCAGCCCGAGGCGGCGGGAGACTTCTCGCGCTGAGGCGACGTCGCCCGCGCTGTCCGTTTCACGCGGAGCGCGCGGGCGGAGCAGCCTCTCCGATACCGGGAGCCTTCGGCGGCCCAGGTCGGCCATCGCGATCGAGCAGTACGCACACGCAGCAGAGGCCGGGGCGGGGGGCGAGCACCGGCTTCGCCCCGCGGACCGCCAGACCGTCGACCACGCCTTCGAGCAGGTCGAGGTTCATGCCGCAGACGAGCTGCGTGTGCTCGCCGACGAGCGCATGGAACGGGCAGTTGCGCAGCCGTAGCTCCGTGCCCACGAGCTCCGGCTCGTAGCCCTGGGCCACCAGGACCGCCGCGAGCTCGGCCAGGAGGCGGCGCCGGCCGGCACGCGCGCCGGCGCCGCCTCCTGGC
>JAIOJQ010000200.1 GCA_019911865.1 Thermoanaerobaculia bacterium
ATCGACGAGATGGTCCAGGTCTCCGACCGCGACGCCTTCCACGCCACCCGCGAGCTCGCCCGCCGCGAGGCGATCTTCGCCGGCGGCTCCTCGGGCGCCGCGCTCTGGGGCGTGCGCCAGCTGCTCGCCCGCCTCGACCGCTCGGCCCGCGTCGCGACCCTGTTTCCCGACTCGGGCAACCGCTACCTGTCGACGATCTACAGCGACCGGTGGCTGGCGGAGCAGGGGCTGCTCGACGAAGGACCCGCGATTCCGCCCGCTTAGCGCTTTCGCCGCCGGCGGTGGGTCCCGGCCGGGGCGGTGCCATAGGGGCTCTCGGGCTCGCGCACGAGCGACTCCAACGATTCGGCCGCGCTGCCGGCGACGAGCTCCGCGCGGACGCGCTCGGCGAGGTAGACCTTCATCAGCGACTGGTAGGGGACGTCGATCCGGTTGGCGAGGATCTTGAGGTCGGCGAGCAGCCCGGCGGGCAGGCGCAGCGAGATCGTCTCGGTCGACGGCCCGAGGTTGGGGAAGCTCGCGCGGACGGCCTTCGACCAGTCGACCGTCTCGGTCGAATCGTGGCTCGCCCAGTAATCGCGCACCGCCGCCTCCTCACGGGACTTCCCGCCCTTCGGCGCCGGGCGTCTCGCGACAGGCTTCCTCATAGCTCCTCCGTTCCCTCCGGCTCATGTCACGCGCCGACACGATCCGGAGTCGATCCCCTCGAATCGTGAACGCGACCAGCAGCCGGCGCCGGGTGCGCGTCCGTCCGAGGGCCAGGAATCGGTCTTCGGACTGCGAGTGGCCGACGTCCGGCGCAACCAGCAACGGCGCCTCCGAGAAGACCTCTTCCGCTTCACTGTCGCGCACTCCGTGGCGGCGCCAGCTCTTGCCCCGGTTGCCGTCGTCCCAGTCGAAGCCGACGAGGGCGCGGAAATCGACGCGAGCCCCGGGGTCGGTCACCGAGGAAGTATATCTTCGAAATACACAGCCGTCACCACGCTCTCGCAAGGACTCGATGCCGACAACCTCCACGTGGCCAGTTCCGTAGAGGACGGAGGAGGTTGGCGATGACTCAACGGAAACCAAGCCCTCGGGATGTCCTGTGGATCTGGAGCTCGACTCTGCTCGGGCTCGTGCTCGCCGTCGGCCCGGGCGCCGCGGGCGCCGAACCCGGGCCGACGCCGGCACCCCGCGACGGGGTCGCCGCCGTCGAGCTCGCCCGGGCCGAGTGGCTCGGGGGGCGTTTCGACGCCGCCGCGCGACGGCTCGACGAGCTCGAGGCCTCGATCGCGGGATCGGCCGGTCCCAGTGTCGATCGCGCACGACTCGCCCTGGCACGCGCGGAGCTCGCCTACTACCGCGCCTGGATCGTCGCGCCGGTGTCCGACGCGACCCTCGTCGATCTGCGCTCGGCGCGGGTCACCGTCGAGGCCGCGGGCGACGCCGCGCTCGCCGCCGAAGCCCGGGACCTGCTCGCTCTCGCCCTGTTCGGCCGCCACTTCCGCGCCAGCGATCACGCGGAGGCGCGCGCGCTGCTCGACTCAGCGCTCGCCACCCGCCGCCGACTCGGTGACCGCCGCGGCGTCGCCGAGTCGCTGTTTCATCTCGGCCTCACCTACGAGCATCCGAAGGACCCGACCCCGGCCGACACCGCGCGGGCGGGCGAGCTCTACCGCGAGTCGCTCGCCGTGGCGACCGCGGGCGGTTTCGACTACGAGGCGTCCTACCCGGTGCGCCACCTCGCCGGTCAGGCCGACGACGCCGGCGACCTCGCCGCGGCGATCGCCGGCTTCGAGCGCTCGCTCGAGCTGCGCCGCCGCGCCGGCGCGACGATCGTCGTGCCGCCGGCCCTGACGGCGCTCGCCGACGCGCTGATCGAGGCGGGGGACCTGCGCCGGGCGCGTGCTCTTTACGAGGAGGCGATCCGGTTGGCGCGCGAGATCGGCGCACCGCACTTCGCCGAGGAGGCCACGGCGGCGCTGGCGAAACTCGACACCCCGACCGCGCGCTGAGCGGACGGCCCCGCCGGAGCGTCACCCCGCCGGTTGCGGCCCCGCTTCAGCCGTTGTCGCGCCGGGCGAGGCGGACGGCCCGTTTCGCCCCGTCACCGGCGCCGCCGAGCTCCGCGAGGGCCGTCCGCGCCTTCCTCGCCTCCGGCGTCTCGGGTTGCGGCGACCCCTGCGGCCGGGTCGCGAATCGGCGGCAGCGCCGAATCGCACGCCGCCAGGGTTTGCCGCGCGTCCATCACCCGGAGAGCGACACGGCAAGTCAGGCACCCACGGACGCTGTCGCCGGCCGCCGGTGACAGTGAGTGCGCTGCGGGTGAAGTCGCGGGAATGGAAGGATTTAGATATTCCTCCGGGACCCGCTTGAAATCCCACCCTGTCAGCTGTCAGGATTCGGCGTAATGAAGTAGCCGAATCCAGTGCCGCCTTCTCCCGTGCGCGCGGAGTCTCGGGCAGGGGCAGCCCGTCACGCCGCCTGCCCGTGGCCCGGGCGGGAGTCTCGTGCGACACTTTGAGCGAGGGCGGAAAGCGCAACGGCGAGCGCCGTGATCCACACTCGGAATGTCTGCGGTGCTTGTCGTTTCCGACTGTCTGGAAGTTTCATGACGAAAACGCTACTACATAATTCTCACCAACCGAGAATCTGGA
>JAIOJQ010000201.1 GCA_019911865.1 Thermoanaerobaculia bacterium
GGGCCGAGGCGGGCCGAGTCGGCGACCAGGCGGCCGTCCGCGTCGACCACCCGCAGCCGCGCGTCCGACCGCCGGTCGAGCGCCGCGAGCAGCCGCTCGGCCGAGATCTCGTCGACTTCGCCGGCGGTCTCGAGCGCCGCGGCGAGGATGCGCCCCTGCTGCACCATCGAGCGCTCCTGCGCCTCGAGCAGCTGCCGCTCGTGCAGGCCGAAAGCGACCAGGCCGGCGATCGGCAGGAAGACGACGAGCAGGTTGAACAGCAGGAGGCGGACGGTCAGCCGCAGCCCGCGGCGGGGCTGCACCTCAACGCTCCCGGTACCGGTATCCGACGCCGTAGACCGTTTCGATGCCGTCGAAGGCGGGTTCGACCGTCTCCAGCTTGCGCCGCAGCCGCTTGATGTGGCTGTCGATGGTGCGGTCCGACACGAAGGTGTCGTGGGCGTAGCCCTGCTCCATCAGCTGGCGGCGGCTCTTGACGTGTCCCGGGTGGCGCACCAGGGCGAGCAGCATCAGGAACTCGGTGACGGTCAGCGGCACCGGCCGACCCGCCAGCCGCACCTGGTAACGCCGCGGGTCGAGCTCGAGCGGGCCGGCCGCGATCGACTCCTCACCCGCTTCGCGCGGCCGCTCGAGCAGCGCCGCGCGGCGCAGCAGCACCCGCACGCGGGCCACCAGCTCGCGCATCGAGAACGGCTTGCACAGATAGTCGTCGGCGCCCAGCTCGAGGCCGAGAACGCGGTCGAGCTCTTCGTCGCGCGAGGAGAGGAAGAGGATCGGCAGCGTCTCCGAGCGCCCGCGCAGCCGCCGGCAGAGCTCGAGCCCGTCGAGGCGCGGCATCAGGATGTCGAGGATGGCGAGCGCCGGCAGCGTCCGCTCGAACGCGCTCCAGGCCGCGGCGCCGTCGGCGTGGCACTCGACCGGGTAGCCCTCCTTGCGCAGCGCGAAGCTGACCGTCTCGCGGATGTTCGCCTCGTCGTCGACGATCGCCACCAGTCCGGGAGATCCCGCCTGCTTCGTCATGCGGCGATTCTCCGCCCGCGCGGGCGCGCGCATCAAGCTTCGGGAGGTCCGGCCGGCCAGATTCCTCGATTCGGCCACATTCGGGCGCATGGCCGCCGCGGATCGTATCGACCCCGGCATCGGGAGAGATGGCGGGTCGGACCCGGAAACGTCGAGAACCCCTCCGGAGCGGACCTCGTCGGTCCGCCGCCCCGCCCCGAGGAGGCCCCGTGTTCCGTACCGTTCTGGTTGCCGCGCTGCTCGTTCTCACCCTGCCCCGCACCACCCTCGCCGCCTGGGGGGAGGTCGACACCGGCTTTTCCGTCGGCGGCTGGATGAACCTCTGGTCGAACGTCTGGGCGCCGATCCCCGGCGCCCTGATGGTCGACTCCGAGGACCGCATCGTCACCGTCGCCCAGGACGGCACCGGCACTCTCCGCCTTCTGCGCACCTTCGACAACGGCACCGTCGACACCTCCTTCGGCTTCCTCGGCTCGGTCAGCCTCTCGGTTCCGGGTGCTTCGTCAGCGCGCGTCGTCCGGCTCCTGCCGGGCGTCGGCAACGGCGTCGTCGCGGTCGGCAACGCCGAGCTCGTCGACGGCAGCTGGATCGTCGTCTTCCGGCTCGACGAGGACGGCTCGCTCGACGAAAAGTTCGGCGAGGACGGCTTCCTGTGGACGCGGGGCGGCGGGGTCACGCTCGATACCTACGTCGGCGACGCCGCGCTCAACGGCACGATGAACGAGATGCTCGAGCTCCGGGGCTGGTTCGCGCCACCGCCGCCCGGCGTCGAGTTCGCCTTCCTGCTCATCCTCGATCTCGCCGCCGGAGGCCAGATGGCGGACTACAGCCCCTCACTGCCCTATCCGTCCGTCAGCGAGCGGTGGCTGCGCCTCGCCGACTCGGCGGCGAGCGGTACCTGCCTGGCCACGCTCGCCGAGCGCGACGGTGTTCTGTCGGTCTTCGGCTACCTCACCGGCACGCCGCAGGATTGCGGCGATCCGACCTTCACCCTCCCGCTCACGCTGCCAGGCGCCCCCGGCGCCACGCTGCGGGCCGCCGGGATCGTGCGCGCCGGCAACGGCGACTTCGTGATCGCCGCCTGGGTCGAGTCGGGACTCCCCACCAAGCCGACCGCCTACTTCCGGACCCTGGGAGCGACCGCCAACCTGCGCACGACCTGGGGCAACCAGGGGATCGCCTGGGTGGACTCGACCAGCCCCGGCCATGTCGGCTTCCGCGCCGCGCGCCTGCTCTACGACCCCTGGACCGGCGACGTCCTCTCGATCGGCACCGAGCTCGGCACCGGCGGACCGTTCGGCACCGTCGACCGCGTCCGTGCCGCGCGCCTGCTCGCGGACAACGGCGCCCTCGACCCGACCGTCCCCACCGGGGGCGTGACCGGCCCGGACAACGACCGGCACCACCGCGTGCGCGACGTCGCGATCGTCCCCGGCACCCTGCGGCCGGTCGCCGCAGTCAGCACGCACCTGACCGACGGGTTCGACGTCCCGGAGAGCTGGGTGGTCGGCCTGCGAAGCGTCGAGGACCTGTTCCGCGACGGCTTCGAGAGCGGCGGGACCGGAACCTGGAGTCTCACGCTTCCGTGAGCGCCAGCACCGGCTCGA
>JAIOJQ010000016.1 GCA_019911865.1 Thermoanaerobaculia bacterium
CTCCTGCGCGGTCCGGCGGCGCGGCCGCTGCTCGCCGCCTGGCGCCCGGGCAGCGCCGCGGACCGCAGCGGGCTCGATCCGGAGTGGCTCGACGACCTGCGGGTCTTCGCCCTGCTGCGGGTCGTCTCGCGCCGCGGTCGCCCGCGCTACGACTTCGCCGGACCGCCGGACGAGCGTCCGGCCGGAACGCTCCCCTGGTTCGACGCGCCGGCGCCCGGGCGGCGCCGCCGGCGGATCCTCTTCGGCCACTGGGCGGCGCTCGGGCTGACGGTCCGCCCCGACGCGGTGGGACTCGACACCGGCTGCGTCTGGGGCGGCGCGCTGACCGCGATGCGACTGGCGGATCGGCGCATCGAACAGCAGGAGAACGTCGAGTGATCGGCGCGCTGCCGGTGGACGGCGACTTCGACCGCGCGCGCTTCCCGCGCCTGGCCGCCGAGCTCGAGCAGGGCATCGCGGCGGGGCTGCAGCACGGCGGGCAGGTGTTCGTGTCGCTGGCCGGCGAGACGCGCCTCGACGCCGGCTTCGGGCAGGCGCGCCCCGGCGAGCCGATGGGGCGCGAGCGGGCGATGTACTGGCTCTCGGCGACCAAGCCGTTCGCCGCGGTGGCGATCGCGCAGCTGTGGGAGCGCGGCGCCCTGCACCTGGACGACCCGGTGGCCCGGCATCTTCCGGAGTTCGCCTCGGGCGGCAAGCAGGCGATCACCATCCGCCACCTGCTCACCCACACCGCCGGCATCCGGATGCTCGACCTCGGATGGCCCGAGCTCGGATGGGGCGGCGTGCTGGCGCGCATCGCGGCGCGGCGGATCGAGCCGGGTTGGGTGCCGGGGCGCAAGGCCGGTTATCACCTGGCGTCGAGCTGGTTCGTGCTCGGCGAGCTGGTGCGACGGCTCGACGGGCGCCCGTTCGACCGCTACGTGCGCGCCGAGATCCTCGAACCGCTCGGCGCCGGGTCGTGCTGGATCGGCGTGCCGGAGGATCGTCTCGAACAGGTGCGGGCGCGGATCGCTCCCGCCTTCCAGGTCACGCCCCAGGGCATGGCGGCGCTCGTCTCGTGGGACGACGATGCCCGCCTGACCGTCTGCTCGCCGGGAGCCTGCGGGCTCGGCCCGATGCGCGAGCTGGCGCTGCTCTACGAAATGCTCGCCGCCGGCGGCGTGACGGCCACCGGCCGGCGCCTGCTCGGCGAGCCGACGGCCGAGGCGCTGGCGGCGCGCCATCGAGTCGGCCTCCACGATCACACCTTCCGTACCCGGCTCGACTGGGGGCTCGGCGTGATCGTCAACTCGGCCCACTACGGAGACCCGCAGGTGCCTTACGGCTACGGCCCGCACGCCGGGCCGCGGACGTTCGGCCACAGCGGCGCCCGCTCGACCACGGCCTTCGCCGATCCGGACGCCCGGCTGGTCGTCGCGCTGGGAGTCAACGGCCTGCCCGAGGACGCCGCGCATCGCGAGCGGTTCGAGCGGCTGCTCGCGGCGCTCTTCGAAGATCTCGACCTCGCGCCGCCACCGGCGGGGTGAGTTGCGGCGCAGGGCGCCGCCAGCTGTTACAATCCCGAAACGTGAGTGTGGATGTGTCGGTCTCGCCGCGTGTCCTGACGCGCTCCGAGCACTCCGTTTCCCGCAAGCAGATCGCGCCCGAGGCCCTCAAGGTCCTCTACCGCCTCTCCGCGGCCGATCACCGGGCCTACCTGGTCGGTGGCAGCGTGCGCGACCTGCTGCTCGGACGCACCCCGAAGGACTACGACGTCGCCACCGACGCGCGGCCGCCCGAGATCCGCCGCATCTTCCGCAACTCGCGGATCATCGGCCGCCGCTTTCGCCTCGTTCACGTGCTCTTCCGCGACCAGGTCATCGAGGTTTCGACCTTCCGCCGCGAGCCCGATCCCGACGAGCAGCGCGGCGATGGAGAGGACCTGCTGATCACCAGCGACAACGCCTTCGGCACCCCGGAACAGGATGCCTGGCGGCGCGATTTCACGGTCAACGCGCTCTTCTACGACATCTCGGACTTCTCGATCATCGACTTCGTCGGCGGCATCGAGGACCTCGAGCGCCGGACGATCCGCACCATCGGCGACCCCTGGGTGCGCTTCCGCGAGGATCCGGTGCGCATGATGCGCGCCTGCGAGCTCGCCGGGCGTCTCGGCTTCGGCATCGAAGCGCGGACTCAGGAAGCGATCCGCGAACTCGCCCCGGAGATCGCCCGGGCCGCGCCGGCGCGCGTCACCGAGGAGGTGATCGGACTGCTGCGCTGCGGCAGCGCCGGGCGCACGCTGCAGTGGATGCTCGACCTCGGCCTGGTCGACCCGCTGATGCCGGAGGTCTGGGCGATGGTACGCGCCGGCGAGCGCGGGCTGGGCAATTTCGCGCAGATCCTGCCGGTGCTCGACCGCCGGATGGCAAACTCGCCGGAGATTCCCGACGGGGCGCTGCTGGCGGCCCTGCTCCTGCCGTCGGTGCTGCTGCGGCGCTTCGACGCCGAGAGCGGGCGGCCGGCGGCCCTGCGGCGCGCCGAGCTGCACCAGCTGGTGCGCGAGGCGACCGAGCCGCTGTTCGCCCGGCTGTCGGTGTCGCGCGAGCGCCAGCGACAGGCTCTCGAGACGCTCGACGGCTTCCTGCGCCTGTGCGAGCCGCCCCGCGCGGCGGCCGACCGGGTGCGTGCCACGGCGAGACCGTCCTTCCCGACGGCGCTCTGGCTGTTCGAGCTGCTCGCCGAGGCCACCGGCGAGGGGCTCGAGGAGCTGGCGCAATGGCGCGCGGCGGCGCGCCGCCGGCCGGTGCTCGCCGGCGCGCGTCACCGAGG
>JAIOJQ010000202.1 GCA_019911865.1 Thermoanaerobaculia bacterium
CGATTCCGAGGCCCGCCAGGGCGACCAGGATGGCGGCCCGGCCACGGCGCGATACCGAGTGGCCGGAGGCGATGGCGGTCGCCCCGAACAGCAGCCAGGCGGCGTGCCAGTAGCCGCCGACCGTGAATACGATCGCGGCGAGCAGGCGCGCCGGCGCCGCGGCGGGCAGCGCCGGAAGACTCCAGACCGACCACGCCCCGGCCACCGCGGCGAGCGCGATCGACACCCAGGCGAACGCCCAGTCGCGCAGGTAGCCGCGCCCGAGCCGGCGATGAAAGCGCAGCAGCAGGATCGCCAGCGCCGCCGCGAACAACGCGTGGCTGGCGAAGCCCGCAACTGCGATCCACGCGTCCGGCCGCTCGGTCCCGTTCATGAAAATCGCCCGATTCTAAGCCCCCGGAGGTCCGGATCCGCGTCCGGTCGTGGCTGGGCGGCGCGCGCCGCCTGTGATCGAATTGCCGCATGCCGCGTCGCCCCGCGAAGATCTTCGTCCTCGACACCTCGGTCATCCTCTACGACGCCAACGCGATCTTCAGCTTCAAGGAGCACGACGTGGCGGTGCCGATCACCGTCCTCGAGGAGCTCGACCAGTTCAAGAAGGGCGACACGGTCGTCAACCTCCAGGCGCGCGAGTTCATCCGTCACCTCGACAAGTTGTCGAGCCACGACCTGCTCCAGGAGTGGATTCCGCTCGACGGGCCGGACCTCGGCCGCATGCGGGTGGTGCGCGAGGACGCCGCCTCGGTCGACGCGCGGCAGCTCTTCGGCTCCGACAAGAACGACCACCGGATCCTCAACGCGACCCTGGCGCTGACCGAGCGCGAGGCGTCGCGCGACGTCATCCTGGTCTCCAAGGACATCAACCTGCGCATCAAGGCGCGGGCGCTCAACCTGCGCGCCGAGGACTACGAGACGGTGCGCGTCAAGGACGTCGACCACCTCTACTGCGGCAAGACCGAGCTCGACCTCGACGACCCGGGACCGGTGCAGAAGCTCTACGCCGAGGGGGCGATCCCGCCCGGGGAGGTCGGCGTCGAGGCGCCGCTCGCCAACCACTACTACATCCTCAAGAGCCCGCAGAATTCGGCGCTGGTCTGGTTCAACCCGACCAGCGGCAACCTCGAGCGGGTGCACAAGACCGCCGCCTACGGCATCTCGCCGCGCAACGCCGAGCAGACTTTCGCGCTGCACGCCATTCTCAACCACCACGTGCCGCTGGTGTCGATCTCCGGCAAGGCGGGCACCGGCAAGACGCTGCTCGCCCTCGCCGGCGCCCTCGAGCGGCGGCGCGACTTCCGGCAGATCTACCTGGCGCGGCCGCTGGTGCCGCTGTCGAACAAGGACATCGGCTACCTGCCCGGCGACATCAAGTCGAAGATCAACCCGTACATGGCCCCGCTGTGGGACAACCTGTCGGTGATCAAGCACCAGTTCGAGGAGAAGGAGCGCGACTTCAAGCGGCTCGACGAGATGGTCGAGGCCGAGAAGCTGCACATCACGCCGCTCGCCTACATCCGCGGCCGCAGCTTCTCCAACATCATGTTCATCGTCGACGAGGCGCAGAACCTGACGCCGCACGAAGTTCGGACGATCATCACGCGCGCCGGCGAGGGGACGAAGATGATCTTCACCGGCGACATCTTCCAGATCGACACGCCCTACCTCGACGCGCAGTCCAACGGCCTCTCCTACCTGATCGACCGGGTCAAGGGGAACCGTCTGTACGCCCACGTCAACCTCGACAAGGGCGAGCGCAGCGAACTGGCCAACCTCGCCAGCATGATGCTGTAGGCGTCAGAGCTTCCAGGTCAGCTCGAGCGCCAGCCAGCCGCCGTCTTCGTCGGCGGCGAGGATCTCGGCCGCCGCGTCGCCGCCGGCCAGCCAGCCGGCCTCGAGCTTCGCCTCGAGTCCG
>JAIOJQ010000203.1 GCA_019911865.1 Thermoanaerobaculia bacterium
CCCCCAGCCCCCCGGCAGGCCGGCCGGTCCGCCTGGGGGAAGGGCGGCCGGCCGGCCTGCCGGGGGGCTGGGGGAGGCCTCAGAAGGCCCCGGAGACGGCGGACCAGTGGGTCAGGTCGCCGCTCTCGAAGCCGTCGAGGAAGAGCGCCTGGGAGAAGAAGACGTTGACCGCGCCCTGCCATTCGTCGAGGCCGATCGTCTCTCCGGGGGCGCCGGCGCCGACGGCGAGGTCGGCGAAGCCGTCGCCGTCGAAGTCGCCGCTGGCCAGGGCGGCGCCGAAGAAGGCGTCCGGCAGCGGCGGCAGGTCGATGCCGGGGGAGGTCTGCTGCCAGAACTGGACGGGGGCGGGGCCGATCTGGGCCGTGGCCTGGCCGGGCAGGGTGGCCAGGGCGGCGAACGCGACGAGGCTGAGGACGGGGGTGCGGGTCATGGGGATCTCCTTCTTCCCCTGGTTCCTCGCATTTCCGGCCCGGGTTGCGACAACCCCCCGACACCCGGCAGGTAGGATTGCCCCATGAGCGACGCGGAAGGCGGATTCGAGGGGCTCGGAGTCTTCTACCTCGGGCGGGAGGTCGACCCGGCGAGCGGCGAGGCGGGCACGGCGCCGCTGCTCTACGACTCGCGGGATCTGGTGACCCACGCGGCGATCGTCGGGATGACCGGCAGCGGCAAGACGGGGCTGGGGATCGCGTTGCTCGAGGAGGCGGCGCTCGACGGGGTGCCGGCGCTGGTGATCGACCCCAAGGGGGACCTCGCCAACCTGTTGCTCACCTTTCCGGAGCTGGCGCCGGGGGACTTCCTCCCCTGGGTGCGCGAGGAGGAGGCGGCGCGCAAGGGGGTCAGCCGCGAGGCGCTCGCCGGGAGCGAGGCGACGAAGTGGCGGGAGGGCCTCGCCGCCTGGGGGCAGGACGGCGAGCGGATCCGCCGGCTGCGGGAGGCCGCCGAGGTCGCCCTCTACACGCCGGGCAGCGAGCTGGCGCGGCCGATCTCGATCCTCGCCTCGTTCGCCGCGCCGCCACGCGCCCTGCTCGACGACGCGGACCTCTTCCGCGACCGGGTCGAGACGGCGGCGACCAGCCTGCTCGGGCTTGCCGGACTGACCGGCGCCGGGGCCGACCCGCTGCGCAGCCGCGAGCACATTCTGGTCGCCACGCTGCTTGCCGAGGCCTGGAAGGCGGGGCGCGGCTACGACCTGCCGGGGCTGATCGCCGACCTGCAGAAGCCGCCGCTCGAGAAGGTCGGGGTGCTCGACCTGGAGACGTTCTTCCCGGCCCGCGAGCGCTTCGAGCTCGCCCTGCGGATCAACAATCTGCTCGCCGCCCCCGGTTTCGACGTCTGGATGCGCGGCGAGCCGCTCGCCGTCGGCAGTCTGCTGCGCAGCGCCTCGGGCAAGCCCCGCCTGGCGGTGATTTCGCTCGCCCATCTGTCGGACGGCGAGCGGATGTTCTTCGTCTCGCTGCTGCTCAACGAGACGATCGCCTGGATGCGCACGCAGTCGGGCACCGCCAGTCTGCGGGCGATCCTCTACATGGACGAGGTCTTCGGCTATCTGCCGCCGGTCGCCGAGCCGCCGTCGAAGAAGCCCATGCTGACGCTGCTCAAGCAGGGGCGGGCTTACGGGCTCGGCCTGGTGCTGGCGACGCAGAATCCGGTCGATC
>JAIOJQ010000204.1 GCA_019911865.1 Thermoanaerobaculia bacterium
CCAGCTCGATTTTCGAAATGGCCGCTCGCGGCGGCGTCGGCCTCCGGCTCGATCTCGACCAGGTGCCGCTGCGCGAGCCCGGCCTGTCGGCCTACGAAATGATGCTCTCCGAGTCGCAGGAGCGGATGGTCATCGTCGCCCGGCGGGGGCGCGAGGAGGAGATCGCGAAGGTCTTCCGCAAGTGGGGGCTCGAGGTGGCGACGATCGGCGAGGTGACTGCCGGCAGCCGCGCCGAGGTCCTCCACCGTGGCGTCGTCGAAGCGGCGCTGCCCATCGCCCCGCTGACCGACGAGGCGCCGGTCTACCAGCGCCCGATGGCGCGTCCGGCGTCGCTCGACCGGCTGCAGGAAGCCCCGGCGGTGCCCGAGCCCGACGATCCCGGCGCCGCGCTCGAGCGGCTGCTCGCCACCCCCGAGCTGGCGAGCAAGGAGTGGCTCTGGCGCCAGTACGACCACACCGTGCGCACCAACACGGTGATCGGCCCCGGCGGCGACGCGGCGGTGATCCTTCTCAAGGGGACGCCGACCGGCCTGGCGCTCACCTCGGACGTCAATCCGGTCTACTGCCACCTCGACCCGCGCACCGGCGGCCGCCAGGCGGTGGCCGAGGCGGTGCGCAACCTCGCCTGCGCCGGCGCCGAGCCGGTCGGGCTGACCGACTGCCTCAATTTCGGCAACCCGGAGAACCCCGAGGTGATGTTCCAGTTCCGCGAGTGCGTGCGGGGCATCTCGGAAGCCTGCAAGGCGCTCGGCGTGCCGGTGATCTCGGGCAACGTGTCGCTCTACAACGAGACCGACGGCCGTTCGATCCATCCGACGCCGACCGTGGCGATGGTCGGCGTGGTGCCCGATCTCGGCGACTCGCCCGCCTCGCACTTCCGCCGCCCGGCGCGGCGCCTGGTGCTGCTCGGCACCGATCGCGGCGAGTTCGGCGGCTCGGCCTACCTGCGCCTGCTCCACGGCGTCGAGCAGGGGATGCCGCCGGCCGTCGACCTGGCGGCCGAGGCGCGCCTGGCGGCGCTGCTGCGCGAGGCGATCGGCTGGGGGATCGTGCGCACCGCGCACGACCTGTCGGAAGGCGGCCTCGCCGTGGCGCTTGCCGAGGCGACCTTCGGAGCCGGCATGGGCGCCCGTCTGCGCGTGCCGCTGGCGCCGCGCGACCTCTTCTCGGAGACCCAGGGGCGGGCCCTGGCGGCGATCCTGCCGGGGCAGACCGAGCGCTTCCTCGCCGCCGCCGAGCGGCGCGGCGTGCCGGCGCTCGAAGTCGGCGAGACCGGCGGCGAGCGGCTGATCGTCGAGGCCGACGGCGCCACGATCGACATCCCGGTCGAGCGCCTGCGCGACATCTGGACCACCGCGCTGCCAAGGGCGCTGGGGCTCTGATCTCCCCGGTGGAAATGGGGACTGTCCCACCTATCGGGACTGTCGCCTTTTCTTTCACCAACGTCGGTGGGTCGGCCGGAGCTCCGGGAACGCCGGCGGCGGCGCTCCGGCTCGGCTCCCACGGCTCGCCCGGAAGTCAAAGCCTTCGAAGAACCAGCCGGGCTCGCCGGGGCCCCTCACGCCTGCGCGCCGCCGCCAGCGTTTCCGGACTCCGGCCGTCGGAACATCGGAGGCTCCTCTGGACTCCCGTCCCCGATCTACCGCCCGCTTCGCGAGCGGATGGCGGGTATCCCGGTTCTGCCAGATTTCTGTAGAATTGTCGCATGAGCGAGACCGTGACACGCTTGGGTGAGGGTGGCCGAGTCGTCATTCCGGCAGCTTTCCGCAAGGCGATCGGAATCCAAGAAGGCGACCCGGTGATCCTGATCCTCCGGGAAGGCGAAATCGCGATGCTCACCGCGAAGCAGGCGGTGGAGCGGGCGCAGGCGATCGTTCGGAAGTACGTTCCAAAGGGAAAGTCGCTCTCCGCCGAGCTGATCGCCGAGCGGCGCCGCGAGGCCAAGCGTGGCTGAGGTCGTGCTCGACGCTTCCGCCCTTCTCGCGCTGCTCAATGCAGAGCCGGGAAGTGAACTGGTGTCCGCCGCATTGCCCGGTGCCGCCATGAGCAGCGTGAACTACTCGGAGGTCGTCGCGAGACTGTCGGACTCCGGCCTTCCTCCGAAGGAAATTCGCCTGGCGTTGGATGGTCTCGGTCTCGACGTCTTGGGATTCGACGAGGAGCAGGCCTTCGCGGCGGGCCTGCTCCGTCCGGCTACGCGGGGCGCCGGTCTCGGACTCGGCGACCGTGCGTGTCTTTCGCTGGGAGTGCTGCACTCGAAGCCGGTCCTAACGGCGGATCGTGCATGGCAGGGTTTGAAACTGAATGTCGAAGTACGGATGGTTCGATAGGGGGCTGAACATTCCATGTGCGGCATCTTCGGCATCGAGGGGCGGGAGGACGCCGCCAACCACGTCTACCTGGGGCTCTACGCCCTCCAGCACCGCGGGCAGGAGTCGACCGGAATCGTGGCGTGGGACGGCGCCAGGATCGGGCTCGAGCGCGGCATGGGGCACGTCGCCGAGGTCTTCCCGGCGGAGGTGATCGCGCGGCTGGCCGGACGCCGGGCGCTCGGGCATACGCGCTACTCGACGTCGGGCTCGTCAGTGGTCGAGAACGCGCAACCGATCGTGGTCACCACCTCGATGGGGCCGATCGGCATCGTCCACAACGGCAACCTGACCAACGCGCTGACGCTGCGCAAGCGCCTCGAAGCCGAAGGGTCGATCTTCCAGACCACCAGCGACACCGAGGTGATCCTCCACCTCATGGCGCGCAATCCGCGCGCCGAGCTGGTCGACTCGCTGATCGTGGCGCTCACCGAAGTCGAGGGGGCCTACTCGCTGCTGGTGATCACCGCCCAGGGGCTGATCGCGGTACGCGACCCGCACGGCTTCCGGCCGCTGGCGATGGCGCGGCTCGCCGGGCCGAACGGAATCGCCACCTGCTTCGGCAGCGAGTCGTGCGCCTTCGACCTGCTCGGCGCCGAGCTCGAGCGCGAGCTCGAGCCGGGAGAGGTCGTCCTGGTCGACGGCACCGAGCGGCGCTCGTACCGGATCCCGGTGGCGGGCACGCCGCGGCGCTGCGCCTTCGAGCACGTCTACTTCGCGCGGCCCGACAGCGTCGTCTTCGGCGATCCGGTGGGGGAGGTGCGCCGACGGCTCGGCGCCCAGCTGGCGCGCGAGGCGCCGGCGGCGGCCGACATCGTGGTGCCGGTCCCCGACTCGGGCCTCTTCGCGGCGCTCGGCTACAGCCGCGAGTCGGGGTTGCCGTTCGAGTTCGGCATGACGCGCAACCACTACGTCGGGCGCACTTTCATCGAGCCCAGGCAGTCGATCCGCAACTTCGGCGTCAAGGTGAAACTGAACCCGGTGCGCGCGCTGATCCGGGGCAAGCGGGTGGTGCTGATCGACGACTCGATCGTGCGCGGCACCACCTCGCGCAAGATCGTGGGGATGATGCGCGAGGCGGGAGCCGCCGAGGTCCACCTGCGGATCTCCTCGCCGCCGACCGCCTGGCCCTGCTACTACGGCATCGACACGCCGCGCCGCTCGGAGCTGATCGCGGCGCAGAAGTCACTCGAAGAGATCCGCGCCTTCGTCGAGGCCGACTCGCTCGCCTACCTCTCGGTCGACGGCCTGCTCGCCTCGCTCTCCGGCCCGCGTGCCTCCTATTGCACCGCCTGCTGGACCGGCGACTACGCCGTGCCGATCGCCGGCGAGGACCGCCGCCAGGCCGAACTCTTCCCGGCCGAATCCGACCTCCCCTGAAGCCCCCGCCGGGCGCCCCGTCCCGGGGCGCGCCCGGACCGCCCCGTCCGGGTGGTGCGATGGCGGAAGCCCCCCGGCAGTCTTGCCGCGGAGGGCTTCCGCCATGCCCGACGCCGCTCGCATCGCCCCGGCGCGCACCGCCTCTCGTCCGCGTCCCTTCCTGCTTCCCGAACTCTGCAAAGGGTGCGGTCGCTGTATCGACGCCTGCCCGCGACACTGCATCGCCGCCGGCGAGGCGGTCGATCCGCGCACCGGGCTGGTCCCGGTCGAGCTCCATCTCGAGGACTGCAACGGCTGCGGCCTCTGCCTGACTGCCTGCCCCGAGCCGTTCGGCCTGCGCGCCGAGGTCTCCGAGCCTGAAGAGGTGCACGATTTCCGCGCCGGCGCGCTGCCCGAGCCGGTCGCCGACCGCCACCTGCCGCTGGCCGGACGCCAGCCGATGGCGATGAAAGGGGCGCACGCGGCGGCCATCGGCGCCCTCGCCGCCGGCTGCCGGCACTTCTACGGCTACCCGATCACCCCGTCGACCGAGGGCTCCGAGCTGATGGCCCGGCTGCTGCCCCGCCTGGGCGGGCACTTCGTCCAGGCCGTCTCCGAGGTGGCGGCGGTCAACTTCCTCTACGGCGCCGGCGCGGCCGGCGTCCCCGCGGTCACCTTCACCTCGTCGCCCGGCTTCAGCCTGATGCTCGAAGGGGTCTCCTACATGATCGGCGCCGAAATCCCGGCGGTGATCCTCGACGTCATGCGGGGCGGCCCCGGGCTGGGCAACATCGCCCCCGAGCAGACCGACATCAAGCTGGCCTGCCACGGGCTCGGGCACGGCAACACCCGGGCGATCGTCCTCGCCCCGGCCTCGCCGCAGGAGATGCTCGACCTGACGATGCTCGCCTTCGAGCTCGCCTTCCGCTACCGCAATCCGGTGATCGTGCTGGCCGACGGCTACCTCGGCCAGATGACCGGCCGGGTGCGTCTGCCCGCCCACGTCGTCCAGCCGGGCACGCCGGCCTGGGCGGTGACCGGCGACGCCGCCCATCGCCGCAACCTGGTCTGCTCGATCCACCTGTCGGAGAGCGACCTCGAGCAGCACAACCTGCGGCTGCTCGGCAAGTACGAGCGGATCAGCCGGTTCGAGCAGCGCTCCGAGAGCTACCGCGCCGACGACGCCGACGTGCTGCTGATCGCCTGCAACACCCCGGCCCGCATGGCCAAGGGGGCGGTCGAGGAGCTGCGCGCCGGCGGCGTCGGCGCCGGCCTGTTCCGACCGCTGACCCTGTGGCCCTTCCCGGTCGACGCGCTGGCGCCGCTCGTCGGGCGGGCGCGGCGGACGATCGTCGTCGAGGCCGGCCCGGGCCAGCTGGCCGACGAGGTCCGCCTGGCGCTCGCCCGCGCCGGCCACGCGGTGCCGCCCCTCGGCGCCGTCTGGCGCTGCGGCGGCACACTGCCGACCACCGACGACATCGTGCGCCACGTGCTGGCCACCGAGGAGGTCCCCGCATGAGCGTCTTCTACGAGCGGTTCGAACGCCACGCGCACGGCGAGGGGCTCAAAGGGCAGACGACCCACTACTGCCCCGGCTGCGGCCACGGTCTGATCCACAAGTACCTCGGCGAGGCGATCGAGGAGGAGGGCGTGCAGGATCGCACCATCGCCATCTCGCCGGTCGGCTGCGCCGTCTTCATGTACTACTACCTCGACGTCGGCAACACCCAGGCGGCGCACGGGCGCGCGCCGGCGGTGGCGGTGGCGCACAAGCTGGCCAATCCGGATTCGATCGTCGTCTCCTATCAGGGCGACGGTGACCTGGCGTCGATCGGCCTCGCCGAGATCGTCTCGACCGCGCAGCTCGGCGTGCCGATCACCGTCCTGTTCGTCAACAACGCGACCTACGGCATGACCGGCGGCCAGATGGCGCCCACGACCCTGCCCGGGCAGCGCACCACCACGACGCCGGAAGGGCGGCCCGACTCGGCCGGCCGGCCGCTGCGCATGGCCGAGCTGATCGCCCAGCTGGACGGCCCGGTCTACGTCGAGCGGGTGGCGCTCTACGATTCCAAGCAGCAGATGCGGGCGAAGAAGGCGATCCGCAAGGCGCTCAAACTGCAGATCGAGGGGCGCGGCTTCGCTTTCGTCGAGATCCTCTCGGAGTGCCCCACCCACCTCGGCCTGACTCCCGCCGATACCTCGGCGTGGGTGCGTGACGAGATGACCCGCTACTTCCCGCTCGGCGTGCTCAAGGACGAAGTGCGCGAGCCGCTGCCGCCGGCGCCCGAGCCGGTGTTCGATCCGGAGGCGCTGGCCGATCTGTCCGGCGCCGCGATCCTGGCGCCGCCGCGCTTTGCCACCGGCCTGCCGGCGCGCTTCGGCCCGGGAGGCGCGGCGATCAAGTTCGCCGGTGCCGGCGGCGACGGCGCGCAGACCGCCGCGCTGCTTCTCGCGCACGCGGCGATCCACGAGGGGTTCGATGCGACGCAGATTCCGAGCTACGGCCCGGAGTCGCGCGGTGGCACCTCGTTCGCCGACGTTCGCATCGCCGAGGGGGAGGTGATCTCGCCGGCGGCGCCGGCGCCGCACGTGCTGGTGGCGTTCAACGCGCCGAGCCTCGCCCGCTTCGCGCCGATGGTGGCGCCGCGCGGCATCGTGATCTACGACTCGTCGGTGGCCCACGAGGTGCCCGAGCTGGCGCCGGACGTGCGGGTCCTCGGCATCCCGATGACCGCCATCGCGCGCGAGCTCGGCCGGCCGGTGATCAAGAACGTCGTCGCCCTCGGCGCCCTGCAGGCCGCCACCGGACTCTTCCCCGAGAAGACCTTCCTCACCGCGATCCGCGAGGCGCTGGCGCGCAAGAGCGATCTGGTAGCGATCAACGAGGAGGCGTTCCGGCGCGGGAACCAGGAAGTCCGGTCGATCGCTACCGGACCTTCGACGACGCCCTGAGCGGCGGCTCAGGCTTCGCTGCCGGGGCCGGCTCGACCATTGCCGGGCCGTGCGACGATCTCTTCGCGCAGCGCCTTGGCCACCACCGCGGCGCGCGAGTGGACGTGGAGCTTCTCGTAGATGTGGCGGATGTGGGTGTCGATCGTGCCGTAGCTGCAGCCGAGCCGCGAGGCGATCGCCTTGGTCGGCAGCCCGTCGACGACGAGCTCGAGTGTCTCCTGCTCGCGCGGAGTCAGCCGGTAGGCGAGCGCGGCGTCGCGACGATCCTTGCCCGCGAGCCGGTCGAGCACGCGGGCGGCGATCGGCGGCGACATCGCCGCGCCGCCGGCGAGCACGTCGCGGATGCCGGCGAGCAGAGTCGCCGCCGGCACCGCTTTCAACAGGTAGCCACTGGCTCCGGCGCAGATGGCTCGGAAGACCTTCTCGTCCTCGTCGTGCACGGTGAGAATGACGACGCGGCAGCCGGGCACGCGCGCGGCGAAAAGTTCCGCGCCTTCGATACCCGAGATCCCCGGCAGGCCGATGTCCATCAGGACCAGGTCGGGCGTGGCGCCCTCGCCGAGCGCGGCGGCCGCCTCCTCGACCGTGGACACGGCGAGCGGGCAGTCGAGGTCGGCAGTTTCGGACAGCAGCTCGCGCAGCGAGTCGCGCAGCAGCGCCTGATCCTCGACGACCCAGACCGATGCCCGCGGGCTCATGAGTCCTCGCGCTCCGGCGTATGTCGCCGACATGCTCTCGAGCTTAGCTTCGCGCCGGCCGCGCTGCCCTCCCGAGTTCGCGGGAGGAGCCGGAAGCGGCCGGGAACCTTCAGGGGGATCCGCAACCGGACGGTGGTGCCGCTGCCGGGCGCGCTGTCGCAGACGAGCGTGCCGCCGGCTTCGCGCGCGCGGCGGGCGAGGCTCGCCAGGCCGACCCCGCCCGCCGGGCGGCCGGCGTCGAACCCGCGCCCGTCGTCGGCGAGGGTGAGCTCGAGCGTCGCGGGGTCGACCGCCAGCGTCACCCGCGCGCGCCCGGCGCCGGAGTGACGCACGACGTTGTGCGCGGCCTCCTTGAAGACGAGCGTGGCCGCGCGGCGAGCGGTCATCGGCACGTCGACGCCGGGGTGGACCGCGCGCGCGTCGAAGTCGACCTCGAGCCCGGCGAGAAGCCGGGCGCACTCGGCGCGCAGGCGCTCGACCAGCGCGCCGCCGTGGTCGTGGTCGGGCGACAGCGACCAGACCACGTCGCGCACCGAGTCGACGGCACGGAGCGCCGTGTCGCGGATTTCGCGCAGCCGGTCGGATGCCGCCGAGCCCTCGCCGGCGCGTCCGGCGAGCAAGTCGGCGGCGACCGCGATGCTCGCCAGCTCGGTCGACAGCTCGTCGTGCAGGTCGCCGGCCAGGCGCCAGCGCATCCGCTCGATCTCGATCGCGCGCGCCATGCGCAGGCGGTGGAGGCCGACCAGCAGGGCGACCGCCGCCAGCAGGCCGGCCGCCTGCACCGGCCGGCGCTGCCACCACGCCGGCAGCACGCGCACCGGCAGGGTGAAGCCGGCGGTTCCCCAGACCCCGTCCTCGTTGGCGGCGACGACCCGGAAGCGGTAGGTGCCCGGCGGGATCCGGGTGTAGCGCGCTTCCCGGCGGTGACCGGCCTCGACCCAGTCGCGGTCGAACCCCTCGAGCCGGTAGCGGTAGCTTGCGCGGCGCGGGTTCGAGAAGAGGAGCGCCGCGTACTCGATCGCGAAGGCCCCGGAGCCGGCGGGCACTTCGAGCGTCGCGAGTCCCTCGCCGTCGACCTGCCGAAAGCCTTCCGAACCCCAGAATCGAGCCCCGACGGCGACCACCGGCGGCGCGGTCATGCGCGTCCGGATCCGGCGCGGATCGAACCGCGTCACTCCGTCGAGCCCGCCGAACAGCAGGCGGCCGTCGGGCGCAGCCAGCACCGCGCCGCGGTTGAACTCGCGCTCGGCGAGGCCGTCGGCGGCGTCGAAGCCGCGGCAGGCGAGCCGTTCCCCGGCGAGCTCGCAGCGCGCCAGTCCGCGATTGGTGCCGAGCCAGAGGCGGTCCGGGGCGCCGCCGTCCGGGGCGGCGCTGTAGACGACCGAGCCGGGCAGACCGTTGGCGGTCGTGAAGTGCGCGCGCGGTTCGTCGTCGGGACCGAGAAGCCAGAGGCCGTAGCCGGTCGCCAGCCAGGTGCCGAGCGGCGGGGCGGGGAGGATTTGCCAGATTCCTTCACTGACCGAGCGCTCGCCGCCGGAGACGAGGTCGCGCGAGGTCACGGTGCCGGTCACGGCGTCGATGCGGACGAGACGGTGTCCGTCGGCGCCGATCCGCAGGTGGTCGCTCTCGGCGAGCAAGCTGTCGACGCGCGCGCGGTCGCCACCGGGCAGGGCGACCCGCTCGGCGCTGGCGGCGCCGGGACGGAGCCGATGGAGGCCGTGCTCGGTGCCGATCCAGAGCGTCGCGTCGGGTCCGCGCGCCAGCGTCGAAACCCGCTCGGATTCGACGGCGCCACCTTCGAGCGGTTGCCGCGACCAGCGTCCGTCCGGCTCGCGCCGGGCGAGGCCGCTCTCGAGACCGGCCCAGAGCCCGCCGTCGGGGTCGGGCAGCAGGCACCAGACGACGTCGTCCGGGAGCGCCCCCGACACGCCGGGGCGAGCCCGCTCGATGCCCAGCGCGAGGCCGCGGTCGAGGTCGAAGAGGCGCAACCCGGCGCCGAAGCTCGCGATCCAGACCGCGCCTCCGGGACCCGGGGCGAGCGCCGAAACCGGCGCCGCGGCGGGAGCCTCGGCACCCTCCGCGGTGCCGAGCAGCTCGAAGGGCTGGCGGAACGGGTCGTGGCGGTAGAGCCCGCCGTAGGTGCCGAGCCAGATCGAGCCGTCGCGGTCCTCGAGCACCGAGCGGACGTAGTTGTGCAACCAGGTCGGCCGCTCGCGCTCCGGGCGCAGCGCCTCGACGCGGTCGCCACGGCGGACGAAGGCGCCGTCGGTGGTGCCGAACCAGAGCGCGCCGTCGCGCGCTCGCAGCGCGGCGCGGACGGGCGGAGTGGCGGGTCCGCCGTCACGCCGCGCGCGGCGGTGCTCCGGCTCGAAGCGGACCGGCGCCGCGGGGTCGAGCCAGAGCCGCCCCTCCGGGTCGACGATCGCCGCCCAGGTCGTGGACCACGCCGGATCGAGCGCCCAGCGTTCGGCCCGGGCGTCAGCTGTCGAGATCTGCCAGATTTCGGTCGACAGCCCCGCCGCGTCGAAGGCGATCGCCCAGAGGGCGCCGCGACCGGGATCGGGCGCCAGCGCGCGGACCGAGTCGGCGCGGCCGGGGCGGCCGGGAACGACGGCGAGGAAGCGGTCGGCGGCGCGATCGAAGCGGAAGAGCCCGCCCTGTCCGCCGGACCAGACCGAGCAGTCGTCGGTGACGGCGACGGAGTGGACGACCGCCGCGCGGCCGGCCGGTCGGTGGCGCCGCCAGGCGCCGCCGGGCGAGCGGTGATCGAGGCCCGCCTCGGTGGCGACCCACAGCGAGCCGTCGCAGTCCTCGGCGAGCGCGCGCACGACCGGGCTCGACGGCGAGGCGGCATCGCCCGCGCGCGGCCGCTCGACCCGGAACTCGTGACCGTCGAATCGGTCGAGGCCGTCGACGGTGCCGATCCAGAGCCAGCCGCGCCGGTCCTGGTGGAGGGCGTAGACGGAGTTGTGGGAGAGACCGTGCGAGGTCTCGAGGTGGGCGAGGCGCGGCGGCCCCCCACGCGCCGTCTCCGCCCCGGACACGGACCGGGCGCCGAGCAGCGCGAGCGAGGCAACCGCGACCAGCGCGGGCGAGCGGCGCGGAGACGGGGGCAACCGCGGCGAGCGTACACCGGCGAACGGCGATCCCGCGAACTCGGGATGTCCCGCCCCGCGCGACCGGCCTAGGGTTCGCGCGGGAGGCCCGCCATGTCCAGAGCTCCGTTCACCGCCGTGCACCTCGTCGCGCTGGTCGCCGCCGGACTCGCCGCCGCAACCGCCGGAGCACAGGCGCCGGCGCAGCAGCTGGCCGACATCGCGCCCGGTTCCGGGGCTCAGGACTCGGGTCTGAACGACGATCTCGCCGTCTTCGGCGGCGTCGCCTACTTCGCCGGCCGCAGCGAGGCGACCGGTCGCGAGCTCTGGCGCTCGGACGGGACGACCGCCGGAACGCGGCTCGTCGCCGACCTCTGCCCGGGCCCTTGCGATTCGAACCCCGGCCGCTTTGCGGCTCACGCCGGGGTGCTCTGGTTCGTCGCCCGCCACCCCGCGACCGGGTTCGAGCTCTGGCGCACCGACGGCACGGCGGCCGGCACGCGCGTCGCGGTCGAGGTGCTGCCCGGGCCGGAAGACGGCGTCTTCGACCTGCTGGCCGCGACGCCGGCCGGGCTCTTCCTGTCCGCGCACGACGGCGAGACCGGGCGCGAGCCGTGGATCAGCGACGGCACGCCGGCCGGGACCCTCCTGCTCGCCGACATCGTGCCCGGGATCGCTGGCTCGGAGGTGCAGAGCAACGAGGTGGCCTGGGCGGGCGGCCGGCTCTTCTTCGCGGCCGACGACGGCGTCTCCGGGCGCGAGCTGTGGGCCTCGGACGGCACGCCGGCCGGGACGGCCATGGTCGCCGACTCGGTGCCAGGTTCTGGCGGGCTCTCTCCGGATTTTCTGGAACCGCTCGGCTCGCTCGTGCTCTTCCGCGGCTTCGAGGCCGCGACCGGCGGCGAGCTCTGGGTCTCCGACGGGACCGCGGCCGGCACCCAGCTGGTGCGCGATCTCCGGCCCGGCTCTCCGGGCTCGTTTCCTCAGCAGCTGACGGCCTCCGGTGCCTTCGTCTACTTCGGCGCCTCGAACGGCTCGGACTACGACCTCTGGCGCAGCGACGGGACCTTCGCGGGGACCGTGCTGGTTCACTCGATCTCGCCGCAGGACCTGGTCGACTGGAACGGCATCGTCTACTTTCAGGGCAGCTCGCCGTTCGGCCTCTGGCGCAGCGACGGCACCGGCGGCGGCACTTACCTGGTCGGCGGCTCGAACAACGTCCAGGAGATCCGGCCCGCCGGCGGCCGGCTCTACTTCAAGAGCGACGCCGACGGCGTTTTCGGCTTCGAGCTCTGGACCAGCGACGGCACCGGCGGTGGCACCTTCCGCGTGACCGACCTCTGTCCGGGCTCGTGCGGCTCCTATCCCGAGAGTTTCGTCGATCTCGGCGGCGGTGTCGCGCTCTTCTCGGCCGAAGGGTCACCCGACAACCGCGAGCTCTGGCGCAGCGCCGGCACGGCCGGCACGACGGCGCTGGTCGCCGACGTCTACGCCCCGGCGCGGGGGTCGCAGCCCGGCCCCTTCGTCGGCGACGACCAGCGCCTCTTCTTCGCGGCGGGCGCGAGCTTGGCGCCGTTCGGCGGCGGCGGTCCGCTGGTCGATCGCGAGCTCTGGACGACCGACGGCACGCCGGGCGGCACCGTGCTGGTCGAAGACCTGCGTCCGGGCGACGAAGGGTCGCGGCCCGAGGCGCTCGCCGGCGGCACCGGCGGCGTCCTCTTCTTCGCCGACGACGGCGCTGCCGGCACCGAGCCGTGGGCGAGCGACGGCAGCGGCGCCGGCACGGTCCTCGTCGACGACCTCTGTGCCGGCGGCTGCTCCTCGGCCTACTACCAACCCGAGCCGCCGGTGCCGTTCGACGGCGGCTGGTTCTTCACCGCCGCCGACGACGGATCCGACTACGAGCTCTGGCGCACCGACGGCACGCCGGCCGGAACGGTCGAGGTCGCCGACCTGTCGACCGCCAGCGACGGCAGCCGGCCGCGCGACTTCGCGGTCGCCGGCGGGTTGCTCTACTTCGCGGCGACCGACGACGCGGGCGCGGTCGCCGGCGCCACGCGCTTCGGCGAGCCGACGGTGGCGAGTCGCGACGTCGAGCTCTGGGTGAGCGACGGCACCGGGGCGTCGCGGGTCGCCGACCTCGAGCCCGGCCCGGAGGGCTCGCACCCGGCCGAGCTGACGCCGTTCGGCAGCGCCGTCCTGTTCCGCGCTTCCGACGACGTCGCCGGGCGCGAGCTCTGGATCTCGCAGGGGACGGCACCGACCACGACCCGGGTGGCGGACATCGCCGCAGGAGGCGCGCCGTCGGGTCCGGCCGGCTTCGTCGTGATCGCCGGGCCGGTGGCGCTGTTCGCCGCCACCGACGCCGCCGCGGGGCGCGAGCTCTGGCGGACCGATGGCACGCCGGGCGGGACGACGCGCGTCGTCGACCTGCGACCGGGCACTGCCGGCTCCGAGCCGCGCGAGCTCACCGCGATCGGAGATGTCGTCTACTTCTCGGCCGACGACGGCTCGACCGGTCGCGAGCTCTGGCGCAGCGACGGCACCGCGGGCGGCACCTGGCGGGTGAGCGACCTCGCCGCCGGCGCCGCCGGTTCCGATCCGCGCGGCTTCGCGGTCGACGGCGAGGCGCTGCTGTTCGCGGCCGACGACGGCGTCGCCGGCGTCGAGCCGTGGGCGAGCGACGGCGTCGAGACGGCGCGGCTGGCGGACCTCTCTCCGGGCGCGGCCTCGTCCCACCCGACGGGTTTCACCGCCCTGCCGGTCGGACCCGGCGCGGTCGCCGCGGCCGACGACGGCACCAGCGGCCCCGAGCCCTGGCTGTTCCTCCTGCCCGACCTCGACGTCGCGATCGCGGACGCGCCCGATCCGGCGGTCGAGGGGCGGCCGCTCGCCTACTCGATCACCGTCGACAACGCGGGTGCGGTCGGCGCCGACGCGGCGACCCTGGTCGTCGAGCTGCCGGTCGAGGTCAGCTTCGTCGGCTCGACCCCGCCGTCGCCGGCCTGCGTCTACCAGGCCGGTGGCCACCAGGTCGAGTGCGACCTGGGCGCTCTCGCTCCCGGCGCCTCGGCCGCGGTCACCGTCGACGTCACGGTCGGGATGGTCGGCGCGACCACGCTGGACGCCACCGCGACGGCCGACCCCGGCGCGCGCATCGACCGCCGACGCTCCGACAACTCGGCCACCGCGGCGACCACGGTGCTCTCGACGCTGATCTTCGCCGACGGCTTCGAAACCGCCGACACCAGTCGCTGGTCGTCGACGGCGCCGTGAAGGCCCGAGGCGGGTGACCGTCGATCGGCGGTTGCGCCGTCACCCAGCGGGCGTCGAGCCGCCGTGCGCGGCGAGCCAACGCTCGGCGCGCGCGCGCAGCTCGGCGTGGCCGGGCATGGTCGCCAGCCCCGCGCTGGCCGACTCCACCAGCCGGCGCGCGCGCCGGGGATCCTGGCCGGCGGCGGTCAGCGCCTCGGCGAGCGCCAGCTCGATCTCGGGCAGCTCGCTCGCGGCGTCGGTGCCGGCGCGGGCCCAGCCGAGCGCCCGTTCGAGCGGATCGATCGCCTCGCTCGGGCGCCCGAGGGCGGTGAGGGCGCGGCCGGTCGCATAGGCCGGGTACTTGCGAAAGGGGTGCTCGGCGGGCAGCTGTCGGTCGAAGATCGCCGCGGGCGCGGCGAGCCGATCGAGCGCGGCGGCGGGATCGCCGAGGTCGATCTCGAGCAGCGCCACGTTGATCTGGCTCCTGGCCCAGGCGAAGCTCTGTTGCCCGGCGGTGGCGAGCGCGATCTCGGACTCGGCCGTCATGGCGATCCGCGCGCCTTCGAGGTCACCCTGCTGGTGGCGAGCGGAGCCCACCATGCCGTAGGCCGCGGCGGTGAACGGATGAGGCGCCGCGAACAGGCGCTCGGCGAGGGCCGCCGCCCGCTCGGCCCAGCGTTCGGCTTCCGCGAAGCGTCCGGCCAGGTACTCGGCGCTCGACAGGTTGACCCAGGAGCGCACCAGGTCCGGATGCTCCTCGCCGAGCACCCGGCGCCGGATCCGCTCGGCGCGCTCGAGGTGCGCTCTCGCCTCGTCGCGGTGCGCGGCGTCGAGCCGGGCCGTGCCGAGAGCGTGCTCGAAATCGGCGACCAGGATCGAGTCGGGGGCGAGCGACCCGAGCGCTCCCCGGCCCATCTGCTCCCAGATCGCCGCCGCCTCGAGATCCTCGAGGTCGGAGCCGTCGAGGAAGGCGAGCTCGGTCAGGGCGCGCGCGAGCCACTCGCGCTCGTTGCCGGCCAGGGCCGCCGCGGCGGCCGCGCGCAGCTCGATCCGGGCGGCGGCGAACTCCCCCTGGAGCCGCAGGGCGTGGCCGAGCAGATAGCGCGCGCGGGTCTCGGTCGGCGGGTGACCGATCTCGGCAGCGTGCTCGACCAGGGCGCGCGCG
This sequence comes from Thermoanaerobaculia bacterium, assembly GCA_019911865.1. Lineage (GTDB taxonomy): Bacteria > Acidobacteriota > Thermoanaerobaculia > Multivoradales > JAGPDF01 > JACTMI01. Next base: position 14,897 of record JAIOJQ010000204.1, read on the forward strand.
CCTCGAGCGCTCTCCTGGACCCTGCCCGCGTCGACGTCGGCGAAGCCCGCGGCGATCTCCTGCTCGAGCGCGACGATCCGGTCGCGCGCCCGCGGGTCGGTGGGCAGCGCGACCGGCGCCGTCAGCAGCTCGCGGTCGGCGCACAGGGCGACCGGCGGCAGGGCGCCGATCGCCTGGATCGCCTGGCCGGTCGGCGCTCCGTCGCCGGCCGAGAGCCGGCCGAGGAGGGCGCGAAAACGGGCCAGCGCCCGGTCGAGGCAGGCCATGCGCAGGTCGAGCAGCTCTCCCGACTGCTCGCCGCGGACGTGGGTCGCCGCGCAGGCGTCGCGGCGTGCGTCCGCCCAGCTGGCGGCCCAGGCGTCGAGTCCGCGCGTCGCCGCCGCACCGATCCTGGAGCTCGCCGGATCGCCGGTCGTCGCGAACGCGGCGGCGAGCGACGCGCGCCCGTTCTGGTTCCAGATCGCCTCGAGC